>NZ_CP091913.1:1840000-2045000 GCF_022063185.1 Nostoc sp. UHCC 0870 | reverse complement strand
TACGATACAAAAAGCTCCTTCATATTAATTTATGGAGGAGCTTTTTGCTTTGCGCCATTACGCTGCAAGTACCTAATAATAGAAAACCCGCCTAGGCGGGATTACACACAACAACACTATGAACAATGAAAAGAAAACTTGACCTTAGCTAAAATATCTCATTTCTGCTTCTAGTTGCCGAATTAGCCTTTGATCACCATGAGCTTTAGCTATTTCTAAGCGATGCTCAATGTTTCTTTGAATATTTTGTTTGTGTAGTTCTTTTGCAGCACTCATGGCTCTGAGTTTATTTTGGCTCATAGTGGTTAACCCCTTTAATTTTTTTCTCTATATTTGTTATTCCTAAGATAACACAAATTTAGTAGCCTTTGTTACAGAAACTTTTGACTTAATATATATTAACTTAAATTGTAATGTTGGAACAGCAGATAAATCAGAACCTCATAACCTTATTAAGCGATTTTGGCGATCGCGATGCTTATGTGGCTGTAATGAAAGGGGTAATTGCCCAAGTCAACCCTAAATTGCAGGTGGTAGACTTGATGCACCAAGTTCCAGCCCAGGATATTGCTGTTGCTAGATTTTGTTTGATGAATGCTTATCCCTATTTCCCGAAGGGGACAGTACATCTAGCAGTTGTAGATCCGGGTGTGGGGAGTCAAAGAAAGGCGATCGCAGTAAAATTTGCTGGTGGGTTTTTGGTAGGGCCAGATAATGGCATATTTAGTGGTGTATTAGCTCAAAGTCCAGCGATCACATCTGTTGAACTGACTAATCACAAATATTGGAGAAGTTCCCCGCCTAGCAAGACTTTTCACGGTAGAGATATTTTCGCACCTGTAGCTGCTCATCTTGCCAGTGGTGTTTCTCTACAACAGCTAGGAGAAGAAATCGATCCAGCTAACTTAGTAAAACTTAATGTTAAGCAGTGTGAGCCAACAAAAACTGGTGTTGTGGGTTGCATTCAATATATAGATCATTTTGGCAACTTAGTGAGTAATATTCCAGAGAGTTGGCTGCAAGGTAAAAAATGGTGTGTACAAATCTCAGGGGTCATTATTCCAGGGTGTGAAACTTACAGTGATGTTCCGTTTGGGGACGCTATTGCTTTAGTTGGGAGTCATGGCTGGGTAGAAATTGCCGTTAACGGTCGTAACGCACATTTACAGATGCAAATCAATTTGTATGATCGATTAGAAGTGTTATTTATGGATAAAAATCAGAATCCTTTGGAATAGTTATGGGGATGGGGAGAGTTTTTCCTAGTTGATAATAGTACAATTGGACTGTCAGCTAATTGCTTTAGCTGTTTAATGAAAAATTGTAACTCTACTGTGATATTTATATGACGACATCAACAGTATCTACACCAGAAGCTTATCAAGGTCAGTTTGGGGAGTTTACAATTACTCAGAGCGATCGCACAGGTGTAATTATCTATCGTGCTGGGTTAATGGTAGCGGCATTGAGCTTTGCGATCGCCAGTGCTTTAGTCTTATTTAACGACAATCCCATTGTTATCCAAGCACTTACCCCTTTATATACTTGTTTCAGCCTGGCTCTTGGTGTGAGTTTATTAACAATACATATTTACATGGCACTGTTGCATAGACTATTGCAAGTATTTTGGTTGATTGGTAGTATTTCCTCATTTCTAATAGGGCATTATGACAGTGAACCTTTTGTTGTCACCGTCTACAATCAACCACTAACTTTATTTGGTGTTGGGTTTACCTTTGTTGCTTTGACGGGGATTTATTTTAAAGAAGCTTTTTGCTTTAATCGCGCTGAAACTAAAGTGTTAACTGTTATAGTACCCCTGCTATTATTAGGGCATTTATTAGGTATTTTACCCACTCAGGCAGAACAATTTTTGTTAGGAGCTTGGGCAACTTTATTCTTGGTGTTTGCGTTGCGGAAAGTAGTGCAAGCAATTCCTCCTGATATTGGTGATAAATCTGTGTTTACTTATTTAAAAAACAAGTCATCGGTCAGAGTTTAATGCAAAGAAAAAATCGCTTATATAAAAAATTATGGGGAATTAGGTTATTTAAGCGTCAAGAAGTTTGGATACTGACGTTGCAAGGATGGCTAGTTGCACTGGGTGTTTTTGTCTGTTTATTATTGTTCACGATAACTAATTTACATTCATTCCTTGCTATTAATGCTCCACTTGAATCGGCAGACGCATTAGTTATAGAAGGGTGGATACCAGATTATGCAATTAAAGAGGCTGTAGATGAATTAAAAAATAGTAATTATCGCATGATAATTACTACAGGAGGAGATTTAGGAAAAGGCACTTATCTAACTGATTATAAAAATTTTGCAGAGGTTTCAGCAGCTACTTTAAAAAAGATTGGTGTTGATGAACAAAAGATATTTACTGTTCCTGCACCGCCAGTTTTAAAAGACCGCAGTTATATATCTGTAGTTGAATTCCGTAAATGGATCACCCGATCAAATTTACAGATTAAAGCTATTAATCTTGTCTCATGGGATGCTCATGCTCGCAGAAGTTGGCTATTCTTTAAAAAAGTGTTATCTCCAGAGATTAAGGTGGGTATAATTGCATCTAAGAGCCAAGGGTACGATCCAGAAAGATGGTGGACTTCTAGTGAAGGTGTCCGAACATTAATTAATGAATTAATTGCTTATATATATGCTGTTGTCTTCAGTTTATGAATAAACTCCCGCACTTGTTCATCTTGATCATGTTCTGCTCTGTCGAGTAATAGTGGTAGCGTTTGGGGATGATGAGGATAATGTTCAATAATTATTTCTAGTGCTACTTGTCGGGGGTTATGTTGAAAATTGTACTCACGGGTAAAGGGATCATTAATAGCACAGTGGTAGAAAACCTCAAATATCTCAGGGTAATCTGGAAAACCTTTAGCTAATTCTTGTAATGCGACTTGGCGTACATCTGCATATTTGTCAGATATAGCGCGTTTTGTGAGGATGGAAAGGGTTTCAGGATCATGGGGAAATCCTGTGGCTAATTCCTGTAATGCGGCTTGGCGCACATCTGCATATTTCTCAGATTTAGCACATTTTTTGAGGATAGGGAGAGTATCAGGGTGATTGTGGAAACCCCTGGCTAATTCCTGGACGGCTGTCCGGCGTACCGATTCGTTATCGTCGGCGATCGCGCGTTGTTTAAGGATACTGAGAGTATCGAGGTCATCTTTAAAGCCTCTGGCTAATTCTTGCACGGCTGCACGGCGCACATCTGAATAAGTATCAATAACGGCGCGTTGTTTGAGGATACTGAGGGTATCAAGGTCATCTTTAAACACCCTAGCTAGTTCTTGAACGGCGGCGCGGCGCACATATTTATCTTCACTAACAGTAGCTTGGTGTTTTAGCCAGGGGAGGGTATGGGGGTCATCTTTGAACACCCTGGCTAATTCTTGCACGGCGGTTTGGCGCACATCGGAATATTTATCTGCGATCGCAATTTGTTTCAAAATACAGAGAGTATCGGAGTCATCTTTAAAACCTCTGGCTAATTCTTGTACGGCGGCTTGGCGCACATATTCATTCTCGTCAGAGGTTACAGCTTGTTTGAGGATGGTTAAGGTATCGGGGTCATCTTTAAAACCCCTAGCTAATTCCTGTACGACCGCTTGGCGCACAGTCCAATCTTCATTAGTGGCGGCGCATTGTTTCAACCAGGGGAGAACATTGGGGTAATCTTTGAAACCCCTAGCTAACTCTTGGATTGCTACTTGGCGCACAGTCCCATACTGATCCACTGTGGCACGTTTTTTCAGCCAAAATAAGGTGTTGGGATTATCTTTAAAACCTCTGGCTAATTCCTGGACTGCTACTTGGCGGACATATTCACTATTATCTGCGATCGCGCGCTTTTGGAGAATGGGGAGGGTATCAGGGTCATCTTTGAAACCCCTGACTAATTCTTGCACTGCGGCTTGTCGCACAGTCCAATCATTATCACTTATGGCGTGTTGTTTCAGCCAAGGGAGAGTATCAGGGTCATCTTTAAAGCCTCTGGCTAACTCTTGCAAGGCTACACGGCGTACATAATCTTTATTATCATCTGTGGCTAGTTGTTTGAGCCAGGGGAGAGTATCGGGGTCATCTTTCCAGGTTGTGGCTACACATACAACTGCTTTGGTGCGAATTTCTTGAACTAACTTAGTTTCTTCTTCATCTAAATAGGGTTGGTAGTAATAGTTAAGGTCGTATTTGGTTAAGGCTTTGATTTTATCTAGTAATTTAGTAGAGACTGACGCTACTAATAAGCGATTTCTAACTTCTGCTAGACATTTAGCAGCTAAAAACAAGTTAATAAATTTTTCTTTTTCGCCATCTTGAGCTATTAAATAATCCAGGATTTCGCAAACAAATCTCGATTCAATCATGGCGATAATTAGGCGTAGCACCTCATGCCAAGTCTCATCTTGCCAATGTTTACCAAATACTTCACAATTGAGTCCCTTAATAGAGATAACTTGTATTTCTTTAAACTGCCAGACAAATTCCCAAGCGCAGAAATATTCTAAAAAAGTTCGATGCACAAAAGCATAATAATCTGCGCCTAAAAAACATAACATAAAGTTGCGAGTCCGTAGTTGATTAATCATCACTCTGGCAACTTTTGTCGGTTGTTCAAATTCGATGTTTTTGAGATAGCGGATTAAGATTTTTTCTAAATCATTAGCACTAATTAAATTGCCTACTAAACCCTTAGCACTGGTTTGCATATGATAGGCAACTTGCCGCAACATTGCCTGTTTATCTTTATAATCAATGGTTTTAGGATCTAGGCGATAATCTTCCACTAAAGCGCGTTCTACATCCCATTGATGTAGCAGTACCCGTGATGCTTGTTCGTATAATGTTGCCCTATCTCTGGGTAATTCTTGGTTACGGTTGAGAATCGCCATCATTGTTAATAAGAGGGGATTTCCTGCTAGTTCAGTGATGGCTTTTGATGTGTCAATCGCTCGTTGTAATCGTTCTTTTTTGCGATGTCTATCTACCTGATCTGTAAAATTTAATTCATGCCAACGATTGATAAACTCTTGGATTTGTTCTGGCTCTAAATCTTGGATCATGAAATGCCGAAATTCTGCATCTCTTAATCTTTGTGGTTTATAGCCAATTACACGAGAAGTTACAATTACTCTGACATCAGGATATTGATTGGTAAAACGATGAATATCTGTAATTACATCCTCTCGCTTGGCAAGATCAAATACTTCATCTAAACCATCAAACATGACTAAAGCATTACCTGCTTTGAGTTGTTCGTGGAGTTTATTTTGATTGAGATGATGAACTATACCACTACATTTATGAAAAAATTCTAGAAAATTATGGCATTCATGATTTTCTCTTCTGCGGATATAGGTACGCAACTCAATTAATAATGGAATTGCGGAAGAAACTACATTATTTAATGGTGTTTCTGCCCAATTTAATGCTAAAAATTGTAATAATGTCGATTTACCAGAACCAGGATCGCCTAAAATAACTATATAGTTATAATTTAGAGGATCATTGATAATATCTAAGACTGAAGTTGTTGGCTGTTCAAAATAAATTTGTTTGTAGTATTCTAGAGCTTCTGGGGTGATTTCTTCATCTAATTGCTTACTTTCTTGTAGTCGTTTGAGGTGTTCTTTAGGGAGTTCATGCACCTGTGATAATACTTGATGAACTTCTCGCACTTGTTGAGGGATGAACATCCGCCACAACTTTAATTCATTGTAGGCGTAACCAGTAGTATCTAAACTATCTAGTTTAAGATTTCCATATCGCTCGCGGAGTCCTTCTTGGTATTTTTTTAAGTCGAAATCTGGGGTAATACCATTAATTTCTAGCAAGGTATTGTTTAATGATTCTAGATACTGGGAATCTAAAAGTGGGCGTAATTGTTCGGATTCACGAATAATTGCTTTAACTTTTTTCAGATAGCGTTTGGCTAATCTTTCCCAATCAAATTGCTGGGGTAGATTGGGTAACTTCATTTCATGCCAGGTATGGGTTAAGACTTTAGCGTCTATAACTTGACAATTTGCTTGAAAAGGTTCACCGAGAATCAGCTTAATTGATTTATTAACAATAAATTTTTTTAAACCATGATTATATTGTTGCAGTTCGGTTTCTTCTAAGTCTGCATCTTCTAGTTCTTGCTGCATTAATTGCAAGAATTCTTTTAAAGCTTTGCCAGCCGCAATGTCAATATCTTCTGGTTTTATCTGCTGTAAAATGTTGCCAGGAATACCTTTTAATAAGTCTTTCGCCCAATCTTTAGCGGCATCTTTTGCTAAGTCTTCAAAAATCGACTTAAAAGCAAAACCGACAGCTTGAGTTATGCCCCAAACAGCTAACCAATCTAATATCATACTCGCGTCTGCTGAGGTTGTGACTTTGAGTATATCTAAGAGTTCAGAAAACTGCTCTATATTTAAACATAATTGCAGAAATTGGGTTTTACTGGGTAAGTAAGTTCTTTTAAAGAATAGTATCGGGTGCTAGTTTTTGGGAGCGTTGTTCTTAACTACTGTACCTGATATTCTTTTGACTCGACTAACTCATAGGTATTACCTATCACTTGGGCAAATTTTTGCTCGACCGCCTGTAAATCTTCTAGGGGTATGGCTTGCCATTGTTCTTTCGTTGCCCAACGAATAATAAATATAATTTCTGTGGAGTCTTGCGGATTAATCCACACTTCTTTACCCAAAAACCCCGGATACTTAGCCAAAACAGTTGTCCAAATGGCTGCATCCTTTTGTAGATAATCTTCTCGCGTACCGGGGGTAACTTTAAACTTAAGAAATTCTATAACCATACCCTTATCATCCTATGTGTTTGCCAATTTGCCAAAATAGAGATGTAGGCTAAAATAACGACGCTTCCAGCATAGCTTGATTGCACATAGTTAAAAGCAAAGGTCGGCTGGTTTGAAATAAATAACAGGAAGGATGTATGGACAGCAACAACTGGTTGCAACAACTAATGATGCTTGGTATTGGGACAACTTCTCTAGTAGCGGAAAAACTTAAGGAAGTCAGTGAAGAATTGGTAAAAGACGGCAAACTCAATCCTGAGCAAGCAAAGGCGGTGATGGATGATATTGTAGAGCAGTTAAAGTCAGAGCAGGGAACGTGGGAAACGCAAATGCAACGGCAAATGCGAAATATGATGCAGGATTTGGGGGTAGCGCGTCAGTCTGAGGTAGATGAACTGCGGGGTAGAATTGATAGATTGGAACGTCAAGTCCGAGATTTAGAAAATAAGCTTTGGCGTTAGGATCTGGTTGTGATTTAAACTAAGTTTTGTTCTGTTGGTAATTTTCATCGCCAAACTACCCAGTAGGAGGGCTAATTTTGAAAGCAATTTTACTCAGCGTGGGTGTCATGCTGGTCTGTGTTGTGGTTTTAGTGTTGTCACAAATTGGCGGTAAGCAGGAATCTGCTATTGCTGCAACTGTGACCCCAACTGTACCAGCAACCACCATCGTTACAGAAAACAATACCTTAATAGCGAACAATCATATGTCTGATGCCTCCAAAGTCGTTACTACCCCTTCTGGTTTGAAGTATGAGGAAATAGAAGAGGGAACTGGTGCAACACCTGTAAAGGGACAAACCGTGACAGTGCATTACACCGGTACTTTAGAAAATGGGACTAAATTTGATAGTTCCCGCGATCGCAATCGTCCTTTTAGCTTTACCATCGGTGTTGGACAGGTAATTCAAGGTTGGGATGAAGGACTCAGCACTATGAAAGTAGGTGGTCGTCGTCAGCTAATCATCCCCGCAGAACTAGGTTATGGTTCTCGCGGTGCTGGTGGTGTGATTCCCCCTAACGCTACCCTGTTGTTTGATGTGGAATTATTAGGGGTTAAGTAAAGATTAGGGGTGTGGGGGTGTAAGGGTGTAGGGGTGTAGGGGTAAAATCCTATCCCCAATACCCGGTCAACCGTCAACCGTCAACCGTCAACCGTCTCTAAAATGTCTAAAAATTCTTCCTACAATCCTCTATTTTCAGTAAACACTCAACAAGAGAAATGGCAGCAGAGGGTAGCGCAGGTAGCATATCGCTTCAATAAACAATATCACAATGAACAATTTGAACTACCTGAAGAAGTGCAGTCCATGCCGATATTTCAAGAATGGAAATCTGGACTGTTGACGGGGAGAATTGTTTCGCCTTTCTGGGAAATTGCTAAACCCCAAAAAAATCAGCACTGTTTGGATATTGGTTGTGGTGTCAGCTTTTTGATTTATCCTTGGCGAGATTGGCAAGCCTTTTTTTACGGTCAAGAAATTAGTAATGTGGCGCGAGATACCTTAAATTCTCGTGGTTCACAGTTGAATTCTAAGTTATTTAAAGGGGTGGAATTAGGCGCAGCACATCAATTGAATTATGCCACAGAGCAATTTGATTTAGCGATCGCTACAGGATTTAGCTGCTATTTTCCCCTGGAATATTGGAGTTCTGTATTAACAGAAGTCAAACGGGTGTTAAAACCCGGTGGACTATTTGTATTTGATATCCTCAACCCTGAACACTCTTTAGCAGAAGATTGGGCTGTGCTAGAAACCTATTTAGATGCGGAAGTTTTTCTAGAACCTGTGGCGGTGTGGGAAAAAACCATCAAAGCATCTGGGGCGAAAATTGTCACCAGATTGACGGGAGAATTATTTGATTTATACAAGATAAAATTTTAACCCTTCCATCTATTGATGATCAGAATTTATTCAGCATTACTAATTTAATGCCATGAAGAGATTATATTATTGGGGATTGGCGATAGAAAAACCCCGACGTGTGGAACGAATATTAGCTAAATCGACTTGAAAACTAACTTTATCCTGCCTTTCCCCGCTTCTCGCTGCCAAAGTCCAGTTACCAGGACGCAAATACCAAAACATAGAATTAACTTGGCTATCTAGCTTTTCCCCATTCAGCCACCACTCCACAGATGTAGATTTATTTCCTGCTAGTTTGAATTCTAATTTTTGCTGTCCCTCTGTACCGGGATATACCAAAAATAAATCACCATTTTTGGGAGAGAGAATCCTTAAATTATTAGTAACTAAACTTGATGACGGCTGTTTTGCTAGCCATTCATCATACTCTGACGGTAAATTAAAATCCTGCTGAGTTTCATAGGCGATTTTATCTTGAGGATAAAAATATTCCTGCACCACAGAGTTACAGTCTGGTGTGGGTTTTAAGCCAGAGACAGCACATATAGGCAGTTTAATCAATCCTGTTGGAGAGGGAAAAGCGGCTGATTCTTGGTGTTCGTGCAGGTGTAACATGATGCGATTCCATAGAGGTGCTGCACCCATGACTCCCGACACTTGACGCATCGGTTCACCGTTGAAATTTCCTACCCAAGTTGCAACGGTGTAGTCGGTAGTAAAGCCAACTGTCCAAGTATCGCGGAAGTTGGAGGAAGTACCAGTTTTGACAGCTGCGGGGAAGGGTAAATTTAACACCGAGTCTACACCAAAAGCTGTAGCACGGGCATGGTTATCACTCAGCATATCGGTGATAAGTTGCCATGTGGTGGGTACTGGGGACTGGGGATTGGGGACTGGGGATTGGGAAAATACAGGAACTAAAGGTGTGGTTTTTCCTTGTTGGGCGATGGTGAAGTAAGCTTGGGCTAGTTCCCAGAGAGAGACTTCGCCGCTACCGAGAGTTAAACCTAAACCGTAATATTCTGGGGTTTGCTTGAGGTGGGTAAAGCCAAGTTGATGTAGACGTGCTAAAAAAGATGGTACGCCGACTTTTTCTAAGACGCGCACGGCTGGTATGTTGAGGGAATTAGCTAAAGCTAGGCGTATTCTGACGGGGCCGAGAAAGTTCTGGCTGTAGTCTGTGGGACTATACAGTTTTGCACCGGGAATAGCGTAGTGGGTGGGTACATCAGCCAAAATAGTGTTTGGGCGAATCGCATCTTTTTCTAAAGCCAACTCATACACAAACGGCTTGAGGGTAGAACCCGGTTGACGTAACGCCTGTACGCCATCGTTACGTCCTAGTTTGGCTTCATTAAAGTAATCAGGTGAACCGACATAGGCTAAAACTTCCCCAGTGTGGTTGTCAATTACCAAAGCCGCCGCATCGTGGACATTATTGGCGGCGAGGTGGGAAATTACTTGCTGTACTTGCGCTTCGACAAATTGCTGTAAGGATTTATCTATAGTGGTGCGAACGGGGGAAGTTATTTCTGTCTCAGATAACTGACTGACTAACCAAAATAAAAAATGAGGTGCGGCGAGAATTCCTCGTTTCCGTGACTGAAAGACGACTTTTTCGGTGAGGGTTTTCTCAACTATTTGGTTAGTAATATACCCCTCTTGTACCATGCGGTTGAGGACATATTTTTGTCGCTGCTGGAGTCGATTCCAATGCTGTAACGGGTCAAAATAAGTGGGATTATTAGGAATAGCAGCAAGGAGACTGGCTTGGGCGATATTTAAATCACTGGCGGGGATGGAAAAATAAGTTCTAGCGGCGGCTTCTACACCGTAGATATTACCTCCCATTGGTAGACGATTAACATATGCAGACAGGATTTCGTCTTTGTTCATCCCTGCTGCTAACCGCCAAGCCAACCAAATCTCCTTAATTTTCCCAGAGAGGTTGCGGGGGGATGGTGCTAACATCCGCGCCAATTGCATGGTAATTGTGGAAGCACCAGAAACAATTTTTTTGGTATGAATGGCTTGTTGGATAGCGCGGATAATAGCCTGCATATCCAATGCGCCATGATGATAGAAGCTACCATCTTCCGCCGCTAAAATTGCTTGGATAAATTGGGGTGAAACCTGCTTTAGTGGTACAACTGCGGTATGTTCTTGGTCACGAGTGAGGATTGTTCCTAATGGTAGCCCATTGCGATCGCTAAATTCCCAAGCCAGTTGATTCTGTGCAATATCTCCAGCACGAATCGGTGCAAAATAAGGCAATAATCGCACACATAGGCACATCAACACCACAACCAAAACCACCTTAATACTTTTACGATGTCTAAGTTGTTGTGTAATTTTCCGCCGCCAACCCTTTACCCTATTCATCACGTAATTAGCTTTAATTTCATCTCAACTAAATAAATACACATCACCTTTTCAAGTTAACGTTTTCTCAATCACTTAATTTACAAAAATTAATTAAAACCAAATAGTTAACAATTGTGATCATTTCAGGAAACAATCACACAAAATTGGTTATCCATATAATGTAGCTGTTCCATAATCTATAAAATCTCAGACTTTCCCTCTCTGCGCCTCTGCGTGAGATAAATTCCTATTCTAAATCACATACAAACCCAGCATGATTATAAAAACTTTCATGCGATTCCTACTAACCTTTGCACTCATATTAGGAATCGCATCTTGTAACTTTATTGGCATATCATCAAAACCACAACTCCCAACCGTTACAGCACTCACCCCACCCAACTTACCAGATTGGATTGAACAAATTAGCCCCATTGGTAACGCCAAACCCCTCAATCAAATTCGCATCCGCTTCAAAGAACCATTAATCCCCGTCGAAAAACTAGACACTCCCGAACAACAAAACCTATTACAAAAATTTGCCCTTTGGCCACCCTTACCCGGTCAATTTCGCTTTTTAACACCGCGCATGGTAGGCTTTCAAGCAGATAAAGCCTTACCCCAAGCCACAAGATTGCAAGTTACCCTCAAAGCAGGTTTAGCAGACTTAAAAAATCATCGCCTAGAAAAAGATTTAGCTTGGACTTTTAATACTAACCCCATTGAATTAACTAACTTACCCGGTGTAAATCCTGTAGAACAAGCAGAAATTCAGCCAGTTGACTTACAGCCAAAACTACAATTTACCTCTAATACAGAACTTAACTTAGCTTCTGTCCAAGAACATCTCCAGTTAATTCCCGAAGGAAAAAGTAAAGGTGTTAGTTTTAAAGTAGCTTTAGCTAAAGCCGAACAGCCAACAGAAAATGAAGAACCTTTAGAAAAATTCGACCCTTCAGCCCGTAATTGGGTTTATGATTTATTTCCCCAACAAAATTTAGAAAAAGCTACGAGTTATCGACTGGTATTTTCTCCTGGTATCTTACCTGCGGATGGTAACTTACCTACAGATAAAGAATTTGTCAGTAAATTAGCAACTTATTCACCTTTAGCATTTAAACAAATTAACTTTTACGGACAACCAGATGCAGGCGGAACTTACGGGAGATTTGTAAAAGGCAGTCCCCAGCTAGAGTTTAATAATATATTAGTTGCAGATACTGTTAGAGAACATATTAAAATTGACCCTGCACCAAAAGATATTTCTAGACTGCTACAAATAGGTGATGAAGATAGATTTATCAGCATCAATCCCTATGCTTTAGCACCAGCTACTAACTATAAAATTACTATTGATAAAAACCTCAAAGATAAGTTTGGACAAACCTTAAATAAACCTGTCATACTCAACTATAATACTGGAGACTTAGCCGGGGATATCTGGACTCCCTCGGATTTGCATATTTTTCCATCCGGGCAGAATTTACAACTCAATATTAATACAGTCAACTTACCAGAGTCACAATATAAAGCCGCTTATCGGGTAGTACAACCTACAGATTTAGTTTACGCTAGGGGAGCTTATCCCCAAGGTAATGATAATGATTTATTACCAAAACTAAGTGAGTGGCAAAGTTTTAAAGTTTCAGCTAAAAATAATCAGCAGACTGATGTCACTGTACCACTACGAGAAAAACTTGGTGCTGCTACAGGAATGTTAGCCTATGGGGTGCAGGCACGCACAAATAAATATCAAGACAACGGTAAAGAATTGTGGCGAGAACCTACGACTTATGGCTTAGTGCAATTAACAAATTTGGGTGTATTTAGCCAATGGTTTCCTGATTCTGCTTTCATTCGTGTCAATCATCTTAGTGATGGTTCACCTGTGAAAGCTGCACCTATCGAAATTTATCAATTAAGATTAGATGCTAAATATCGTGATCCAGTTCAACCTTGTGTCACAGGTAAAACAGATAATGATGGTAATTTAAGACTTCAGCGTCAAGATTTACAGCAATGTTATATCACCAATAAAGAGTTTGTCAAATCACCAGAATTATTAGTAATTGCTCGTGAAAATCAAGATTGGGCATTTACAAAAACCGAAGAATATAGCGGTGTTTATGGTTATGGTATTGATGCAGGTTGGGCAGATAACAAACCAGTTTCACGCGGGGTAATATTCTCAGATAGGCAGTTATATCAACCAGGAGAAAAAGCTGCTTTTACTGGTTTTGCTGACTATTTAGAAAATGGGATGATTCAGCAAGATAAAAATGCAGTTTACCAAGTAAGTTTGATAAATCCTGATGGACAGAAGACAGACTTAGGGAATAAAACTACAAATCAATTTGGGACATTTTCGCTAGAATTACCAATCAATAATAATCAAAAATTAGGGTACTATACAATCCAAGCTAAGGGTAAAGACAACAGAGAAATTTCCGGTGAGTTTCGGGTAGCTGAATTTAAACCGCCGAATTTTAAAGTCGAACTCGATGTAGATAAAGAATTTGCCTTGGTTGGGGATAAGGTGGAGACGACAGCAGCGAGTAATTATTTATTTGGTGCGCCAGTCGAGGGAGGAGAAGCCAAATATTTTGTGACTCGTCGCCAGGAGAATTTTATCCCTAAAAATTGGGAAGAATTTAGTTTTGGTAGACAATGGTTTTGGCCAGAAGAAACTCCTGCTGTTCCTAGTGATGTCTTAGAAACTAATACTAAATTAAATGCAAATGGTAAAACCAGTCAAACGGTAACGGTGGCGAAAGATTTACCCTATCCCATGACTTACCGTGTGGATGTACAAGTTGCAGATGTTTCTAATTTATCTGTGGCTAGTTCCAAATCCTTTACAGCTTTACCAAGTAATCGTTTGATTGGTTTAAAAAGTAATTTTATTGCCAATTCTGATAAACCTTTCCCTGTAGAAGTGATTGTGACTGAACCTACAGGAAAACTCATGACCAATCAACGAGTCAGGGTAGAATTACAACAGATGAAATATAGTAGTGTGACGCAATTAGTAGAAGGTAGTCGCACAGCAAAAAACCAAGTTGAATATAAGACGGTAGCACACGCAGAAATTACATCTGCGGAAAGTCCCCAAATTGTAAATTTCACACCATCCGCATCAGGTTCATATCGCATTCGAGCTAATTTTAGCAATTCTCAAGAAGAATTAACAGCCACAGATAGCCAAATTTGGGTGACAGGAAATAATCCAGTTTATTGGGGTTCAGAAGAACAGAACCGCTTAGAAGTTAAACTAGATAAAAAAGAATATAAACCTGGTGAAATTGCTACCGCTTTAATTCAATCTCCCTACCCAGATGCAGAGTTATATTTCGCCGTTATTAAAGATAAACCTCTGTATCAACAGCTAACTAAAACCAAGGGAGGCGCACCACAAATTCAATTTCAAGTCACGCCGGAAATGTTACCCAACGCAGCAGTAGAAGCTGTGTTAGTTAGACAAGGTACGCCTCTAAATCAAGTAGAAGCGGGAAGTTTAGATAAGTTAGTCAAAATTGGGTTTACGCCTTTTAAAGTGAACTTGCAAGATAAATATTTAAAAGTGCAAGTTACACCATTGCAAGCCTCATTAGCACCAGGTGCAGAGTCAACGATACAACTAGAACTGAAAGATAACCAAAATCAACCCACCCAAGGACAATTAACCGTCATGGTGGTAAATGAGGCGGTGTTACAACTGTCTGGTTATCGTCCGCCAAATTTGGTAGATACAGTTTACGCAGAACAGCCAATATCTACCCGCTTTAGTGATAATCGTCCTGATGTGGTGATACAACCCCAAGAGGTAGCGAAACCTAAAGGTTGGGGTTATGGTGGCGGGTTTTCAGCCAATGCAGCTAATACCCGTGTCCGCACAGATTTCCAAGCTTTAGCTTATTACAATGGTTCTGTCCTCACCGATGCTGATGGTAAAGCACAGATATCTTTGAAATTACCAGATGACTTAACTACATGGCGGGTAATGGTTGTCGCTACTGATGGAAATCTCCGCTTTGGTAATGGGGACGCGACGTTTATCACCACCAAGCCACTACTAACTAATGCCATTTTGCCACAGTTTGCCCGTCCAGGCGATCGCATCTTAGCCGGTTTATCTGTCACCAATAACACTGATACTTCAGGAAACTTAACAATTAACGGCGAACTCAACGGTACAGTCAAATTTGCTGAAAAGAACCCCAACACCACTAATTTACAAACCAAAACACAATCAACAACTCAAGCTTATCGCTTTCCAATGGTGGCTGAGAATGTCGGCGTGGCGCAAGTCCGCTTTACTACCCAGCTAAATAATACAGCCGCCGATGCCTTTGCCGTACCGTTAGAAGTCAAGCCGTTAGAAGTTACAGAACAAGTTGTAGAAACTGGCGTGACTGATAAGCAAGTCAAAATTCTTCTCAATGTTGATAAAAATGTCTCTTTGGAAGCTGGCGGTTTAGATATTCAACTAGCGAGTACCTTAATCCCAGAAATCAAAGCACCAGCTAAACAAGTATTAGCAGATAATGATTTACCCTTCGCTGAACCTGCGGCGAGTCAGTTAATGATTGCGGCTAACCTACAAACTTTAACGCAAAAATATAATCAAACATTTGCAGAATTTAATCCTCAGCAACAGGCGAATCAAGCCATTACCCAATTACAAAAATTGCAAATCGCTGATGGTGGTTTTGCAGCCTTCCCAGGACAAGAAAAATCTGACCCTTGGGTTTCTGCTTACGCTGCTGCATCTCTAAGTCAAGCCAAACAAGCCTTCCCCAATTCTGTAGATACTGCAATGTTATCTCGCTTAAAGAATTATTTGCAGAAAGTCTTGGCGAACCCTGGACAATACGACTTTTGTAAACAGCAATTATGTAAAACTCAACTACAACTCAATGCTTTAATTGCATTAGCAGAACTGGGAGATAAACGCAATAGTTTCTTAGGGAATATTTATCAACAACGTAATAATTTTGATATCGTTACCCAAATCAAACTAGCACGGTATTTATCTCAATTCCCAGAATGGCAGGATGAATCACAACAAATGTTCAATCAGTTACAAAAGAATATCTACGAAACTGTTAGGACAGCAGTGATTAGCTTACCCAAACAATGGGGATGGATGAGTTCAAATACCACAGCACAAGCACAGGCTTTAAGATTATTTATCGCCAAACAAAGTAAGCCAGAAGTCATCGATAAATTATTTCAAAGTCTGTTAGCACAACGCAGAAACGGCACATGGCAAACCGATTATAATAATGCTCAAGCTTTAACAGCATTAGTAGAATATAGCCAACTCCAACCCACACCACCCAACTTTTTAGCGACAGTACAATTAGCAGGTAAAAAACTCGGAGAAAATCGCTTTAATGGCTATCAAAATCCTAGTTTACAATTAAATATCTCAATGGATAAATTACCTCGTGGTCGTCATGATTTGACCTTGCAAAAATCTGGTAATGGTAAATTACATTATTTAGTAGCTTATAACTACCGTTTGCAAGGAAACCAACCGGGGAGATTTAACGGTTTACGAGTTACAAAAGCCATTAGCAAAGTTGGAGAAACTAAACCTCTGCAAAAAACAGGGATTTACGCTTTTGATAAACCATTAAGTGTAGAAAGTGGACAAGTGTTTGATATTGGTTTAGAAATCATTGCTGACCATCCTGTGGATCATATAGTAATTAAAGACCCATTACCAGCAGGATTAGAAGCAATAGACCAGAGTTTTCAAACTGCAACAGTCGCATTACAAGCACAGGCCGATAGTTGGCAACTTGGCTATAAGAATATCTACCGCGATCGCATTATCGCCTACGCTGACTACCTCGAACCAGGAGTTTATAGCCTGCACTACTTAGTCCGTTCTGTAACTCCCGGTACATTCCTCTGGCCTGGCGCGGAAGTTCATTTGCAGTATGCACCAGAAGAGTTTGGACGTTCAGCCAGTTCTACGCTACAAATTCATTGACACTCTCACCACTAAATGCTTTGCATTGTAGTGGGAGATTCTTGCTTCAATGGGTTTGTCTAGTTTTGAACCATCTCTGACTCAAAACCCCGTCCAGATTCCCCTCCACAAGCATCTGTTTAAAGTTCACCGACTGCCCGACGGCAAACTAAAAAATACTTATTCTCATGTATCGTTATCTCATTCACAACATTCGACCCCCCGGTATTCCGGTATTTCCTTTTGGTGATGCGAGTTATCTGGCGAGAAACACCAATCTTGGCTCACTGGGCGCATCTGGGCGCATTGCCATGATTATTTTATCATGCTTGATTCCTAAATTTCATCCAGCTTGCTCACCAAGTATGGGAAAAACCTGTTCGCGTGCCAACCATGCAGCATACATTAATGATTGCTGAATATCGTCTGATTCCAAATATGGATAATCTTCTATGATTTCAGCCACTGTTTTGCCATTGGCGACCAAATTTAAAATTAATGAAACCGGAACTCGCATTCCCCTAATGCAAGCTTGTCCACCCATAATGCGGGGGTCAAATGTAATGCGGTCAAATCCTAACATATATCTACTGCTCCTGAGTGCGCTATTTAGGTTAGCAGTCTAATAATTACCCTGTCTAGCCAAATTTTTAAACTTGGTAAATTGCGGATCAAATAGTAATTTGACTGTACCTGTCGGGCCGTTGCGGTGTTTGGCAACTATGACTTCTGCAATACCGCGATCGGGACTATCAGAATTATAATAATCATCTCGATATAACATGATGACTAAATCCGCATCTTGTTCAATAGAATTATGAACAATAATGTTATTTGCCACAAAATTGTGCCATATAGGAACTGTTAAATCATAAACTTCCTCTTCGTCGGTAGCTGCAATTGATATAATTTCATCCCAATAAATATCATTTTTTCCTAAGAGATTTATTTCTTCAGATTGGGCAAGATTAGTCAAGGTTGCAGTTCTTTCTCTACTCGCATTGCGTTTATACAGTGTCGATTGAATCACAATTTCAGAATTGCTAACACTTGCTACTAAGAGGTTAGGTAAAGCCAGGTGATCGCCTATTTTGAATTCATCTAATCTGCACCAGCCATTAATTGTTAAAAACTTATGATTACCAGTGGCGCGAATTTTTCTTCCCAAGCGGGTTTTTAAGGTAAATACAGGCTTGACACCTGTAGAAAAAGCATGGCTAACAATTGCTTTCTCTAACTGCATTGTAGTTTCATTTAACGCCCAAACTGCAAAACCAGATTTACCTACTAATTCCTGAATAGGAACTTGTAGACCGCTATCTGCTAACGTCACCAAACTATCACCAGTTAAACAACCAGATTCTCTCAAATCAGATAACATCGGACGCTTATTAGTGCGTGCTTCCACCCCACGACTTAACTGAGATAACGCAATCACCGGCACAGATAATTCCCGCGCCAAACCTTTGAGAGAACGGGTAATTTTCGATAACTCTTGGACACGGTTATCACCTCCACCTTCCATTAATTGCAGATAATCTATCACGACTAAACCCAGTTCTACACCCTGTTCTGCTTGCAGTCGCCTCGCTTGACTCCGCATTTGGGTAACGGTAATATTGGGCGTATCGTCGATAAAAATCGACATTTCCGACAGCATACCGATCGCACGGCTTAAAGGTTCCCATTGAGTTTGACTCAGCCGTCCACTCCGCAGATAACCACTTTCAATCTGTGCTTCGCTAGCTAATAAACGTTGTACTAATTGCTCTTTTGACATTTCCAAGCTGAACACAGCCACAGGTAATCGCATAGAAGCGGCGATATTATGAGCTAGGTTGAGGCAAAAAGCTGTTTTCCCCATTGACGGTCTCCCAGCGACAATAATCAAATCAGAACGCTGAAAACCGCTAGTCATGGCATCCAAATCATAGAAGCCGCAGGGAATCCCCGGTAAGGCAATACCTTGATTTCGTTCCTCAATTTCTTGAAAATTATTAATCAGGGTTTCGGCAATGTGAGTTAAACCTGATTGGGGACGTTCTTGAGTAACACCGAAAACCTTTTGTTCGGCTTTATCTAAAACAATGGGTAACTCGGTTTCAGTCTCATAACCGAGATGAACAATTTCATTACCAGCCTTAATTAATTGCCGTCGCAGGTATTTTTCCATAACTAACCCTGCTAAGGCATCAATATTTACGGCTGAGACTGTACGATCTACCAATGTGGCTAACTTATTTCTACCACCTATCCGCGCCAGTAAATCGTTGTCAGCCAGCCAACTTGTCACCGCGAGTAAATCTGTAGGTTTACCCTGGGCGTGGAGGCGGAGGGTAGCTTGATAGATATCTTTATGAGCAGTAATATAAAAAGCTTCAGGAATTAGGCGATCGCTAACTCGACTAATCGCCTCTGGGTCTAGTAAAATACCCCCTAAAATCGCTTCTTCCGCTTCGATGTTTTGGGGTGGGAGGCTATTGCTACCACGCGATTCAAAACTTAATTCTTCAGCCATAATTTATTCATTAGGCAGGGGAAATTGGGCATGGGGCAAGGGTATTGGGGTAAAACTATCCCCTCTCCTGTCACCTGTCCCCTGTCCCCTGTCACCTGTCCCTCCCTAGTTTAACTAGCCACCACTTGAATATCAATTTGCGCTGTGACTTCAGAGTGCAACTTAATATCTGCTTTGTAAGTACCCAACTTGCCAATATCTGGAATAGTAATACCACGACGGTCTATTTCTTGACCTGTAGCTGCTTGGATAGCATCAACAACATCTTGGGTGGTGACAGTACCAAAAATCGCTTCGTTTTCACCAACTTGCTTGGCAATTTGCAAGCTGCTAACTTTTTCTAAGGCGGCTTTTTGTTCTTGTGCTTGTTGTTTCAGCTCTAATTGGCGTTGCCGTTCTACTTCCCGACGGCGTTCTACTTGTCTAAGAATACCGGGAGTAACATGAGTTGCAAAACTCTGAGGAATCAGATAATTACGAGCATAGCCAGGAGCTACATCTACTAAATCGCCAGATTTTCCTAGCTTGCTGACATCCTTAGTTAAAACTAATTGTATGCGTTTCGCCATTGTTTTCCGTTTTTCCTGTAAAATCTCATTAACTTGGGTGGCAGCAGGATAATCTACGTGAGCGTAGCTGTATCCCAACCAATACTATAATCCCAAAGCTTACAGATCCTAGCGAAAGGCGGGGGGCGATCGCAACTCCTTAGTGCTAAAAATTTTAAAATAGGGATTGGAGATTGGGGAACTCGGGGCCCCCTCTGGGGATAAGGGGTAATGGGGATTGGGGATTGGGGACAAGTGACTAAAACATATCCTTCATTCCCCGAATCCTGGCAAATGTTTGCACAGGGTCACTACTATTAGCTGCTAACTGTAGTGCTGGTTGCTCCCAACGTAAAAAGGGATTTGTCAGCTTTTCTATTCCCAACATTGAGGGGACAGTAGGTTCTTGGCGACTGCGTTGTGCTTTGACTTGATAACTACGTTTTTGCAGTTCCGTATTATTACCGTCTATTGTCAGAGCAAATTGTAAATTTTTTAAGGTGTATTCGTGGGCGCACCAAACACGAGTATTATCTGGTAAAGACCTAAGTTTACTAAGAGATTCCATCATTTGCGCTGGTGTACCTTCAAATAAGCGACCACAACCACCAGCAAACAAGGTATCACCACTGAATAACTCCCCAGGTTCATTGGCTGTTTGGGGGGGGAAGTAGTAAGCGATATGAGCGCGGGTGTGTCCAGGAATAAAGATGACCTCTGCTACTCTATCAGCAAATTGGACGCGATCGCCTTCCTGTAAAAATACCTCCTGTCTTGGTATTCTGCCTTTATCTTCCGCACCACCATAAACTTTCACTTGCGGGAATTTTTGGATTAGCGGCTGATTTCCACCTACATGGTCATGATGGTGGTGTGTATTAAAAATTGCCACTAATTCCGCTTTCAGTTCTGCAAGTTCCTTGAGTAATGGTTCAGCTTCTGCGGGATCAACAACAGCTGCAATATTTTGTTTAGGGTCATGCAGTAAAAATATATAGTTGTCTGAGAGTGCCTCAAGACGAATGACTTGCATCGGTTTTATTTCCTCATAAGTTAGTGCTTGGTATATATTTTCAACTCTTAATTACTAGTAAATCACTAGATATTGCCCCAAGTCTGATTAAATACTTGTATTTTTTATATTACAGTCTCCCTTTTCATCGCTTTTTTGGTCCAAGTCTGTACTTATACTTAAACAATACAAAAAAATGTAAAGAATATTTTAATTGATCAGTAAAAATTCTCTAGGAGGAAGACTTGATGCACAGTTAGATTTAGTGTGTTCTTTTTTGCTGTCAAATTACTTAAGGAATTTTATGTAGTAGTATTTATATTTACTTTGAAGCAAAGAAGATTCATTCGTAGTGCTATGACACCTTTATTTAAGTAGGATAATTTATGAGTTGTAACCAAAGTTACATATATAGCAATCTCGAAGACCAATCAGAGATGTTAGTAAAGCAAATTGTAGACAAAATCCTCAGCTCTGGTAAGATGAGTCGTCAAGACCATACCTTGCTTACCTCTACTGTTTTCAATAAAAGAGATGTTCGTGAAGGAGAGCGTCGTCAGATTAATCGTGTTTTTAACTATATCCAAACAGGACAGCTAAAACTAGTTAATTGGTAACTCATCGTCATAATTATACGTAGCTTAGTTTTATAAGACCACTAGGTAACTAAGACTCTTAGAGAAAAATCATTATCAGGAATTACACTAAAAATCTGTGCTATCTTAAGAACCAAAAGTCTTCAGGGCAAGTGAATACGCCTACTATCTCTATGATAGTGAGTATTAACTGACAAATTATGATCATGAGGAACACTTAAGAAATGCCTCCACTGGTATCAATTATTATTAATTGCTTTAATCAAGGACACTACCTTGAGCGTTCAGTCACAAGTGTATTATCACAAACCCACACTGAGATTGAGTGTTTGATTATAGATGATGGTTCTACTGATAACACTCGTCAAGTATCTGAGCAATTAATGGGTATTGATCAGCGAGTAAAATACTTTTTCAAAGAAAACAGTGGACTACCATCTTCTCGCAATTTTGGGATTCAAAAGGCTCAGGGAGAATGGATTCAATGTCTAGATGCAGATGATTGGATTCATGAAGACAAAATTAGATTTCAACTCAATCATCTAGCACAAGTTGATTTTTCTGAAAATGTTATATTTTATTCAGATTATGAACGAGTATTTATAGATGCTCAAGAAAATATTGTTAACCGTCAGGAAAATATTATCGGTTTATTAACTACAGAGCAACTAATTCAACGTTTACTCATCCCCGATTTTTTAGCAGCCTCACCTCATCCTTGTCTTCAGCAAGCCATGTTGATGCACAGGAATATATTGAGTAAAATTCAATTTCCTGAATATCTTAAAGCTCTGGGGGATAGATATTTTGCCATAGATATTCTCAGAAAAGGTGCGAATTTTGTTTATACCCCTATGATTGGTGCTTATTATACAAAACATCAAACCAATCGGACCAATAACTGGCCTTATATGAGAAATTACTATATTTTATTTTATGAAAATGTCATACAAAAGCATCCAGACTTGCATAAGCTCTGCACAATCGGCATAGAGTATCTTTTGGAAGAAGCTATCCGAGAACAAGATAAATCCATATTTGATCAATTAATTAAAATAGCTCCTACACCAGTTAAATTATTCGACAAAAAGGTAAAATTAAATAATAAATTTACTATAAAGTTAGTAAATAAAATGAGAGCAATTACACCAAGTTTTTTATTATATGAAAAGTATCGCGGACCCCGGTCAAAAAAAATCATCTCTCTTGTATCAGAGAAATTAGATTTGGTTAAAAATATGCTCAATTTATCCTGATGAACTAACTAACATGAGTTGATTTATAATTTTCAAAAACCTAATTTTTGCCCATTATTCTTTTTTACCCATCTAGTAGGGTCTATTATTTACCATTTTATTGAACGGCTTATTTAGAAATAATGAAGGTTTCATTAATTGTTAGCGACTTATCTGGTGGTGGAAGTGTTAGGGCTTTTTTACTAGCTCAGATTTTGAAATTTCTGGAATATCAAGTAGAAATTATTGGATTTATTTACGGAAAAGAACTGTATGCAATTCCACCTAATGAAATTACAGTTATTCCTATTACCGGCACTAACTATCCCAATTTTTTTGGTTCGGCCCAAGAAATCTTACAAAAAATAGATGGGGATATTATTTATGCAGTAAAACCTAAACCAACGAGTTTTGGCGTTTCGCTATTGAAGAAGTTTAGTACCCATCGTCCTTTACTTTTAGATATGGATGACTGGGAACTGAGTTGGTATGGCGGCGATGAATGGCAATATCGTCCTGGTTTGAAGCAATTGTACAGAGATATTTTTAAGCCTAATGGAGCATTGAGGTTTCCAGATCATCCATTGTATCTTCAATGGATAGAAAAGTTAGTACCAAAAGCAGATGCTGTCACAGTAGATACTCAGTTTTTGCAAAACCGTTTTGGCGGTGTTTATGTACCTAATGGGAAAGATACTGCTATGTTTGATCCTAGTAAGTATGACCCAGAAATCAGTAGAGAGCGTTATGACTTGTCTGAATATAGAATTTTAATGTTTCCTGGCGCACCACGTCCTCACAAGGGGGTGGAAGATGTCTTAATGGCTTTGGATTTGTTAAATGAGTCAGATTTAAGACTGGTGATTGTCGGTGGTAGTCCTTACGATGACTACGATGAGCAACTCATTCAAAAATGGGGACGTTGGATTATTAAGTTGCCAAAGTGTCCGGTAGATGTAATGCCAGAAATTGTGGCGGCGGCTCACGTTGTTGTCGTTCCGCAACGGGATACCTTAACCTCTCGCGCTCAGTTTCCTCTAAAGTTGACAGATGGGATGGCAATGGCTAAACCTGTATTATCAACTCATGTAGGAGATATTACAGAAATTTTAGCGGATACTGGTTATTTAGTAGACCCAGCATCGCCAGCACAAATTGCCCAGAAGATTCAATTGATATTTCAAGATTTAAATTTGGCTAATGAGCGTGGTCAACAAGCTAGAGAAAGATGTGTCGAGAAATATAGTTTAGAGGCGATGGCTTCTACCCTGCAATCATTAATTGCTCAGTTATGAAGATTGACGCTCGGTGGTAGATGGTGAATAACGTAAAATTAGGAGTATATTATCTTGGTTGACAGTAAAAACACAGTTATTTGTATAATAATTTTCTATTACTCTTGATGCGAAAGGTGAAATATGTAGAGATTACAGAATAATTAATGTTAAAAATAGCTTAGGTGTGATAAGAAAAACAGATGTCTACCAGAAAACTACTACTAAAATTTGCCAAACCATATCCCGGCTGGATTTTTCTGACAGTATTATTGGGATTTTCTGGTGCTTTATTTAATGGTATCAGCACAACTTTGATTGTGCCGATAGTTTTAAAGATAGTGGGACAAGAAATAGACTTAACTAACGCCCCTCCCCTGCTCAGATCGATCATGACTCCGTTTGATAACGTTCCAGAGAACTATCGGATATTGGTCATGTCGGGAGCAATTATATTGACAATTTGTTTAAAAAATTTAGCCGCTTATACTAGTTCTTTAACATCAAGCTCTTTTACAAGAAAGTTAACTTCAGATATCCGAGAAGACGGATTAAAATTATTACTAGAGGTTGACCTAGACTACTACACCAAAATGAGAGTTGGTGATTTATTAAATAGTCTGGGAGGAGAAATTGGCCGGGCGGCAGGTTCTATCAGTAATGTGATTAAATTAATTATTAATGTTATTACGATTTTTGTATTTATTGGATTGCTACTATCAATTTCTTGGCAGTTAACTCTTGCATCTACTGTGTTGTTGTCTTTAGTAACGTTAATTAACCAGTACACAATTTCCCGCTCCAAACACTTTGGACAACAGCTTAGTGATATGTCCAAATTGTATTCAATCACTGTGCTAGAAATATTAAATGGAATTAGGTTAGTTAAAGCCACAGGAAATGAAGAAAAAGAATATAAAAAAATCATCACTCTAATTCGCGATCGCGAGCAAGCAGATTTCGATTCTCAAGCGAATTCCCAATTGATTGCTCCACTCAGTGAGGTGATGGGAATCACATCCTTGCTATTAATTGTATTTTTAAGCAGAGTTTTATTTTCCGATCAAGTTTCTGCTCTATCAGCCGTACTACTTACATATCTATTGGTACTACTGCGACTGTTACCACTAGTTTCTCAGTTGAATAGTATCCGCAATAGTTTTGCCAATAGTGCGCCTAGCGTGGAGATAGTCACTGAGTTTTTGCGGCGTGATAATAAACCCTTTATGGGTGAAGGTGACGTTATCTACACCAAATTAGAAAAGGGTATAGGTTTTAACTCATTATCTTTTGGCTATCCGGGACAAGAGAAATTCGTATTAAAAGATGTCAATTTATTTTTACCCCGTGGGACAACTTTAGCCTTGGTAGGTAGTTCTGGTGCTGGTAAATCAACCTTGGCTGACCTACTACCCAGATTTTATGACCCAACATCCGGTAGTATTACAATTGACGGTAGAGATTTGCGTGATTTTGACTTGAAATCTTTGCGCCAGAGGATGGGAATTGTTAGTCAAGATACCTTTTTGTTTAATGAATCCGTAGGTCAGAATATTGCCTATGGGAAACCAGAAGCCACCAAAGACGAAATTATTACAGCCGCCAAGCGAGCCAACGCTTACGAGTTTATTAGTAAATTACCACAGGAATTGGATACCTTAATTGGCGATCGCGGTGTGATGTTATCTGGAGGACAAAGACAAAGATTAGCGATCGCCCGCGCCCTGTTGCAAAATCCAGAAATTTTAATTTTAGATGAAGCCACCAGTGCTTTAGATACAGTGTCTGAACGTTTAGTGCAAGCAGCTCTAGATGATCTGAGCCGCGATCGCACCACCTTAGTCATTGCTCACCGCCTATCCACAGTCCAAAAAGCTGACCAAATTGCTGTCCTAGACCAAGGACAGGTAATGGAAGTAGGAACTCATGAACAACTCCTACAAAAAGGTGGTTATTATGCACGTCTTTACTCAATGCAGTTTAGCAATATTCCTAAAACTAGCAATCACAGTAATCAAAGCTTACTGAGAATTTCTCATGAAATGCGGACAAGGCTAAACTCAATGATCGGTGTTTTACACTTGTTACTTGATGAGATGACAGACAATACTCAAGAACACCAGACATTGATTGAAGACTCATACAAATCAACATTTAAAATCATCAACACCCTGGATATTTTTGAGGATATTGTGCAACAGCAAATCCACTATTTATCTACATCATCATCAGAGAAAAACTACAACAGCAATGCCCAGATGGGATATTTGCAGACAATACAAGAATTTAACATTCAATTAAATTCCCTATTAATCTCTCTGCGGTCACTTGCTAATAATACTTTAGAATTACCTCCCAACCGATATCAAACCCTTAAAGAAGCTCTAGATTTAGGTATGAACCTGCTGAAGTTTTTAGAAAATTTTGAAGATAAAATACATAATAATTAGCATCTAAACTAAACATGAAAAATAAATATATTTTTTTTAGTAGAACAATATCCCTCAAACCAGATACAGCACACGAAATACATGATGTTCTTTGTGCTAATGCCGCAGCCAATATCGGTTATTCTTCAGTCTTAGTATATCCAGATTCTCAACGTGGTGCTTGGAATCCTTTAGGGTTATTTTCTCCTTTTCACCTCAGACAACCCGATCAAAAGTTTATAGAATTTTACGACGTACAAGACAAATTAAAAATTGCTACTTTACCAATGCCTTGGCCAATTGATTGCGTTGGAAGCAAGTTCACTTCTGCTAGTACAGTATTGGCACGTTACTATTTACCAATTCATTTATTACCTAATACTAAAGTTGTCCATACCAGAGATTGGAACTTTGCCAAAGCAGCAGTTAAAAATCATATTCCCACAATCTATGAACGGCACTATTTTCAAGAAGAAAAATTTAACCCAGAAATTGTTAATAGCCCATTTTTTCAAATTGCTATCACCCAATCAGAACTTATTCGACAAAGCCTAATTGAAAAAGGTATGCCACCAGAAAAAGTTGTCTGGTTGCATAATGGTTTTGAGCAATCATTTTTACTTAGACAACCAGAACAAGCTGAAGAATGGCGTAAACAGCTATTAGGAAATGAACGGCAATATCTTGTAGTTTACTCAGGTGCTTTATATCCTTTTAAAGGAATTAATGTATTGATTGATGCTGCCAAAGAATTGCCACACGTTCAGTTTGCCATCACAGGTGGTAAAGAAGAACAAGTCACAGCTTATGAACAACTAGCTAGAGAAAAACAAATAGATAATGTGAAATTTTTAGGCTGGATACTACCTCGCCAGCGATTAGTAAGTTTATTTCAAGCGGCGGATATTTTGGCTCACCCCCACTGTTCCGGTAAGTCGGCTAATTTCACAAATCCTGTGAAATTTTTTCAGTATATGGCTTCAGGAACTCCTATAGTCATTACGGAGATACCACCTTTAATGTTATTTAAAGATTTGCCTTTATCTGCTGTATGGTGTGAACCAGATCATCCCACCAAGCTTGCCCAGGCAATAGAACAAGCTTTAGAAAATTATCCCCGAAAAATAGGAGGTTATATCAATAATATTGAATTAGCTAAACAGTTCTCTTGGGAAAATAGAGCAGAGAAGATACTCAGTTATGTTGATGAGTCTTTACGACCTCCAGTTACAGTATAGGTCGAAAATTGAACAATTTAAACAATAAATTATAGATACAAATGAATATAAAAACTGTCGGGATGATTAGCAGTTATAGCAATATTGATACAAGAGGTGATTGGCTATGGCAACAAACCCCTAATCCCTTTGGAATTTGGGGCAATATAAAAATACAAGCATCAGCACCAAACCCAGATTTTATGCTGATGTATCAATTTGATTTTCCTAAGCAGCATAAACCTCAATCTTGGCTAGATAAGCTAAAAGGGAAACAACAAAAACCAAAAACTAACGTCAGTTCACGCCTCAGAGGTGTGCCGAAAGAACGAGTAATATATCTTTTGCGCGAACCACCCTTAGATGAGGTTGTTGAAAAAAATAAACGCTATTATCAAGCAGCAGAAAATTACTGCGGTTATATTTCTGGCCCTGATGATTTTGCCCCTGTCCCTGACTATATGCCTGCAATTTGGTATATTGGTAACTCGTTTCGGGAATTAAATGAAATGCCAATACCCGAAAAAGTTGCGCCTTGTAGTTGGATTACCTCTGGTATCAACCGTACAGCTAATCATCGTCAACGATTACAGTTTTTAGAATCACTACAAAATAGTGAAATTAAATTTGATTTATATGGACGTAATTTACCTGTATGGTCAAAATCATCAGGTGAATTGGGCGGTAAATGGCATGGCATGGCCCCGTATTATTACAATTTAGCTATTGAAAATTATGCTGATAACAGTTGGTATGTGAGTGAAAAATTGTGGGATGCGTTACTGGCTTGGTGTTTACCAATTTACTATGGAGGATCGGCTGCTGATAAGTTGTTACCACCAGGTAGTTTTTTACGCTTACCTAGTTTAGATGAAAAAGGTATTGCCTACATCCAAGAAGTGACTTCTACTCCTGATGCTTGGTATGCTGCTAAGGATGCGATCGCAGAAGCTAGACAAATTATCTTACACAAACTAAATCTACTCAATTGGTTGTCAGAATTTGTTGCCAAGTTCTCATAGAAAAGGAGTTACTCTATGGATGGTATTTGTACCCTAGCTAATGATAAAGTTTATGACCAACTAATTGCCCTACTCAATAGTATTGAGGCAATTTATGGTCAAACCATGCCGGTTTGTGTCTATCCTTACGATGATCATACAGAGCAAATCGCTGCCGAAATAGCTCGCCGTCCACAGGTGCAACTATATGATGATCAAAATTCAATTCAACAATGGGATGAATTTGTGCGTCGTGTTTGGGATACTCACCCCACAGCTCAAGCTCATTGGCTAAAAGTTAGTAGTGATAAATATCATCGAGTCGGTACTCATCGGCGTTACTGTGCTTTTGATGCGCCTTTTGAGCGATTTGTGTACATGGATGCAGACACATTATTGATGAGTCCCCTAGATAAAATTTTTGCCCAGCTAGATGAGCATGACTTTATAGTATATGACTTCCAGTATAAAGATTTATCTCATGTTTATGATGAATCTTCCCCGAAATTAAGGGAATTATTCACCCCAGAACAACTGCAAACAGAAATATTTTGCTCTGGATTTTATGCTTCTAAAAAAGGTATATTTACACCCCAAGAGCAAGAAACTATTTTAGAAAAACTCCGCCAAGGAGAAGCAGAAATCTTGTATGCAATGGCCCCAGATCAAACAGTTCTCAACTATATGGTGATGCGGCTAGGGATTTCTTACTGTAACTTAGCTCACCAACTTCCTAGCCAAGAAAGGACAGGCTGTTGTGTAACTTCTAATCATTTTACAACACAAGACAATATCCTGTACGACCACGGTAAACAGTTAACTTATATTCATTATATTGGTCTAAAATCTCGGTTGTTTAAGCAACTTTCTGAAGGAGAAAATATTGATTTTCCCTACCGCGATACTTTCTTGCATTATCGCTATCTTCATGAACCAGACAAGCGACCAATATTTACAACTAAGCCCAAGGCTAATAATGGGTCTCCAAATTTGGGGACAAAAATTTTACGCAAATTAGGATTAACTCTTTGAGGTTGATACAATGAGCCGTGGCATTTATATTATTGCTAATGACAAAGTTATCGATCATGCGATCGCTCTACTCAATAGCATTCGATTGCATGACCAAGACACCCCAATTGTGATGATACCCTATGATGACAATTATCATCAAATAGCGGAATTACTCAACAAAAATTATGGAGTGCAACTCTATGAAGACTTAGATTTTATAGAGCGTCTTGCTGATAATTTACACAAAATTTTTGGTAATCAATTTTTTGCTCGTCCCAACCAATTTCGTAAGCAGGCTTGTTGGTTCGGACCCTTTGAGGAATTTTTGTATATTGATACTGATATTGTTGTTTTTGAAAAAATTATTGACAATCTCAATTATCTAGCTGACTCTGATTTTATTTGTTGTGATTACCAACATTTAGGCGGTATTAAAAATGTTTTCACACCAAAAGTATTTACAGATAATATCTTTAGTGAAACAGAAGTTAAAGATATTTTTAACGGTGGTTTTTGGGGGTCAAAGAAAAACTTGATATCGGATGAGGATTTATTTGCAACCTTTGCTGAGTGTGCTGCTCATCCAGAGTATTTTGACTTCTCTGAGAAGACTTCTGACCAACCAATTATCAACTATATGTTGCTCAAGCGAATTCCCCGCCGATTTAATATTGTTCGCAGAGAGGGTAAAGCTCCAGGTAATTGGGCTGGTTCACCGCAATTTAAAACTCAAGACCATATTTTATTTGATCCTAGTGTGAATCAACCCCTCCAATATCTCCATTGGGCAGGTATTCGCATTCAACCAGGTTGTCCCTACTGGGATATTTGGCAATACTATCGTAATCTTAATTCTGCATTACCTGTATCTGATATACCTGCACCTGTCAAACCAAATCAGTTGCAGAAGACACTAAATAATATTAAACAGCAGTTACGGCAACTTAAAATGTAATCAGAGAAAACGCTTCAGCGTTTACATACTTACTCGTTAGGATCGTCCATCGTCAAGAGTCAAAAGGCAATCTTTTGTTCTAGACTGTGGACTTTTGAATTTTGACAGCTTAGAGGCTGTTTGAAAAGTTGTGTCAGGTATCATTTGTCATTCTGAGTGGAGCTTTGCGGAAGGTAAAGCCTGCGGCAGAGCTGCGCTTAACGCGAAGCGTTCCGTAGGAAAGAATCCGCGTTTTCACCGTTATACTGGGATGCTTCCTTCGTCAGCATGACATAAAAGGGGACTTTTCAAACACCCTCTTAGGTGAGTAACATCTGACTGTGATTCTCCAAATAAAAAATATTAATTCCACCCTCTGGAGTTCCATTCATAAGGAATAAAAACTCAGGTGGTTATATAAATTGAATACTAAGTAAGTGAAATTACCTAAATTGCGAAGTTAACATTAGGCAATTTTTTGTTTTTCACTCAGACGCTTTAAGTATAAATATTTAAAAAATTCTCATGTTTTATAACTTAATGATTAAGATTGATAGTGTAATCAGTAAAAATACAGTAAATTTACCTTAATGGATTGCTATAGACGTATGAATTTATTGTAATCTGATTGTAAGGCTACTACTGTTTCTTTGTGAATTTGCAATCAATATATTTTCCTCCCCTGCTAGCATCCTCCCCCTTGCCAAAGGGAACTAGAGCATCTTCACAGAGAATTAGTGTAAGCATGACAACCATAAGGATACTAGTAATCATATCCCCCATCTGGAGGATATAAGTGGAAATACATAAGGAAAATTTATGAATTCCGATCAACACAATTACTGCTTCTGCACATTAGCTTTAAGAAAAAAATATCGTCTGCTAACTCAACAATTAGCTAGTGATTTAGCAAAATATTCTCCAGGAAAATCCTTTGTAGTTTTAACAGATAAGCCAGTAGAGTTTAAAAATTATCCCAACGTTTTAGCTTTTAAGCATAACCAGCGCGGAATTCTGCATTGTTATCACGATAAAAGCTTGGTTATGGAATTAGCTTTAGAGAGATTTAATGCAGCAATATATATTGATGCAGACACAACAATACTATCTTCCTTACCTGATACTTTAAACTGGAAACCAGGCATTACAGCAGGTCATTGCGAGAATCTAGTTGAACACGTTACAAGATATACGCCTGAAAGATTAGCACATATCCAAAAAGTAGCTTCGCATTTAAATATCAATTTGGAAGACTCTCCTTATATTGGAGAGTCTTTATTTATCATTGCTAGAGATGAAGGTAGAGAAATAGAGTATTTAAAATATTGGGCAAAGATTGGTAGATATTTAGAATTGCGCGGTATTCATGCTGGTTCAGGTAATGCGATGGGATTAGCAGCCGCCAAAATTGGCTGGACTGTGACTAAGGATGGCTGGGCTGAAGTGAGAAATATCACTAAACACTTAGATGCTTCCTACACTAACAAGCAAACTTTCTGGGATTTATGGAAAAGAAAGCTTGGCTATCACTACCGATTGAATAAAGCTAGATTGGTCGCTTTGAAAGATTTTGAATTTTTTTATAGATAGGTAAGTTACCTACTTGAAGTCGATGGAACTTTTGACAACTTAAACTTATCAAATTACTGACAATGGTTGCACAAGAAAAAGATTTTTGTTTCTGTACTTTAGCACTTGGTAGTAAATATCGTGGTCTTGCTAAAGAACTTGCTGCTGGCTTAGAAATACATTGTCCGACAACTATATTGTTAGTTTATACCGATAAGCCTGATGATTTTTGCGATCGCCATAACATTTTAGCTGTTAAGCATTCTCAAAAAGGTATCCGCTACTGCTACAATGACAAACGTTTCGTAATTGGTGAAGCATTATCTAGATACCATTCAGTTATATGGGTAGATGCAGATACAAAAATCATGTCAAGTATACCTGTAGATATGCAATGGCTGCCTGGAATTACATCAGATAATTTCCTACATATTTTTGAGCATAGTAGAAATAAAAGAGTCTCAAAAAGATTGGAAATAATCAGAAAACTAGGCACAAAACTAGAAATTTCACTAGAAAACACCAATTATGTGCATGAGGATTTATTCGTCATCACTAGGGATGGGGGAAAAGAGCAAGAATTTATTAAACAGTGGGGAACAATAGCGAGCTATTTTGAATTAAACAGTATACATACTGGAGAAGGCAATTCCATTGGCTTGGCTGCAACTAAAGTAGGCTGGAATGTGAATAGACATAATATCGAGCCTTTAAAAAAGGCTGTAAAACATACTTATGCTTCTCGTGAACCAGACTCCAAAAGTTTTTGGGATAAGTTGAAAGACCCCAAAGCTGTTACGGTTAAAATACAACGCCAACTCGGTTATTACTATCGTTTAAACTTAGCACGACTACTCACACTGAGTAATTTTGATTTTTATTATCGATGACCCCTACACGAATACTCTAATTAATCCTTCTTACTTCAGGGTTATTTGTGTAGATAATTGGTCTTGTGAGACGCGATAAATCGCGTCTCTACATATTTAAGACAAAACTCCTTTTTCCGTATCTTGCTTAAATTCCTGAAGCCTTTCATACATTTTTTGAGTAAGATTTTCTACTTTTGTATCACTACTCAAAGTAGGATTTACAGTTCTGGCAACAGTGAGTAATTGTGATGCAGATTCTCTTTGCCTTGCCCAATCACGAACCAAGCGTACTGGAGATAATATATCTAGTTTTTGTCTAGGATGATGCAACCGGTTTATATATGATGGTTTGTATTCTACATCAATAGACTGACACCAGTCTTGCCACTTAAATGACAGAATAGTAGAGTGGGAAATGACTGGAATCCAAGGTATACGAAACGCATCAGCAATAATCGCACCGTGCATAGCCTCTGCAAGTATGACTTCACTTTGGCTAATAGATGACAAAACTTTTTCTCTTGGCCAATGAGGATCAATATATCCAAATCCAAGTTTTTCACAGACTAAACGCCAACCTTCCCCATCTGTGTTGTGATGGGGCATATAAGAAAATTTGTACAGCTTTTTGCTGGTAAAGTTATAAAGTTTTCTAATTAAAATAGCTCCATCTGTCAGTGCGAATTTATTTTCAATTCCTAGTGCTTGCGCTGATAGGGGGCCACGAAGGCAATAAATTTTGTAAGAATCATCTATTTGAGGTATTCCTTGCCCGTATCCTACTCCTGTTCCAAATATCACTCTCAAGCGAGCATTTTTTGTCCTTAGTGGTAATCTGTCATTAAGGAGAGTACCTATGCCAATGAAAGCAGTACTTTCATCATCATCTAATACACCTGGTATCAACTGATCCCATAGCCAGGTATTAAGTTGATCACCAAAATTGTTTTCTTTGTAGTAAAAAAGTTTCATGAATTTTATTGTATTTGTTAAGGAGTTAAATAGCTGGTTTGAAAAATATCATAATTATAGAATTAATCAAGTAATAGATGATAAAAAAAATTAGCCAACAGATGAAACTAATGTTACCATTTGCTAGCTAAGATTAATTCATATGTTGGCTATTTTTTCAATCTTTAAGGTCAAGAATCTAAATCAAAAGATTGCATTCCTTGCTGTTTAGCAAAAACTAGCATACTTCCCAATTGAAACCATACTAATAAACAAGTCAAAAGACTAAGTGGTAAACCAACTCCTAAAGCTAGAAGAGAAGGAAAGCCGAATATTTCTAAGCCGGAAGATAGAAATAAACAGACTCCTACGGTGATACCGAAAAAAGGGACAGACAATAGCTGTTTTAATCCAGAATTAGATGGAGAATTTTCCGTACTATTGATTTTCCATTCTTGGACAATTAACTTCAGTGTGCCAGATAAAGCTACACCAGAAGTCACAGACATAAATAAACCAACAAAGAGAATAAAATATGGTGGTTGTAGAGGATAATAGTACATGAAAACTCCCGATTGATGTTAAAAAATGAATGTTCTAATTAAAACAGCAGAAATCGTTGATTTTTAATTTTTATTTGTTGATTTGGGATCACCAAAAAATTCTAAATTTGTAGATTTTGGTAGGATAGCCGCTACACCTTCTCTAGATAAATCTGTCAATAAAGCGATCGCTACATTAAACAAGCGATTTGGCTGTAAATCCTCTTTCACTAGAGACCACAGGCGTTGCACTTCTTCTGTGTGAAGACGATCATCTTCTGTCAGTGCTAGTACCAACTTGCGACGGAGAAATTTACCTTCATCAGACAACAGATATTGCAAACCCATCTGTGCTGTAGGTAATACATCAAAATTGCTATCAGTGCGAGCGATCGCAATTAAATTTTCTAAGCGTTGCCACTGGAATTTACCATTTTTAAACAAAATATTCAGTAATCTCCGCCGTAGTCCAGGCGATTCTCCAGTCAGCAACCGCCTAGCCACATAGGGATAACTCACCTCAACAATTTTGAAATCCCGATTCAGGCTCAGAGCAATCCCTTCCTGTGTCACCAGAGAACGAATAATCAGCGCAAATTTGGCGGGGACGCGAAATGGATACTCATACATCAGTTCTGAGAACTGATCGGTAATGGTTTTAAAGTTAAAATCTCCGACATTCCTACCAATGGCGTTGCCTAGCACCATCTCTAAAGCTGGCACAATCGGGGCAATATTCGTGTCTGGGGTAAGAAAGCCTAAATTGACAAAATCGGCAGCTAAGTCAGTGTAGTCTTGATTAACTAGATGCACCACTGCATCAACAAGCGTTTCTTTGGTGGTTTCCTCTAGCTGATCCATCATGCCAAAATCAATGTAAGCCATGCGACCATCCGGCATAGCAAACAGATTACCAGGATGAGGGTCAGCGTGAAAGAAGCCGTATTCTAATAACTGCTGCAAGCCAGATGTAACACCAATGCGGATAATTGCCTCTGGATCTAAACCTGCTTCCCGAATCCTTTCAGTATCCGTGAGCTTGAAGCCGTTAATCCACTCCAAAGTTAAGACACGGCTACTGGTAAACCGCCAGTAAATGCTGGGGACTTTTACTTGTAGGTCATTGCGGAAGTTGTTAGCAAATCTTTCAGCGTTGCGACCTTCATTTAGGTAATCAATTTCTTCAAATAACTTGATGCCAAACTCGTCCACAATCAAAGTCAGATCATGACCAAGATTTAGAGGTAGCCAGGGAGAAAGCCAAGAAGCTGCCCAGCGCATTAAATAAAGGTCAAGGGTGAGAACTGGGCGTAAGTTAGGACGTTGTACCTTAACGGCTACTTCTTCACCACTGAACAAACGTCCTTTGTAGACTTGACCCAAGCTAGCCGCAGCCACTGGATGAGGTGAAAGTTCACTAAAAACTTCTGAGATTGACCGCCCTAACTCAGTTTCGATAATGTGATAAGCGATCGCATTATCAAACGCTGGTAATTGGTCTTGCAGTTTGATCAGTTCGTCTAAAAAATCCTTACGGATTAAGTCAGGTCGTGTCGAGAGAGCTTGACCAACTTTAATAAATGTTGGGCCTAGCTTGGTAAGCAATTCTCGCAACTGAGTAGCACGCTTCTCTCTATTTTGTTCGGCCTGATTTTGCCATTCATCCCATTTGAGACTGAAAACAAATACTGCAAAAGACCAACTAATTTTGAACAAGCGTCCCCAAACTAACCAAGGACGGTAGCGATAGTAACGAGCGATCGTGTCTGAATTGTAGCGTTTTAGCTGACCAGGTTGATACTGACCCACGCTTTTGTTTGCCTCTTCTACTACTGGAAAATTTACAACTTTGTTTACTTTCTGAACCTCAAGCTGGTAAACAGCTAATGAACTCAGTAGTTGTTGATACAAATAAAAATATAGCCACACAACAACAGTGGACTGACAAGCTTAGTTTGCCTGATCTGTTGGAACTTGTGTAACTTTCCTCTTAATTATACTTTATAAAAGTACAGAAATTTCCTGTTCTTTGTTCTTCAGAGGCAATCAACAGCAACTGTATGATTACAGACTTCGTTCCCTGTATGTAATAATTACGGACTAGTTTTGATAAAATTTGTGTCAATTTTCACTAAACACAGGTGACGATTACGTGTCTTTGTGGTGGTAGTCAGTTTTATAGCTATACAGGAAAGAACCCTTCTTTAGTGATGGGTTCTTTGCTAGCAATCCCATCTTGGTTAACAGAAGCTAGCTTAAACTTGCAAACACCAGCACCAAAAAAGCTATTTCAAGCCTTAGAGGTTAGATGTAGCTTGCTTCCTTACGCCAACACTTGGGCTGCTTCAATTGCATTGATTTGGTCGAGAACATTCCAAAGTTCTTGTAACATTGGATCTAAACCATTACGAGTTACCGCAGAAATCAAGAAAACTCTGGCGTGAGAAAGATGATTTAATTGAGTCGCCAGTGCTTCTAAATCTACAGTTTCTCTATCAACGGCATCAATTTTATTTAATGCCAAAATTTGCATTCTTTGTTCTAAACCGCGTCCGTAGGCTGATAATTCTTGCTGAATTGTGTTGTAGTCGCCGATGACATCATCACTAGTAGCGTCAATTAGATGCAGTAGTACCCGTGTGCGTTCGATGTGGCGTAAGAAATCATGTCCCAAACCTGCACCTCCGGCTGCACCTTCAATTAATCCGGGAATATCAGCAAAGACTGTACCATCACCAGTGGGTTTTCTCACCACACCTAAATTTGGGATGAGAGTGGTAAAGGGGTAGTCAGCAATTTTGGGACGTGCGGCTGACAAGGATGATATCAAAGTTGATTTACCAGCATTGGGTAAACCAATAATTCCGACTTCTGCCAAAAGTTTTAATTCCAAACGGAGCAGTTTTCTTTCTCCTGGTAGTCCTGGGAGAGCGTATTCTGGGGCGCGGTTACGGTTACTTAAGAAATACTGATTTCCCAAACCACCTTTACCACCTTGGGCAATAATTAGTTTTTGGTTAGGTTTAGTTAAATCTCCTATCAAATCGCCTGTTTCTGCTTCATAAATTGCTGTCCCACAGGGAATTTCGATAATTAAATCTTTACCTGATGCGCCGGTGCAGTTGTTGGGGCCGCCACGTCCGCCATTGTCGGCTTTAAAGATATGGTTGTAGCGGAAATCTAAAAGGGTTTGCAGGTTTTCCACCGCGACGAAAATTACTGAACCACCCCTTCCACCGTTCCCACCAGAAGGGCCACCAGCTGGTACATACTTTTCCCGCCGGAAAGCGACAATACCATCACCACCGTTTCCGGCTTCTACTTCAATTTTTGCCTGGTCGATAAATTGCATGAGTGCTAAATCCTGAATGAGTGCTGAGTGCTGAGTGCTGAGTGCTGAGTGCTGAGTGCTGAGTGCTGAGTGCTGAGTGCTGAGTTGTGAGTTGTGAGCTATCAATTATAAGTTTTTAATTGACTCTTTATCCCTCATTACTTGATTTTTAATTCCTAACTTTATTAATCCCTACTCCCCACTCATTACTCATTACTCATTACTCCTCACTCATTACTCATTACTCATTACTCCTCACTCCCCACTCACTACTCAGCACTCATTACTCACCACTCAAATATATGGTGTCACATCTTCTTTACATTCATCTGCCAAATAAGAGAGGGCGCGGAAGCGTAAACCTACGAGTTGTTCATATATTGGGTTAATTTTACACAATGGCGGAATGTGGACGATTTTACGCCCAAATAGGGTGACATCTCGCTCAAAGGGACATTGGGAAGGAATCATTTTACACAAAAACCGGGCAACTCTGGGGTCTTTGACATCTAACCCATCGAGCCAATCCCGTAGAGGGTTGAGGACATCAGGACAGGGGGCTGTAAGTTCTGCTGCTACCAGAGGATTTACTTGTTCTTTTTCTTCTAGGGTATGGCGTAGGGCTTCTAGAATGTCGTCCGGTTCGCCTAGGGCTTGGCAAAATTGATGCAGCACTTGATCTTCGCTAGAAGAATATGTACCATCTGCGATCGCTACCATCACAGCTGTACGCAAAAAAGTTTCCGCAGCTGGTGTATTTTTACCCAAAACAGCAGCTAATTCTTCTGGTGTAATTATTTCCAGCGAATCCCAGTCAAGACAAGGGGCTAATTCATCTTTGGTAATAATGGCAATTGATTGCTGTTCTTGTTCATCAAAGTTACCATCAGCCCAAGCTATTGTTAGCAGTCCACGCAACCAAGCGGTTATCTGTTCACTAGTGTAGGGAGATTGAACAACACTTGTCATAAACTTACGTCTTGTGGTTTCCTCAGTCCATAATAAGCTACTGTTATTGAGGGTAAACTGTTACAAGGCTAACTAAGCAGCTTTTAAGATTTGTTTTGTCTTTACCCTTGAGGTTGGGGTAATTCAAAAGTTATATCTTCGTATATGTCCGCGATCGCACACCGAAAATCTATACTCGCTAAATGTATTTCCTGATCTTTTCCGTAGGGATGAAGTACCCATTGGCCATCTTGGTTGCGGCGAAAACAATCAACGTTCGGCCGATTTTGACTAACTAAAACATATTCTTGCAGTGATTCCATGTGTCGGTAGTCAGCAAATTTATCTCCTCTGTCAAAAGCTTCTGTGGAAGGTGATAGCACTTCGATAATTAAGCAAGGATAGCGGAGAAAATTATCAAAGGCTTTATCTCGTTGGTCACAACTGACAATAACATCGGGATAGTAATAAATGTTGCGTGATTCAATGTGGGCTTTGGTGTCTGAAATGTAAGCTTGACATCCACTTCCTCGTAAGTGATTTCTTAGCCTTGAAGCAATATTTAAAGAAATTACTACATGAGTATTACTAGCCCCAGCCATTGTATAAACCTCTCCTTGGCGGTATTCATGTTTAATGGGACTGGTTTCTTCGCCTTTGAGATAGTCTTCTGGGGAAATATAGCTATAGCTGGGATTTGCAATCATCTGAATTTAAAGTGGGTGTAGGGGTATGGGGGTGTAAGGGTATAGGGGTGTAAGGGTGTAGGGGTGTAAGGGTGTAGGGGTATAGAGGTGTAAGGGTGTAGGGGAAAAGAGATATTTTGTATTTTATAACTTGTCAATAAGTCAACCTGCTCAATGTATATTATGACAAATCTAGCTGTTGCTAGATGCTGTGATTCTCTCGTCAGCCTTAATCTACAGCTATTGTACCGAGAGACAGACTTGTGGATAGGATATTAGAGCGATCGCACGAACTCAAACAAGCTTTATTAGATTTCGTTTTGGATGCAGAAGGGGAACTAGCACAAGCATTAGAAACTTATGCAGCCGAACACTCGCGCCGTGGTAGTGGAGATAGTACGCAGCAAGACTTAACTATTGATAGCTTTCTCATTGAAGGGAAAGTTGGAGAGCAATCACCAATAGATTTATTTATTAAACAGTATACAGACATTACAGAGAGCGATCGCCTGCTACTTCAAAACTGGCATTATAGTTTTATGGGTTTATTTGCTATTACTCAAATTGAGAGCGATCGCTTAGAGTTAAAAAACTGGTTAACAGATAAATATTATCTTGTAAAACCCAATAACAACCAAATATTACAGGCAATTTCACGATTAAAACTAGAGGAAATATTATTAACCAGAATTGCGCCTATTACTGATGAATACTGGACATTTTTTGGACAATACACCCTGCTGGGTAAATTGGGTAAACCGAAATTAGCTGTAGCTATTGGTAACTTTAAGGAAAACTATAAAAATCATCTTTATAGTGATGCTCCCAATTTACTAGAAGCAGCTTGGCAGTCTGTATCCCAATACCATGAGCAGTTTATTGAATTTTTTGGTAGCGATGAAATTACACTACCCGGATATCAACTTAATCAAAAAATTGGTGAATTTCAAGAGTTAACCGCAGAGAAACGCTTGTCAGCACTAGGAATTGATCAAAGTAAATCTCTAAGTGAGTTAGCAGCAGAAACTGGTGTTTCCGAAGCAGAAATTCAAGCAGCAGCTAAAGAAACTGGTGCTGATGCCAAATTAGTGTCGCAGATATTTAATAATAAAAATGGCAGTAGTAAAATGGTGATGCCAAAAGTTGATTTACCTGCCGAACTAAAAAAAGCTGAACAAGTGACCGCTATTTCTCATCCCCATTGGGGACAAATGTTTTTACCAACATATAGTAAATTTCAAACACTATTAACAGCAGAAAATTGGCAAACTGTTGAAGGTGCTGAGAAATTAATTCGTCATTACCTCGAAGATAAAAGTATTAATGCTTTTATTTGGCATCGTTTAGCTGGAAATTATCCCACTTCTTTAGAAAAAATATTACAAGATTACTTGCAACGCCCAGAATTTAGCCTGAGTAATGACTTAGACAAATTACTGCAAGAGTTCAATAAACCCCTCAAGCCAGATTTACCAGAAATTGCCAGTGTACCCCTACATCTGCACGAATTATTTCAAGCGGCTGTCGTCGAAGTTCATAAGTCTAAACCCCAGGGGAAAGGGAAACAAAAACCAGTGAAAGGGTTTGGTAATTCGTAATTCGTAATTAATATTGGATTTTTCTCCCCCTGCTCCCTGCTCCCCTTATTTCCCCTGAGTCGAGACTGTTAACACCTGCGGCGGTGTCGCATCAGGGGGATAGAGAAAGTCTACTTCGACTAATCGGCGATCGCCTGTTTTCATGTTTAATACAGCTAATGCTTCCCCTGGTTGTCCTCTCCTCTGCACTAGGTGGATAAAATTAGTCTTAGGCTGTCCATTATCGTCTCTATGTCGTATCCGCACACTTCCCCTAAAGAAGACTTGACGGGCTGGAGTAGTAAAAAAGCGCAGTCCGGGTTTTGTCAGTCGGTCTTCTTTAAGTGGCGTTTGTATAGATATACTCACAGTCTGGGAGGTGGGTGTATTGTTATACAAGGGTAATTTTAAACTATATTGAATAGCATAATTCCCGTGTGCGCGATAAGCGGTGTCAGGATAACGTACCAAAAGCGGCGCACTTTGAATTTGCTCTGTTCCTAAAGTTCCACCATGCAGTGTGCTAAGTGCATAAGAAAATGCTTGTCCTGGTTGGGGAATAGTTAAAGACTTGGCTTTGGGACTATCAACTATAAAGGCTCGCCATTGCGCCCCACGCCCTACCCCAGCGACTCGTCCATAAATGCGTGGCTTACCAGTTTCTTCTAAGGGTGTAGGTACTTTATCGCGGGGACTAGATACATCACTATTATTTAATAAATTTTGCCACTCTTCTAAAGTCGGCGCACGTTCACTACCATCAGTATTGGTACGGGCAAACATAGCCAAACTTGCTGCATAGACTGTACCATTACTCCGCAGTCTTGCCAACGTTGACCTACCGTTGAGAGGTGGTGTGAGTCCTTTCACGGGAATGGGTTGATTGAGTAACATTCGACTTTCCCCGGCGGGAATGACGATTTGGTCAGGGAAAATATCTTGTCGTCTTCCTCTGAGGACATCTAGCATAACGCGATCGCCTGGGCCAGCAAACACATTACCCAACAAATTTGGACTAAAAGCGGGTAACTGAATAAACGGTGCATCCGGTTGACTTAAATAACTCGCCCCTTGCAACACATTCACTGTTACTGATTCAGCCGTGGGGTTATGTAAAATTATCCCTAAATATAATGAGCGCAAATCCTCCGGCGGATCAGCTTTGGCGACATGGTGAGCAAACACATCAAATCTACCGCGAAAGGGAAAATTCAAATGGGCTGATGGTGCTTTTTTCCCCTCTGTGGGAAATGTGGAAAGTAAGATCCCTTCTTTTAAAACCAATTCTGGACTATTGCTATTAAATGTTGGTACTGCATCTAACTGTCCTGGTAACGGGCGCACTTGTTGTGGTTTTACCACTTCTTCCGGTGGTGGTGCAGCAGGAGTAGATTGAGCGACGAGTAAGCTTAGTAATAAATCTAACATAGCATAGAAAGTTTTATGGCTTTAAGAAAGTTTAACAAACCAAGACATCCAGTTACGTAAAAAACGCAATTTCGGAAGTTGATGTATGGTCAATTTTCTATACATTTATTAGAAGATAAAACTTTCATCTCTAGCGTAAAAATACTACCTTTTCCCACCTGACTTTCAACTTTCAGAATCGCTTGATGTTTTTGGGCGATCGCCACAGCTATAGCTAGCCCCAATCCTGTGCCTCCGGTTTTACGAGAGCGGTCGCCATCAACACGGTAAAAGCGATCAAAAATTCGCTTTTGATCAGCAAGCCCAATCCCAATCCCCGTATCTTTCACCGCAATAACAGCAGTGTAATCACTCTTGACTAAGCTAACAGTTACATATCCCCTTCTAGGTGTGTACTGGATGGCATTGGCAATCAAGTTTGACACTAAACGGTAAAGTTGCGATTCGTTCCCTAGAGCATAAACCTCACAAGTGGGAATTTGGGAGGTTAAGTTAATATCAGCAACAGTGGCAAGCTCTAAAAATTCTTCGGTCAAATCGCTCACCAAATCATTTAAGCAACAGGGCTGAAAAGGTTTTGCCCCTACATTTTGCTCAAGTGAATTTTGCTCAAGACTGGTTAACAAGAGTAAGTCTGCAATCAAATGGCTCAACCTCCGCCCCTGTCGCTCAACAGTATGAAGCATTATTTGCATATCTTGTTGATTTGACTGCGGTATGCGGAGAATAGCTTCCACAGTCGCCAACAGACTAGCCAGGGGCGATCGCAATTCATGGGCAGCATTAGCGGTAAACTGTTGCTGTTGCTGATAGGACTGGTAAATCGGTTGCATGGCTAATCCTGAAAGCCACCAACTGGAAGTAGCAACCAAGCTTAGAGCTATAGGCAAACCAATCGCCATAATCCATTTAATTCGCCTGATTTCCGCATCAAAATGTTCTAAAGTGCGCCCAATTTGCAAATAGCCCCAGGATGATTCAGCATTGGCTTCATTATTTAAAGGATGGGTATTGGCACTATGCAAAATCGTGGTGAATTGATGATAGCGAATACCCTTAGTCGTGCGAAAAGTTTGCCATGAAGTGCGGTTGAGATTTGGCGGCAGAGATAGCGGTTGATTGGGTGAAAAAGCCAGGAGTTTCCCTTGATGATTGAACAGCCGAATATAATATGTAGTGCGATCGCTGATGCCGATGGTGTGCCGTTGAATCAGCGTTGGGGTAGCCTTACAAGGTTGTCCACTCAAACAAAGATCGGGAAAAATTTGTTGCAACACAGCAGTCGGTTCTTCAGAAGGCGGTAACAGTGGTTCGACGCTATCGTGTAAAGTTCCGGCGATTGATTCAATTTCGCGCTCCATTGCTGCCCAGTTTGTTTGTACCATTGCTCGATACATCCCCAAGCCAGAAACACTCAAAATCACGCCCATGACTCCGGCATACCAGAGGGCTAACCGTAGACGACTGCGCCGAAAAAGAGAGTAGCTATTCATGTTGAGAATTAAAGCGATAGCCAGCACCGGGAACAGTTTCAATCGGGCAGTAACAGCCATGATTTGCTAACTTGCGCCGTAATAAGCGCATTTGCGCCGCAACTACATTACTAATCGGTTCTTCGTCCATGTCCCAAAGTTGATGACGCAATTTACTACCGGGAATGATGCGATTGGGGTTCTGCATCAAATACATGAGCAGCTGAAATTCTTTGGTGGTTAAGGGAATGACTAGGGGCGTAGATCCATCTGAATTTACTCGTAGGACATTGTTTGCTGTATCCAGAGTAAAACCTGCAACAGTCAGGGTAGAAGGTTGTAGTTGAGGCGATCGCCTCTGAAGGGCCCGCAACCGTGCCAGCAATTCTTCCATCACAAACGGTTTGACTAAATAATCATCCGCGCCCGCATCCAGCCCCGCCACGCGATTTTCTGGCTGACCCAAAGCAGTCAGCATCAGCACTGGTAAGGGATTTTGGTGTAGTCTGAGCTTCTGACATAACTGTAATCCCGACATTTCGGGAAGCAGCCAATCAACAATAGCAACTGTGTATTCTGTCCACTGGCTTTCCAGGCACAGCCATGCTTCAGTGCCATCTGTTACCCAATCCACCACATATCTTTCGCTAATCAGGACTTGCTTGATTGCCAGTCCCAAATCCGGTTCATCTTCCACAAGTAAAATTCGCATTGCTCCAGGGAAATCAAGCACGAAGCTCTGATCTTACAAAAACATCTGTCATTTCACCTGGATTTCATCCTGGCTCCATAACACAACTCACCAATCACAAAACTTGGAATGAAAACTTCGTTGGCTTGAGCAAGATTGCTTTTGACGATCGCTTCATCTGCAAAAAGAGCAATGATGATGTTGGTATCGAGCAAATACCTACCACTCATCGACATCTACCCGTTCACAATCCTGCTTGATCGCCTCACGCATTACCTGGAGATCGTCCGGAGGGATTGAACCTGCAAAACGTAGTAATTGCTGCCCTGGAGTTCCTCGAACTTCAGCTTTTACTAACGCTTGAGTAAATTCAAGCACTCGTTGTTGCAAATGCTGCGGCATTATTTCTAGCCGTTTGATCACTTCATTGATAATGGAAACACTCATTCTCTCCTCCTTCAGCAACATGACGATTTTCACGTAGGGCTTGATAATCAAAACCTGGGGCAAATTGAATCTGTCCCGCAAGGTCGAGAAGGTTTTTCTTACGGCGCGATCTCACGAATTTTTGTAGAGCAAGATTCATCAATTCTTCTTGGGTGGTGAGGTTAGTCAGTTGAAAAGCTTCGTTGAGAAGCGATTCATCAAGGTTAAAGGTAATTTGTATAGATGACCAACCCACCTCTGGGCGTATCTTTGTTAGTTGGCTGCTATATAAATCCTAGACAAGTCTAGACATTTATTTCTTACTTCACTGGGAGCATGGGAGCGGTTATCCCTCAGTAAGCTTTCAAGGTTTAGCCAACCTCGATAAATTAATTAAAGGCGAATCGCCACTTCTTATTTAGTTACAACTCATGATCCCGTAAAACTTCGTTTACGACATCATGAATAGCATCTATGATCAATTCTGGCTGATCAAAATACATGAGATGACTGCTCTCCTCTGAAATAATATGTCGGCTCCTCGCAGATAGGGCTGAAAGTTCAGCTTGGAGTTCTTGCCAAACGCCTCTTTCCTTTTGAAGATACTCTTTCGTAAAGCCACGGGGAACCTTATCCAAGGGAACGGGCTTCGCTGCTGTCAACACAATTAAGGGGCGATCGCCCAATGATTTCCTTCCTTTTACTCGATGCAGATTTTCATGAAACAATTTCGCTTCAGCTTGCACTGCACGGACAGATTGCGGAAAAAAGGCTTTAAGCTTTGGTAGCATTTCTGGAGGAATGCGTTTAGCGTTGGGATTCGGTAAATGATGACTTAAGCGCAGGATTCCCATTGTCGCCAATTGCCGGGTCAACCATAAGTTGATTGGGGAAGGTTTAAGGTTTACTGGTGCAGGAGGAAAGCGCTCCTCCTGTTCTGGATGGGCTGAATCCACCAAGATCATGCCTACCACTTCATCAGGATACCGTTCAGCAAAGACCCGACTATAGATACCGCCCATAGAAAGCCCCACCAACACATAGGGTGGGTTAATACCAGCCTGATTCAAAGCTGTATGTAAGTCTTGGGCAATTTTGTCTGCTGTAGGAGGATGTGGGCTGGGGTCACTCCACATAATTCCTGCTCGATCGTAGGCACAAACCTTTGTAAACTGGGCTACAGGCGGATGCACTTTTCCCCAACCTAGTGAGCCAATCGGCCCTAGCCCATCTTCTAATACAACTGTCACATCTCCCTCACCCTCACAATGCAGGTGCAGTTTGCGTTGCCGAAGCCTCTTAGAATCAGAATCTCCAACATCGACTAATTGACCTGGTGGCGGGTACTTTTTTGCCAAGTAGATTCTTGACCAATACTCATAAAGAAAAAGTCCTAAAAACAGGATGATCACTGGAAATAGAAAACCTATGGCAATCCATTTAAACCAAAATTTCATTAGATTCTAGGTTTTTCAACAAAAACCATTATATATCAAGCATTACAACGAACTCCTGTCTGAATATACGGAAAACTTCTTTTTTACATCCCTATCTGGGTATTACACCGAACTTTTCCGTATAACCACCTTTCACGGGAGGATTATATGGAATTTTTCCGTATATCCCTTGGTGTTACCAAGAATTTTGCCGTATAACATCCTTAGCAATTTCTTAGTGATGCGTGGATCACTTCTTCTTGTTTGAGCATAGGTTTTACCAATCACATCGTAGAATGCCATCCTGCCTCCTCAAATCTTTAGCACCTGCTTATTATTTAACACCCCCACGAAGCTCTGATCTTACAAAAACTTCTGCCATTTCACCTGGATTTCATCTGCCCTTTGGCAAACTATGAAGAACTTTTGTTTAATTAAGTATCCATTGTGAGGAGTGATTATGAAACCTTTTATGCTAGTGAGTTCCATTCTGGCAGCCAGTTTAATTATCAGTGCTCCCACAGTTGTATTTGCTCACGTTGGACATGGTGATGAATTTCAAGCAACGGGCGGCATTGATCGCGTGAAAGTCAATTCCCAAACCGATCAACTATTAGGTATTGTTGTCACGCCGATCGCCTCCTCTGCCAAAGCTGGATCTGCTGTCATGATTCCGGTGACGGCATTGGTTGATGCTGATGGCAAGCAGATAGTCTTTGTGCAGTATAAGAATTTTTATGAGCCAGTAGAAGTCACCACCGGCGCGACTAAAGGCGAACTAATCGCTGTCACCAAAGGATTGTCAGTTGGGGAAAAGCTCGTTACCCAAGGTAGTTTGTCGCTCTATGCTGAATCGCGCAAAACTCAAACCGCCGATACAGCACCCAGTCCAGTTGCAAGTGCCACTCCTAAAACTGATGCAGCCCATGCTCAGGCAGATGCTAAAGGAATACCTCATAGCCATGATGCTAGCGGTAATCTCGTCTCACAGGCTGGTGAAACAACTCAGCAATCGGGCGGATTCCCAATGGGTATTGTAGCAGGAGTTGGTGGTGGAGTTGTGCTTGTGGGCGGAGCGATCGCCCTTATCGTAGGCAATCGCAAGAACAAGGGAGGCGTTTAATTGAGATGTTGAACTCCATTCTCAATCAGATTCTCAAAACCTCAATTGTCCAGCGTTGGTTTATAGTTATCTGTGCGATTCTAGTAACGGTCTGGGGAGTGTTCACTGTCACCCAGATGCCACTGGACGTTTTTCCTGAATTTGCGCCCCCCCAGGTGGATATTCACACCGAAGCAACTGGATTAGCTCCAGAGGAAGTGGAATCACAAATTACCGTGCCGATTGAAAGCGCGGTGAATGGTTTGCCGGGGGTGACTACGGTGCGTTCTTCCTCCAAAGTCGGGCTATCGATGGTGCAGGTGGTCTTTGACCAAGAAGCCGATATTTATAAAGCCCGGCAATCGGTAACAGAACGACTCCAGCAGGTGACAAATCAGTTACCTGAAGGGGTGCATCCGCCGGAAATTTCACCGTTAGCATCGCCATTGGGTACGATTTTACAGTATGCCTTTACTGTGAATGGGCAGGGGAAAACCTCGCTGATGGACTTGCGCCGTCTGGTGGATACTACCCTGAGCAACCAAATTTTGTCTGTACCGGGAGTCACCCAAGTCACCGTTTACGGTGGGGATGAACGACAGGAACAAGTGTTAGTTGATCCAGAAAAATTGCGATCGCTCAATGTTTCGCTGACCGAAGTGACCAATGCTGCCAAAGGCGCAAATTCCAACGCTCCTGGTGGATTCTTAATTGGTGGTGGTCAAGAACTGTTGGTGCGGGGTATTGGGCAGGTAAAATCAATTGCAGACTTGCAGCAATCTGTGGTCAAGGTGCAAGAAGGGAAACCGATTTTGCTCAAAGATGTGGCGGAAGTCAAAACGGGTGCGGCACTGAAGCGGGGAGATGCTAGTTTTAATGGGCAACCGGCTGTGGTAATGATGATTAACAAACAGCCTGATGTTGATACCCCCACGGTGACAAAAGCAGTAGAAACGGTGTTGCAATCTTTGCAATCCACCTTTCCCCCTGATGTGCAGTTGGCGCGGACGTTCCGGCAGTCTAACTTTATTGATACTGCCATTGCCAATGTCAGCAGTTCCCTAATTCAAGGCATCATCATCGTGTCAGTGATTATGCTGTTATTTCTGATGAATTGGCGTACTGCCGTAATTACTCTGAGTGCAATTCCTCTGTCACTGTTGATTGGCTTAATGTTCATGAAAGCTTTTGGCTTGGGCATTAACACTATGACCTTGGGCGGTTTAGTCGTAGCCATTGGTTCAGTTGTGGATGACTCAATCGTGGACATGGAGAACTGCTATCGCGGACTGCGAACCAATCAGGCGCAGGGCAACCCGAAGCATCCCTTTCAGGTAGTGTATGAAACCTCTGTACAGGTGCGGTTAGCCGTGATTTTTTCCACGGTGATTATCGTAGTCGTGTTTGCACCAATTTTTAGTTTGACGGGCGTTGAAGGCAACATTTTTGCACCGATGGGTTTTGCATATTTGCTTTCAATCTGCGCGTCTACTTTGGTGGCCATGACCCTTTCACCTGCCCTGTGTGCAATTCTGCTGGCAAACCAAACCCTACCGCAAGAAGGTACATTCATTTCCCGTTGGGCAGAACGGTTGTATCGTCCATTGTTAAATCTATCGCTGCGATCGCCTCAAATTATTCTGGGTGTAGCACTTGCAGCCTTGGTTGCTGCTTTTGCGATCGTTCCCTCCCTCGGACGGGTGTTTCTCCCCGAATTTCAGGAGAAATCATTGGTCAATTCAATGGTTTTATTTCCAGGGGTTTCCCTAGATATGACCAATCGGGCTGGGATAGCACTGTCTAGTGCGCTTAAAGATAATCCTTTGTATGAGTGGGTGCAGATACGGGCAGGACGCGCTCCAGGAGATGCAGATGGGGCGGGGGTGAGCATGGCTCATGTGGACGTAGAACTGAGCGATCGCGCCCTCCAAGACCGCGAAGCCAGTATTAAACAATTGCGGCAGGAGTTCAATAAACTGCCTGGTGTAGCATCTAATATTGGTGGATTTATTTCTCACCGCATGGATGAAGTGCTGTCTGGGGTCAGAAGTGCGATCGCTGTGAAAATCTTTGGCCCTGATTTAATTGAACTGCGAAAGATTGGCGAACAAGTGCGAGATGTGATTCAGCCCATTACCGGAATTGTAGACTTGCAGCTTGAACCCCAACTGCCCATTCGTCAGGTACAAATTCATTATGATCGCACGGCTGCTGCAACCTATGGATTGAGTATGGAGCAGTTATCAAACGTTGTGGAAACTGCCTTGAATGGTCGTGTAGTGTCGCAAGTGGCAGAAAATCAGCAGCTTATTGATATTTCTATCTCTTTGACGGAGAAAGCCCGCAATAGTTTAGATGCCATTCGCGCTATTCCCATCATTACCCCAACTGGTCAAACTATCCAACTGGGTGCGGTTGCGAAAGTAGAGTACGGGATGGGAGCAAATGTTGTAAATCGGGAAGATGTATCACGGCTGATAGTTGTTTCGGCAAACGTCGCCGATCGCGATTTGGGCAGTGTCGTTGGCGATATTCAGTCCCAAATTCAACAGAAAATCAAACTCCCCAATGGCTACTTCATCCAGTACGGTGGACAGTTTGAGTCAGAGCAGCGTGCTACTAATAATCTACTGGTATTTAGTATTTTGGCAGCGATCGCCATTGCGGTGTTGATGTTCTTCTCCGTTAAATCACTCTCCGCGACAATCGCCATCATGCTCAATCTGCCTTTGGCTTTGGTGGGTGGTATTATCTCCATTGCCTTGAGTGGCGGTGTGATTTCGATCGCTTCTCTAATCGGTTTCATTACCCTATTTGGTGTTGCTGTCCGCAATGGCTTGTTGTTGGTAGACAACTATAACAATAAGTTTGCTCAGGGAATGCTCCTTAAAGATGTGATTGTCAACGGTTCTCTAGAACGAGTTAATGCCATTTTGATGACTGCACTCACTTCTGCGCTAGGGATGCTGCCTTTGGCGATCGCCAGTGGGGCTGGAAATGAAATTCTGCAACCCTTGGCAATTGTCGTTTTAGGCGGTTTATTTACATCTACAGCTTTGACTTTATTAGTTATTCCGGCTCTCTACGCCAAATTTGGCAAACAGTTGATGCCTCAACAGAAACCCGTTTTGATTAACCAAACATGGTCAAACTAATAAAAATGATGCTGTGATTGGTACTTTCAGAACCACCTTCACTTTCTAAGGTTGACAATCCTACGGCTAAAGCCGTGGGATTTTTGCTACTCTGCGGGAACACTACGCGAACACAAGAATGCCCTGTATGAGTTTGAGGTTTTTTTATGACTCAAAAATGTTTAAGTCCCGATAGTCAATATAATTTCCCTTGTCTACCCTGCTCCCGCTTTGACGCTAGCGACTTATAAAAGTGCGATATTGTGAATAATTAATAAGAAATCTGTCAAAATCTCTATAAAATTTTCTTGATTTAAAACTGGAACATGAACAAATATACAATGTGCCGCCAGTTTATTTTGTTCTAAGTAGTTCAGTACGGAATAATAAAGGCCTTCACAAACAAATTTACCGCAGTCGTCACTAATATAAGTTGCCTTTGCTCCTGACACTAATTTTTTGACATCAATTGTTGTCTGTAAAAAGCTTTCTCCACGCCTAGCACCAAGTTCTAGACTTAATTTTTGCCGACTAGCAGCCATGCCACAACAGACGATGTAATCTGGTTGGTATGTCTCTATTTTTGCCATCACCCGATAACTAGCAAGCTCGATATCTACAGGTAACAGGCGCAAAAATTTTAAATCATAGGGGAGTGAGTCAAGTTTAGAGACTTCAAATAATAAATCATCAGAAGAATTTGAGTGCTGATCATCAAGCCAAGTGTCAAAAGAAGTTAATAGTATTCTTTTCTTCATGGAAAATATTATTTAGAATAGAAAAACCCTCCATAAATAATTTACAAGGAGAAAGTCGATGCCAGTTATTGCGGTTGTAGACTATGACATGGGAAATTTGCATTCTGTTTGTAAGGGATTAGAAAAAGCTGGAGCGACTCCTAAAATTACTCATTCCCCCAAGGAATTAGCTCAAGCCGATGCCGTTGTCTTGCCAGGAGTGGGAGCATTTGATCCGGCAATGCAACATATCCGCGAGCGAGATTTAGAGCAACCGATTAAAGATACAATCGCATCTGGCAAACCCTTCTTAGGCATCTGTTTAGGACTACAAATTCTCTTTGAATCCAGTGCCGAAGGAACGCAACCAGGACTAGGAATTGTCAAGGGAAAAGTGCGGCGGTTTGTCCATGAACCGGGAATTACAATTCCCCACATGGGTTGGAATCAGCTGCAATTAACTCAGCCAAAAAGTATTTTGTGGGAGCATTTACCCCATGACCCTTGGGTATATTTTGTGCATTCCTACTATGTTGACCCTATTGAGGCGCAAATCCGGGCTGCAACTGTTACCCACGGTACGCAAACCATTACAGCTGCCATTGCCCATGAAAACCTGATGGCAGTACAATTTCACCCAGAAAAATCCTCGAATATTGGGTTGCAAATTTTGTCTAATTTCGTTTCGCAAGTACGGGAAAAAATCGCCGCATAATATGAAGTTAAAACTTAGAGGTTCTTCATTTGTCCTCAGTCATTATGTTTTTGCTACATACTATTGACTATTAACTATTGACTGTTGACGATTGACTAATGAGTCTAAGAATTTACGGGAATCGCCAAATTAAAACTTTACCAGGGCAAGAAACCCGACCCACCAGTGCGCGGGTTAGGGAAGCAGTTTTTAATATTTGGCAGGGAGAAATATCAGGTTGTCGCTGGCTGGATTTATGCACCGGTACGGGTTCAATGGGTGCAGAAGCTTTGTGTCGAGAAGCCAGTTTGGTGGTCGGAATTGAAAAATCAAGCCGCGCCTGTGCTGTGATTCAACAGAATTGGCAGACAGTGGCACAGTCAAATCAAAAATGGCAAGTATTGCGCGGCGATGTCATCCAGCAGCTAAAGCACTTATCAGGGCAGCAGTTTGACAGAATTTATTTTGACCCACCCTATGCTAGTGGATTATATCAGCAGGTATTAGAAGCGATCGCTCACTATCAATTATTAGATGCCAATGGTGAAATCGCTGTTGAGCATAATCCTCAAGGGTGGACAGAGATAGTAATTCCCAACTGGGAAATTTGTCGTGAAAAGGTTTACGGTAATACTGCGCTGACCTTTTACAGAATTATGGATGAGGTAGTGGAGAGTCGGGAGTCGGGATTAAATGAGTAATAAGTAATGGGATTTACTGATTACTCATTACTCATTACTCATTACTTAAAGACAGGGGTTGGAATATCTCTAACTATGCGGAAAGGAAAGACCTTTGTAGATGCTGCCTGAGCATAATCTGGAGTGAGAAAAATCGCGTATTTTTCAGCTTCGGGTGTAAGTTGTGCTGCCATTGCCAAAGCGATCGCCTGTACAAATTTTCGCACATCAGCAGCTTGTTCACCGACAATTTCACCGCCACTCAGGGGTGTATTGGGTTGATCTGCTTGGTCTAAGGTGGTGCTGGGGTCTTTGACACTTAAATGTGTTCCACCAATCACACCCGCTAACCATTTGGGAGAGGTAATTTTACTAAATCCCATGATTTGTTCAGTTAAAGCCGGGGTGGTTTTATCTGCGGAACTAGCCAAAATCAAGGTAGGTACTTCTACTTTAGCTAAACCAGTGTCGCCAAACATTAATGAGGTTGTCGGACTAAGTGCGATCGCTTGTTTAATTCTATTGTCCCGCAGTTGATAGGTATTTTCGGGCAATTCTTGGGCAATACATTGGATAGTTTCCCCAATACTGAAAGTAGCTAATTTTTTCTGACACCGTTGCTTGAGTCCGGCTAGTTGTAATTCGCCTCCAGCCAGTGCTAAAGCCGTCCCACCACCAAAAGAATAACCCACCACCATCGCGTTATTAGTGGCTAGTTTCCCTTCTAGAGAATTACCTGCTGTTTGATTGACCTTTGCTAACTCATCTAAAACAAAACTAATATCTTTAGGACGTTCTAAAAACTCTTGGGGTTTAACAATTCTGGTTTTACCTTGAATAGCTAAATTAGTGTTAGTTTGATTACTACCAGGATGTTCTAAAGCTGCAACTATATAACCGTGGGAAGCCAGATGTTCTGCTAAATAGCGTAAATCAGTGCGAATTGATCCCAAACCATGACTAAATACAATTAGAGGTTTGTTGGCATTGGCCGCAGTTGACCAGTAAACATCAACAGGAATATTGCGAGTCCGCGTTTGATCATTAAAATTCAAGTTCAGCACTTGTACAGACGCGCTACCTGGTTGGCTGGGGTCAAAGGGTAAATTAATTTGGGAAGATTTAGGCGCAAGTTGGGGAGACAGGGAAAGCATGAACTGCTGAGTACGCCAAAAAGCATTATTGAAGCTTCCCATCACAGCAAAAGCCTGGGGAACATTAATTTCCAAGCGTTGACTTGGATAAGCAGCAATAAAACTGAGCATAGATAGACCCTGAGAAGAAGTAGAGCCTAGTACCAACGCAGCTCTTAAAGCTTCTGCACCCGCTTTATCTTTGCGAACTACAGCCGTTGAGAGGTCGTTGAGGATAGTTGTACCTATCTGGGTATTAAGTAACCTACTCAGAGTCACCACATTTAGAGGTATTCTCATTCTCAGCATCCCCAAAAGAGAGCGACGCTGTTCTTCAGATAACCGCTTAGTAATCGTATTTAAACTGCTGGGAAATTCTCCTGTTCTAGCGGCGGTTTGCAAATCAGCCAGAGGAATTGATTCTGCAAACAAGCCATAACGCACCACCACCGTATCAGCCGCCTTTGCAGAGGTGTTAACCCCAAAAAACTGTGTTACAGCCAGTGCGCTCAAGAAACCAGCAACCAGTTTGAGACTTTTTCCACGTCTTCCCATACAAATACTCACCAATAGCTACCTAGGGGAATATAGCGAATATCTGTGTATTTAGCTACTATTTTGGGGATTGGGGACTGGGGATTGGGGAGATAATAACTAATGACTAATAAGGGACTTCCAAATAAAAAAATATCCCAAAGCTGACGCAAAAATTCTCTCTATTTCTCCTCTCTCTGTGTTCTCTGCGTCTCTGTGGTTAGTTTATCTTGGATAATTTATTTCTTGGAAATCCCTAAAATAACTAACTCCGAATTTTGGGAGCATTGAGATAAGCTTGGGGATTTTGGGGATCAAATTCTAAGCCGTTAAAGAATTTTTCTACTCCGCGTGATGTACTAGCGGGGATGGCTTTTTCTTGTCCGATGAGTTTGGCGGCTTCTCGCCATAAGTCTTCCCGATTGACTGTATTAATAATTGGTTGGGGATTAAAATCTTTGGGGCGATTACCCCAGCGCATATCTTCAATGAAGAACCACAAGTCATGGCTTTTATAGGGATAGGAGGCATTTTCCCGCCAGAATTTAATCGCATGGGGGCTATTTTCAACTACGCGTCCATTGCCATAATCAAACTTACCCAAGAGGCGATCGCGCAAAAATTCATTAGGTACTCCAATCCACTGGCGTTGAGATAAAATCTGAAACAGTTCTGCTTTATTCTCCGGGCGATCGCACCACATTTGCGCTTCCAACACAGCCGCTAATAAAGCCTTGGCTGCTTTGGGATGTTTATCTACCCATTCAGCACGCACTCCTAGAGCCTTTTCTGGGTGATTATTCCATAACTCGCCACTAGTAACAGTAGAGTAACCAATTCCTTGTTTAATCAAGCGATGATGCCAAGGATCTACCACACAAAAAGCATCCATTGAACCGCCCCGCATATTCGCTACCATCTGCGGTGGTGGAACTACAATCAATGACACGTCTTTATCTGGATCAATCCCACCATAAGCTAACCACCAACGCATAAAAAAGTCACCTGTCACCCGGCGATAAGGTATAGCACAGCGCACATTTTCCCCACCTAAACTTTTTTTAGCAAATACCGACTTGAGTGAAGAACTATCTAGCCCAAGTTTTAAATCTTGATAAGCATTGGTGACAGAAACACCCTGTCCATTAAGATTTAACCGAGCCAAAATATACATCGGAACTTTACGCCCATAGCTAATTTCACCAGTGGCCATCAAATACACCATTGGAAACAGCAAATGTGCGCCATCCAACCCTTCATTACCTGAACCTAACATCAGTTTGTCACGCATCACCGCCCAAGAAGGTTGTTTTAACACCTCAACATTAGGCATTCCATGCTTGGCAAAAAACCCCTTAGCTTTAGCCACAATCAAGGGACAAGCACTAGTCACTGGTATAAAACCGAGTTTTACCCCTGTTACTTCGGGCGCATCACCATTACCAGCATACAAACCTGCATTAGATGGGATAGCCGCAGAACGATGACTAAGAGTTGTAGATAAAAACGCTGCACCACCAGCTGCTATAAAATTTCTTCTAGTAAACTTTGTCATATCTTAAAAGTGATTAGAATGTTTTTTGTCTTCTTCAAACCGCAGATTTAACAAGCGGTATCTTTTCAACTTTTCTATATTGAACTTGCTGCTGATGGTGCAAAAAATTTAGCAATTCGTGACGCAGATCATGATAGAGAGGATGATCTACAATTTCTGATGGAATGCGAGAACGGCCAAAGGGGACATCTAAAATTTGACCAATAGTAGCAGCCGGGCCATTGTTCAACATCACCACGCGATCCGAAAGCAACAGTGCTTCATCAACATCATGAGTCACCATAATAGTTGTGATATGAGACTGATTACAAATATCCATCAACTCCGCTTGTAGAGTTTTGCGGGTGAGAGCATCTAAAGCCCCAAATGGTTCATCTAACAGCAATAGTTTAGGTTTAATTGCTAAAGCACGGGCGAGGGCGACTCTTTGCTTCATCCCCCCAGAAAGTTGTCCTGGTTTTTTGCGGGCTGCATCTTTCAAACCTACCATTTCTAAGTGAGTAGCGATGATGCGATCGCGTTCAACTTTTGGTTTATGAGATAATACTTTATCAACAGCTAAAGCCACATTATCCCAAGCACTTAACCACGGTAACAACGAATAGTTTTGAAATACCATCATCCTATCTGACCCTGGACGTTGTACTCGTGTACCGTCTACTTCTACATAACCCCGTGAAGCTTTATCCATACCAGCAATAATATTCAACAAGGTAGACTTACCACAACCAGAATGACCAATTAGAGAAATAAAATCTCCTTGCTTAATTTCTAAATTGATATCTTGGAGAATGACGTTTCTCTCACCGTTAGGCGCACGATATTCTTTATTGATGTTGTGAATCTTGACAAAATTCTGCATTGGAGTATCTCCTAATAAATCGTGGTACACAATGACAGGGGACAGGGGACAGGTGACAGGTGACAGGTGACAGAGGATAATAAATAACTAATGACCTTTTTTGAATTTTGAATTTTGAATTGGAGCAAAGCGACTTGACTATTCTTGTGGTGTAACTTTGAAAGCTATATAAGCCATAATTTTGTCTAGTACCAGACCAACTACACCTAGATAGATAATTGCCAATATAATTTCACTAATATTGGAATTGTTATAAGCATCGACAATAAAAAAGCCTAGTCCATCATCGGCGAGTAACATTTCCGCCGCGACAACAGCTAACCAAGAAAGACCAATAGCAATTCTTAACCCAGTAAAAATGTAAGGTAGTGTTGCCGGGATCAAGACTTTGTAAAAATTCTCAAAAAATGATAGGCCTAAAATTTTTGAGACATTAGTATAATCTTTGGGAATCATTTGTACACCCAAAGCGGTATTGAGAATAATCGGCCAAATAGCAGTAATAGTGATTACAAAAATAGCCGATGGATTTGGTTTAAGAAATATAGCTTGGGCTAAAGGTAGCCAAGCTAGAGGTGCAACAGGGCGCAAAATCTGAATGACGGGATCTATAGCTTGTCTTAAAAATTTATTCAGGCTAATCAAAAAACCAATGGGGATGCCAATAACTACAGCTATCAAATAACCAAACATGACTCGTTTGAGGCTAGCAAGAATCAACCAGAAGAACCCTTTATTTAATCCACCTTTATTAAAAAATGGGTTAATAATTAATTCCCAAGTATTGCTGATAACTGCAACAGGAGAAGGTAAAGATGTATCAGGAGTAAGGCTGATCAAATACCAAAGTATTAAAATACTAGTAATACCGCATAATGGTGCAAATATTTGCTGGAGGATTCCCCAAAAAAGTTGCTTGGGCTTTTGATTTTGAGCAAGTGGTCTTTTAGAGCGTATCACCATATAATTGAATTACCTGAATTTTACTAGCGATTAAAATTAACAACAATTTTGGCATTTTTGATAATCAAAGGCAATGATAACTAGATATACTATCGATTTATCATAGTTCCCATTAGCAAGGATAATAAGTTATATTTATGATGATAACTGCATATATGTTTATAGGCTGAATTCGTGCCTTTATTGATTTATCAGAGATTACTTGGTGATTTATGCAGTTAGTTTATATACTTTACGTCTGGGATTCATAAACCTGTTTATAGCATTCCGAAAATGAGATGTGTCGTTCTGAATGAAATGTAGAATCTTTGAGATGTTTCGCATTGCTCAACATGACAGCTTAAGCATTTATCGTAAATTCAAGGGTTTAAGACCCCTACGTCTACACGTAGTATCAGTTGAGTTGGGGTTTAAATCCCTAACTCCAACTGTCTTTAATTTTGAATTTTGAATTTTGAATTGTTAAACAAGAGGTCTAATATAAAGCCCAGCCCCTATATGTAATAAGGTGGGCTGGGTTGTATAACTTATTGCTTGGGTCTCTCTGGGAAAGTGAAGCTAGTCAATTTGTATTGATGTTACATGGGTAAGGGTGCGGGAATAGTGATACCTTTAGCAACTGCGGGACGTTCAGCAATGCGATCGTGCCATGCTGATAAACTGGGAAATTGATCTAAGCTAAAGCCCATACGTTTAGCTGTGTAAATCCAACCCCAATGGGAAATATCTACAATCGAATATTCATCGCAGATATATTTGCGTTCTTTCAAACGACCTTCCAACACACCATATAGTTTTTCAGTTTCCTTGGTGTAGCGTTCAATAGCGTAAGGAATTTTTTCGGGAGCAAACAAGGCAAAGTGCGCGCGTTGTCCTAACATTGGGCCAATAGAAGCAGCTTGAAAAAATAACCACTGAATTACTTCCCAACGAGCTTGACCTGATGGAATTAAACGTCCAGTTTTATCTGCTAAGTAAAGTAGAATTGCACAAGATTCAAATACTGTTTGTCCTGTTTCATGGTCAACAATTACCGGAATTTTGGCATTGGGATTTAATGCTAAAAACTCATCTTTAAATTGTTCACCCTGGCGCACATCAACCACTTTGACGGAGTAAGGAAGTTCAAGCTCTTCCAAACAAATCGAAATTTTGTAACCATTGGGTGTGTTATGAGTATACAAATCAATCATGGAAATATCCTCTTGTCGTGATTAATTGAAGAAGGGTTGATTTTGCTTTAACTATGTCTAAGAAGTGGTCTGAGAACCTTGACATTCCTAGATTTCCGAAGTGTGCATCTTGGCATTTTTGAATTGAAATTGACCTATGTGATTAAATTGCTGTTGCTTTTTCTTGAGTAAGAAACCAAGACCTAAGACACCAAAGGCTAACAAACCGATAGAGGATGAAGACTCTGGGACACTGGTAGTTCTTAAAACAGACTTATTTTGCAGCAATCCTAGATATGAACCTTCGCTGGGATCTTTCAAGGTTAAATCGAGAGTTTGATTACCCAAGCCTAATGGGAGAGAAATATTTCGCAAGAACTGACCAGCACCAAATTCTACAGAGATATCTAGACCATTCTCTAAACTGAGAATTACACTAGCGGCTTCATCTGGTGCGCCTGTACGCAGAATAGAGACTTGGTTGCTAGTAAATTCAGGTGCGGTAAAAACAAATGTACTAGGAAAGAATAATCCATACTTCGGCCCAGAAATAAGTAGTTCAGCAGGATTAAATGGGGGTGGAGTAAACGGATCGGTAACTTCTTGACCTACCTCCCTAAAGAACTCTTCAATATTCCCGGCAAATGTGGAATCACTTTCTGGAGGCTGTGCATAAAATAGCAGCATCCGCACTGGGTCTTTTGTTTTATTCAAGAAGGCATGAAGTTCAAACTCAGGACTGAAAAGTAATGTGCCGAGGTTGGCTTGGAAGGTATGGTCTTGGTGTTGGAAACTGGGATTTCCTTCTACCACATAGAACCACTCATCTTCGCGGTTGTGAAAGTGCAGAGGTGGGCCAACATTGGGAGGAACATATATATCAAATACGGAATATTTACCCCCGTTGTCTGCAACTGTCTCTAAAAAAGTGTTACGTCCACCTGCGACCCAGAGAGTTTCTTTACCAAGAGTTAGAGGATCGGGTAAAGTACCTGCTTCCGCCTTCTCAATATACTCCATCAATTCTGCTGGCAGTAGTCGCGCCCCTGATATACTGCCTGCTTTGGCAGTAGAGCTAATTGTCAAAGTTAAAACCAATGAACCAATTAAACCAAATAATGCTGATTTCATGTGTAGTTATAAGGGGTTTTTATCCCTTCCTCCTCTGGAATATTGCAGTACAAAACTATATGATGCCGACATAGTTTCTTGCGAAGTTTTTGGCAAAAGTTGTAGGTTTAGTTAATTGCAACAATTTAGCTTCGCTTAACTTCTGTTGGAAGCGCACATCGTCTGGATTATCACTTTCAGATTTGTGTAACATATTTAGTAGCCCATAGGAGAATTCTTGAGCGCGCCAAATATAGGGCAAACGAATTTCAGAGTAGCGTTCTAGATATGAAATATCGTGTTTTTCTAGATAGTAACTTACTAAGGTTTCAGCTAAAACACCTGCATCTTGCACAGCTAGATTTAATCCTTTACCACCCATTGGTGTAATAATATGGGCGGCATCGCCAGCCATGAATAATCGCTCGTATCTTAACGGTTCTATGACATAGTTACGCAATCCCATAATTCGTTTTTCAAAGATTGTTCCTGTGGGTAATTCCCAGCCTGCTTTAGCAAGACGTTTATGCAAATTTTCCCAGATTCTGTTATCTGACCAATCTTTTAATTCGTCATGGAGTGGAATTTGTAAGTAGAACCGGGAAACTTGGCTGCTACGCAGTAGAAAAGCGGCGAAGCCATCGGGATGTAGGGCGTAGATGGCATGGTTGGCTGCGGGTGGTGCATAGGCTAAAATTGCTAACCAACGATAGTTGTATTCTTTATTGTAGATAGTGACAAATTGCTCTGGAATTGATTGACGTGCTAATCCATGATATCCATCACAACCAGCTACAAAGTCAGCTTGAATGGTGACATTTTGATCAAGGTCTTGAGCATAACATTCAACAGTAATACCATCTTCAGTTTGAGTAATTTTTTGTCCTTCATGGTGTAAAAATATTTTCCCCCCTGCATCGATATATTTTTGAATTAAATCATCGTTGAGGTCGCTTTGGGGATAAATGTAATGAACATCTCCTTCACTTAAATCGCTATATTCAAAGATAATACTGCCGTGGGGATAACGAAATTCACAACTATTTTGTATCCGGCCATTTTTAATGATTGTATCAGCTAGTCCATATTTTTGCAGTAATTGAAAAGTTGTACTTTCGATTGCCCCTGCTCGACCTCTAGCATAAATTTCTTCCCGATTGTATTTGTCAATCACAATACAATCAATCCCATTTTGTAGGAGAATATTACCTAGGCAAATACCTGCTGGACCAGCACCTAAAATGCAAATAGATGTTTTTAAAACTGTTGTAGGATTCATACTCTACACTTTGAAGAATAATTAAACAGTAGCCATTGCTCTAACTTGGGAACGGAACTTAATTACTTTTTGAAATTGTTCCTTAATAGGGTGTAGATTTCGCGGTTGAGAATTGGGTCTAAATAAGCCATTTTTTTCCCATTTATCTGGGGTTAAACTAATTGCCCAGGCATTTATCCACATATCTTCAGGGAAATCATTTAACTTTTCTGGCATAGTATCTGCTAATGCCAACAGGAAGATAACTTGGGCTAATTCTTCAAACATTTTCAGACTAGCGATGTGGTCATCGATCAGTTCCTGCTCGGTTTTATGGGATTGTAAATTGCGCGATCGCAATTCTGCAATAAAGGGCATATCCAAATAATCAATAAACTCAAATGAGCCACGGCGTAAGGACATTGCTGACCAATCCCGGAATAGCTGCTGTATTCGATGGGCTAGGAGGAAAAATTGCCCTGAACCTTTCCTGACTCTGGCTCTTTTGTCTGCATCGAGGAAAATAGAATTAAACATCAAGGGTGCGCTAAATGCCCAACCTGCTAAGGTATCCCAGATGACTTTGACAGCCATAATTAGCTCGTTGTCAAAACAGGAATAAATATTGTGAATATTTCCTTTGAGTCCTTCGCTGTAGGTTAATAAAAAGCGATTGGCATCTTTGATAATTTCTGGATTGAGTTGGCTTTGTTGGTCGAGTGCAATCATTTGGGTAACGAGGGAATTACCAAAGCCAATTAAATCTGTACCGGGAGAATAGAAAGGATCAGGAAATACACCAGCTTCACCGACACAAGCCCAGCGATCGCTAGAGAATACTTGATTAGAAGAGTAACTATACTTAGGCATCTTCATAAACTTTTCGGGCTGATGCCCTTGTAAATGGGATGCTAAAACAGGTTCATGTTTTTCTAACCACTGGAAAGCCTGTTCGTATGTATGATGTTCACCAAAAGGATGAATATCTTCATCAGTGACAATACCGATACTAGTATAATTGGAGGATAGGGGAATCAACCAGACCCAGTAGCCCTTACCGCACAAATGATTAGTGGAGTAATAACGTTGATGATTGGGAACGCGATCGTGCCAATCTGTGTTACTTTCAGGCACAAAATCGCTGATATCTAACCTACCTTCAACCCAAAACCAAACCGCACTATATTTAGAATTATTGGCTTTGGCTAAACCCAGTTGCTTTTGTAAAAATCGCCGCCGACCCATCGCATCAATGACCCAACGCGCTTGGATAGTGTGAGTTGTTTTATCACTACCTTGGGTATAAGTGACTTGGTGCAAAGTTTCTGAGTTATGAGTTATTTCAATTGCTTGCACCATGACATTTTCTAACAACTCTACACCAGCTTCTATATTGAACTTTCGTAAGTCGTTTTCTAGTCTTCCCCGGTCAATTTGATAAGAAGATGGGGCATGAAATTCTGCTAGTCCTAATTCGGGACGTTGTTCAAATTTACCGTGTGCATCACCTAAGAAAAATCGCAGTCCTAATTTGGGTAAATGATATTTCTGCAAGTAATCGGTTAACTGGAGAGTCTCCGCTAGATAATAAGCACCAACCTCGACCGTGGATTCTCCCACCTTAAAAGCAGCTTCTGGTAAAGGGCGTGCCATCCTGTCTAGAACAACTACTGAGAGGTGAGGCATAATAAGTTTTAGCTGTCGTGCTAAGGTTGATCCTGCTAAACCACCACCACAAATAACAACATCATAAGTAGTTTTGTTCATAAAATATCTCTAGTTAAAGTTGAATATCTGGTACAAAATTAATTAACTGAATTAACTTTTAGCCGCCGATTTCTCGTATTTATCACCTTGTTGTCAGTGATTTATGCAGTTAGTTCATAAATTTTTCACTGTAGCTAAACAAGCCCTTAATTTTGTGGCTAAAGTTTGTACATGGGGTTGGGCAAAAATCGAATAGTGGTCGCCTGGGACATCGTGAATTTCCAGTCCTGCACCAGCTAATTCACCCCAACCATGAAGCGGATCGCGATTCTCCCAGTCTTCTAGGGTGGGTAAATACCGCTTTGAAAAGACAGCCGGCTCAGTGGCACGAAATAGGATGATGCGATCGCGTTCCGCGCTATATACTTGGGCAGTATAAGCTCTTTTGGCTTGCATATTAGCTTCTGGTACAAACATACGACGCAAATTTGCAGGTAAAGACATTCCTGAACGCAGATATAAGTGGCAAATTAACGTTTGGAACTGACGTTGTAGCAATTCGCCCAATTCTGCTAATAAATCTAAAGACAACCCAAGTTGCCACAAATAAGCCCAATAATGCTGTTGCCGGAATGATAATCTTGGAAAAGCCCCTTGATTGAAAGTATCGAACATAACCAACACTGCAACTTCTTCGCCTTGCTGTTGGAGTTGTTGCGCCATCTCAAAGGCGATCGTTCCCCCCATCGAGTTCCCCCCCAGGTAATAAGGCCCTTTGGGTTGAATGGTGCGGATTTCTTGGATGTAGTGGGCGGCCATATCTTCTATACGGAAGTAGGGGGCTTGTTTCCCATCTAAACCCTGCGCTTGCAAACCGTAGAAGGGTTGATCTTCGCCTAAATAGTGGACTAATTCTCGAAAATTGAGGACATTTCCCTGCTGTCCATGTACACAAAAGAAGGGGGGTTTTGTCCCTTGAGTTTGAATTGGCACTAATGAAGACCAAGAGACTGAACCTGTTGCTTGGCTAAGAATTTGAGCTAGTTGCTCAATTGTCGGTGCTTGGATGAGAGTACCTAAAGGTAGAGTTTGACCAAAAGCCTGTTCAATTTGAGTGAACAAACTCATCGCTACTAATGATTGTCCCCCCAACTCAAAGAAGTTATCTTGCACGCCTATAGAATCAATGCCTAAAACCTGACTCCAAATCTGCGTTAGCTTCAGTTCTACAGCGTTGCGGGGAGCAATATAAGTTCTTGGTATAGGATTGGACTTGTCAAGCTGTTTCACTCGTTTAGCTTGCAGTTGTTGTTGTTCTTCAATGCTGAGAGGTAACAATGATAAGACAGTCTGCCCTGGATCATGGACAATATTATCTAAGATGATTTTGTAATTTCCTAGCATTTGGGCAATGGTTGTCTCATCAAATAAATCTGTGTTGTACTTGAGGACAGCCGCCAGAGTATCGCCTTCTTCAATGAGATACAGATACAAATCAAAGTCTGCTTTCGCACAATCTAAATCTAGATTTTGTACAGCCATACCTGGTAATTGCAGAGTATGTACTGCTGTATTCTGCAATGCAAACATCACACGCGATAAAGGCGTTTGCAGCAAATTGAGAGAATTGATTAACTGCTGTACTGGCAAATCTTGGTGAGCAAAACCGCCAGAAGCTACCTTACGAACTTCACTCAATAAGATTTGAAAGGACGAATGGGGATTAAGCTGAGTTCTGAAGATCAGTAAATTGATAAAGTAACCAATTAGTGGTTTGATATCCTTGCGGTTACGGTTGGCAATAGGACTACAGACAAACAAGTCTTCTTGTTCTGTGTAGCGATAAAGTAGCACCTTGAAGGCTGCTAATAAAGTAACAAAGAGAGTTGCACCCTCTTGACGACTTAAACCTTTGAGTCCTTTGGTTAGTTCTGGGGATAGTATGAGTTTTTTGTAAGCACTACCGCATTTGGGTACAGCTGGACGGGAACGGTCTGTGGGAATATTTAACTCACGGAGATTACTACCTAGTTGTTGTTTCCAGTAGTTCAGTAACAATTCTTGAAACTCATTTGGGAGTGACTGACGTTGCCAAAAAGCAAAATCTGCATATTGGATAGTTAGTTCCGTTAAGGGTAAAGGTTGACCGTTAGCAAAAGCAGTGTAAAGTGTGGTCAATTCCTGAAATAGCACCCCTTTAGACCAAGCATCAACAATAATATGGTGAACAGTAAACAGGAGGATATATTGTTCTTCCTCTAACTGAAACAAAGTTCCACGAATCAGGGGTAATTGTGTGAGGTCAAAGGTTTTTTTTGTTTCTGCTTGAATTAATTTGAGTGCTGCGGTTTCTCGTTGTTGTTGAGGTAAATTTTGCAAGTCAACGATAGAAAATGCGAAGGTAGTAGGCGGGTGAATGACTTGAATTGGTTTACCTTCTGAGCAGGAAAAAGTAGTGCGTAAAGCTTCGTGACGACGTAATATTTCGTTGAGACTGTTTTGCAGAGCAGATATATCAAGAGTTCCAGTAATTCTTAATCCTAAAGGAATGTTGTAGGCTGAGGCACGATTTGGTTCTAGTTGATGTAAAAACCAGAGTCTTTCTTGCGGAAAAGAGAGGGGTAAGGAATTATCTCTGGAAACTGGTACTAAAGGCGGTGCTTGATTTTGTAAACTAATAACGTTTTTAATGGCTTGCCAAAGGTCTTGTTGCGCTGCTGCTGATTGGGTTTGGTGTTGCCCTATTTTAAGTGTTGGGAGTGACATAATAATTAGGCAGGAATATCAGAAATTTTGATTTGAAGTTCGTAGTCAGGGCTTCATTTCTCATCAAATAATGGCTAAAGCTCCCTGTCGCCGATCAATGCTAGGTGAAAACTACGAACTTTAGACAAACCGTTTATAGTCCTTTTTTCTTCTCAATCATTTCTACAATAGTGGCGATGTTTTGAAAATTCTCAAAACTAATTTCACTAGCATCTAATTGAATTTCAAAAGCATCTTGTAGGTTAGAAACCAGGGTCATGGCATTAATTGAATCTAGACCTAAGCTAAAAATATCAACGTTGTCTGGCAATTCTTCTGGACTGACATCTGGTAAAATTTCACTGACTAATTTTTGAGTTTGTTGTTTAATGGTTTCAGTAGTAATCATCATGGTTTCTCCTGTTAATTTATTAATTAAAAATTTAGACTAGTTCTTTTCTGAGAATTTTACCTAGAGGACTCTTAGGAATTTCCGCGCGAAATTCGATGATTTTAGGAATTTTAAATTCTGCAAGTCGTTCTTTGCAGTAACCTAAAATTTCTCTGGATTCAAATTGTTCTCGTCCCTGTTGAACAATGACAGCTTTAACGATTTCTCCAGCATGATTACCTTTTATCCCCACAACTACAACCTCTTTGACTCTAGGATGAGTGAGCAAGATATCTTCAATTTCTATGGGGTCAATTTTGCGTCCACCTGTATCAATTAAGAGTTTTTTACGCCCTGTAATATAAAGGCGACCAAAGTAATCTTTTTTGCCTAAATCACCTGTAAAGAAGCAACCATCTGGAAATGCTTGTTTATTTAGTTCTGGCATATTAGAGTAACCAGCCGTCAAGGTTTGACTCTTAATTACTACTTCGCCAATCACGCCAGCAGGGACTTCTTTACCTTCATCATCGACAATCTTAATTTCGACATTCTGCATGGGAAAACCAACAGAATTGTAGGTTTCTTCAGGTTCTGCACTTAAATTAATGGCGAGAGAACCTGCTTCTGTACATCCATATAGTTGTCGTACAGGTAAATTAAAACGCTGGACAAATTTATCAAAAATTTCTACTCCCAAGAAATTACCTGCGGAAAAGCAAAGTCTCAAACTAGATAAATTTACTTGAATATCAGTTGGTGTTTCTGCCAAGGTATTAAAAATGTATGGAACAGCAGGTAAAATAGAAATACTCTCACTTTGAATAAGTTCTAAAACTCTGGGACGACGAAAGACAAAGGGGACTTCTATGGGAGTACCATTTTTGTGTAAAACCTGCTCTAAAATTATTAACGTTGCACCATTGCAAGTAGCCGCCAATAAGCAATTCCCTAAGCCGTGGGAGTGATATAGAGGAACGGTACACAAGAAGTTATCATCTGATGTAATTTGAATTGTAGAAGTAAAGTTTTGTACTTCATGATAGAGGTTGGATTGAGTGCGACAAACTCGTTTTGGACGGCCTGTTGAACCTGAAGAATACTGATATAGTAAATCGCCAGTAAATGAGGAGTTTTGAGCTTGATCAATTGCTGTTGTTGCTGGAATAATCAGGTCATAGAAGTAATGAGATGCGGGATGAAAGCCGTCAACCACGATTAATTTGATATCGCGTTGGAGTTTAGCGATCGCACTCTGACAAACATCAACTCTTGTAATATCTGTAATAATTACTTTTGCCTGACTATCGTCAATACAATAACTAATTTCCTCTTCTTTAAAAAGATGGTTGAGAGGTAAAATGACAGCATTTAATTGCGCGATCGCATAAAAACTAGTAACAAATTCAGGACAGTTGGGTAAAACTAAAGCAACACAGTCACCTTGAGCAATTCCTATCGATTTTAGCCCGTTACTTAAGCCTTGAATATTTCCATAAAGCTCTTGATAGCTAATTCTCAATTTGTCATAAACGATAGCTGTCTTTTCAGGAAAGCTATTTACCGTATTTTTGAGTAAGTCTGTTAACATAAAATGACTCCTTTTTAGCAAATTAAATTCGCCAATATTTAATGAATTAAACAACTTTCTGAAAATAACTCTCAGGAAACTTTTCTGTAATCATCATGGTGTATTTCTTATTGGATATTACACAGTAAGTCCGAAATATGAGATTTTCTTGAGGCTTAATATTAAAATAATTAGCCAAGTCATTAGCTGATTCTCTACCTGAATCAACATTTTCCTTAAAGATGGCAATTTTTTGCTCAACCCAGACCTTACCAATGGGCTTTTTGGTATTTAATAACTCCTCTTTTACACTTTCTTCCAATCTATTGAGAACCAGTAGAGAATCGGCATAAACATAATTTCTCTGACTGATGCTACCGCGTAATAAAATTTTTCGTTCAACTACTTCATCACCTTGTTTTAATTGCATCTCTGGGATATCATGCTTTAAGCTAATAATTTCTTCAGACAGTTTAACTAGTTTAATTTGCTCTCCTGCATAGGCTTCAATCATGTCCGTAATTGTGCCATTTGTAGTTAATAAAATTCGTTGAAATGTACTCAATAATGATGGCTCAATATAACTACGTTGTGGAGATATTGATAGATTTTTTTGGGGAATAGGAGTTAAAAAAGCCGTTTTACCATTCATCATCTTTAATCCTTAACTAAATAACTAAAAATTGAGTATAGTTGATTGTCAATAGGTTCTATTTGTGAGAACCTATTCAATCAAAAGTTAATTGAGATGCGATACAGATAAAAAATTAAACTTTAGCTTTTATGGGTTGCGGTTGAGGAGCATCTTGTATAGTATGATGGGAAAAATTTTCAGTCCATCGCCCAAAGTATTTAGCTAAAGTAGCCAGTTCCTGCATTACTTGAGTAAATGCTTCTAATGTGAGAGATTGCGGTCCATCAGAAAGAGCCTTAGCTGGGTTAGGATGAACTTCAATCATCAAGGAATCTGTACCGGCTGCAATTGCTGCCATAGCCATTGTTGGTACAAATGTTGATATACCAGTAGCATGACTAGGATCAATCATGATAGGTAAGTGAGTTAGCGATCGCAACACGGGAATTGCCGATATATCTAAAGTATTGCGGGTATATTGTCGGTCAAAAGTGCGAATTCCTCGCTCACATAAAATCACATCGGGATTCCCTGCTGCTAGTATATATTCAGCAGACATTAACCAGTCTTCAATGGTGGCAGACAAACCACGTTTTAGTAGCACTGGTTTATTAGTAGCACCTACTTTTTTCAAAAGGGAAAAATTCTGCATATTGCGTGCGCCAATTTGAATGACATCTGCAACTTCTGCAACCTTGTCTAAATCAGCCGCATCCATAACTTCTGTGATAATCCCTAAACCAGTCGCTTCACGAGCTTTTGCTAATAGATTTAAGGCACTTTCACCATGTCCTTGGAAAGCATAAGGAGAAGTTCGAGGTTTGTATGCTCCACCACGCAGAAACTGTGCGCCAGAAGCCTTAACTATATGGGCAGTTTCTATAATCATTTCCTCATTCTCAACAGAACAAGGCCCTGCAACTACAACTAAAGGATGATTTTGACCAAAAGTTATAAGTCCATTAGGTGTGGGTACAACTACTTCACTAGGTTCTCCATAGCGAAACTCTAAAGAAGCACGTTTAAATGGTTTTTTGATGCGGATAACCTGCTCAATAAAAGGACTGAGATTTTGAATCTGTTGTGTATCAATTTCTGATGTATCTCCTATTAGGCCAATCACTACTTTATGTTGTCCTGTACATATTTCTGATACAAGATGGTGCTGTTTAATTTCTGCTCTAATTTCAGCAATTTCTGCCGTTGGAGTACCGGGCTGCATGACGATAATCATGGTGCAAATTCACCTAAAAATATGGTAATTACTTTAATTATTGAGGTGACTAAGTTATATAGTTTTGCTTGTTGACCTCATACATATGAATCAGTCTAGTTCTGATGTTTTACGCAAATAATACAAAAGTTCCTGGTGATTAAGAACTGCGGCTATAGCAGTCGGCTGTGATTTGGAGCATTTTCTGACGTAGGAAGGGAACAGAAAACATCCTGTGGAATACTCCGGGAAAGGCGATCGCAATATTTGCAACACTTATATACAGACCTAACGTAAAACTTACGCTACTATATTGTCCTATTGCCTTTGTGCAATTTCAGTGTGGGGAGTAGGAAAAAACGCATATGACAACAGTTATCAGGACGCATGGTATAGAAAATCTGGTGGCGATCGCTGAACAATTTACGCTTCAGTGTAAAATCACAGATGTTCAAGCCTTTGGTAGTGGCAATATTAATGATACTTTCTTAGTAAATATTGATTCTCCTGGGGAAAAGCACTTTATCCTGCAACGCATCAATACACAGGTGTTTTGCCAACCCCAACTGATTATGCAGAATCTGCGTACCTTTACTGATCATATCCGCCAAAGACTACAACACACCCCTTTAGATCGTCGTTGGGAAATGCCGCGCGTACTATCAACTAAAGAGGCTCAAGACTATTATATTGATGCTGAAGGTAATTTTTGGCGAGCGATTAGCTTTATCGAAAAGTCGCAATCTTTCGATACCATGCAAAATCTCGAACAGGCTCAAGAAATTGGCTATGCTTTAGGGATGTTTCACAACCTGATCAGCGACTTACCACCACAAACACTAGCTGACACCCTCGAAGGTTTTCATATTACACCGCTTTACTTGCGCCATTATCAAGAAGTGCTGGCGAGGACTACACCGCAACCATCCCCAGAAGTCAATTATTGCTTGCAGTTTGTGAGCGATCGCACTACCTTTGCCTATATCCTAGAAAATGCTAAAGCTGAGGGTAAATTACCTCTGCGTCTGATGCACGGAGACCCTAAAATTAACAATGTTATGTTTGATACCGCCACTCACAAGGCAGTCAGTATGATCGACCTCGACACCGTGAAGCCGGGGTTAGTACATTACGATATTGGTGACTGCTTGCGTTCTGGGTGCAATCCCGTTGGGGAAGAAACTGAAGATGGGGATAGCGTTTATTTTGATACTGATTTATGTCAGGGAATATTACAGGGTTATCTCTCAGTTGCTCAAGCATTTTTGACCCAAAACGATTACGCCTACATATACGATGCTATTCGTCTCATCGCCTTTGAGTTGGGACTGCGATTTTTTGCTGATTATTTAGCTGGGAACGTCTATTTTAAAGTTAAACATCCAGAACATAACTTAGCAAGAGCGATCGTCCAGTTTAAGTTGACTGAGAGTATTGAATCTCAACAAACTCAGATTCGTCAAATAATTCAAGACTTGCAATGAACCATCAAACATTTTCTCTACAACCATTCCTCACAGATGACTATTTACCTAATTTAAAAATCACAGGTAATATTAGCCATCATAGTAATCATCTCGATATTAACTACCAACTAACAGGCGACTTAGAACAAGTGGTCATTCCCCCACCCGTAGATACACCAACCCGCCAGTATGAACTATGGCAAAATACCTGCTTTGAGTTCTTTGTTGGGGTCAAAAATTCTCAAAGTTATTGGGAATTCAATCTTTCTCCGGCTGGACATTGGAATATATATCACTTTGATAACTATCGCCAAGGTATGCAAGAAGAAAAAGCTTTTACCGAATTACCTTTTAGTATTCAGAATAAATCAGATAGTTTAGTGCTGTCGTTAAAGTTAAATTTAGCTAAAATTATCTCAGAAAATCAAGTTATTGATGTGGCAATTACTACTGTAATTAAACAACAAAATAGTCATGTGAGCTACTGGGCGTTAGCTCATCAAGGTGCAGAGGCTGACTTTCACCTCCGAGAAAGTTTTCTTATTGAATTGTGAACCATCAAAATAAATGAATGCACAAAATAACCCCCAAAGAGTTCAAATAAATTTAGATTTATCCCCAGAACTATATGAAACCATAAACAATCTAGTACAACAGATGAATGGAGATAATACTGAAGTATTGTTAAAAGCGATTGCACTCTTAGAAGTAGCAGTAGAAGCCAAGCTAAAAGGCAAACATCTCTGGATTACAGACGATAAATACAACCTGGAAACTGAAATTATTGGCATCTAAAAGCATGACAGATGTAAAAAATTTATCAGAGCTAATTGCTACCAAGGGTGAAAATCCACTAATTATCTCAACAGAAAACAAACAGTCAGAAGAAGACGCAAAACTTGAGCGTAATCTGCGAGAACTTAAGTTTAGACAAGAACTGAGAAAAGATTGGATTTTATTCATAATCAGAGATATAGTCATTTTTTCTGCAACCATATTTTTCTTTTTGGCGGTTAGTGGTTATTCCTTATTTATGCACATTTTTAGGTGAAGTTTCAGATAGCGATCGCCCAGTTCCACCACGACGCACTTTAATTAATTCTGCACAGATACTTACAGCAATTTCTTCTGGTGTTAAAGCCCCAATATCTAAACCAATGGGTGCATATATCTGTGGTAAATTCCCCTGAGCTTGCAACATTTTGTAAACAGTATCGACGCGTTTTTTACTACCAACCATGCCAATATATTTTGCATGACAATGCTTTAATATTTCTAAAGCTGATACATCCTGTAAATAACCTCTAGTCACTAAAGCAATATATAAATTAGAAATTTGCTGAATAATTTCCAGAATTGAGGTGATAGGTTGTGCTAAGACTAATGAGGCATCGGGAAATCTTTCTGAGGTAGCAAATTCTAGGCGATCGTCTTGGATGATAATTTGAAATCCTGCTATCTTAGCAATCTTGGCTAGGGGAATAGCAATATGTCCTGCACCAATAATTAATAGAGTTGGTGGTGGTAGTAAAGGTTCAATTAAAGTATGATTTTTTAGTTGCGGTAATTCGGGGATATTTGTTGTTTCTAAGTAGGGTTTAGCATAGATATTTAACGGTGTAATAATTGATACTGTCTGCCCAGATGCAAGTTTATCGATAATCTCATTCACTAAGTTTAAACTGGCATCACCTGACCATAACTCCAACCATAGCAACATTGTGCCACCACAAACACCTTGAATTTCTCGGTGCAGTGCGCCTGATAAATCAATTTCGACTAATTGCTTTTCGCCATTTTGTAAGACTTGCAAAGCTTGTTGATAAACTTTAGCTTCTCCAGCACCGCCGCCTATTGTACCGTAAGTTTTACCGTCGGCGCAGATCATCATTTTTGCACCTACTTCTCTGGGGACAGAACCTTTAGTGCTGGTGACTGTGGCTAAAACTACACCATCTTGTTTTAAAGCGGCTGCTAGTTGTTGGTAAAACTCAAGCATGAGAACCTGATTGTTTTGTGATTGACAACTTACTTTATATAGGAATCCGATTTGATTTATAAAACAATCTAAGTAGAAGTAGGGTGTGTTAGGCGTAAGCCGTAACGCACCGAAGGCTTTAGGGAAGGTGCGTTACGCTGTCGCTAACACACCCTACTGGCGTGTCAAGGCTAAAATAGTGCAATAAACAAGGCAGAGAATCGGGGTAAAGTGATGGGTAAAGGTCGTAGAGACAAAGTGCTTTTAAATACAGAACAAAGGCAAAAACTAGAAGAGATAAGTCGTAATGGTTACGCTCCAGCGAAAAAAATATTGCACGCACAAGTGCTATTAATGTGTGATGAAGGTGTGGGTGCAACGAAAAAATGGACAGATGAACAAATTAGTTTAGCCCTCAACTTGCATCGCAATACAGTAGGAAGAATCAGGAAAAGATTTTTGGAGCAAGGTGAAGAACCAGCCCTAAATCGTAGTCAACGAAAAAGTCCGCCAGTTCCCGCAAAAATCGATGGTCATCAAGAAGCTCAAATCATTGCATTGTGTTGTTCAGAACCCCCAGCAGGACAAGCACATTGGAGCTTAAGATTGTTAACTAAAGAAATTAAGAACAGAAAAATCATCACAGAAATTTCCATAGAGACAGTCAGAAACATCTTAAAAAAAACGAATTACGACCGTGGAAAATACAAAGGTTTTGTATCCCAGAACGGGACTTAGCACGTTTTATTTCCCAAATGGAAGTAATTTTGGATCTTTATAGCCAACAGCATGGTGAATCAGAACCGCTTATATGTATGGATGAAGCGGCTATACAGTTAACAGGACACGTCTTCGAGCCGATTCCAGTCGAACCTGGTCATGATGCAAAAGAAGATTATCATTACACTCGTGAAGGAGTCCAAGCTTTATTTATGTTCTTCGACCCGAATCGAGGTTGGCGAAGAGTGAGCAATCGCGACCATCGCACTCGTGTAGATTGGGCTATTGAAGTACGTCAATTATTAGATGAAGACTATCCTCATGCTCACAAAGTCAAATTAGTCTGTGATAATCTCAATACTCATAATATCGCTTCTTTATATGAAGCTTTTCCTGCACCTGAAGCTCATCGTTTAGCCCGAAAACTAGAGATTTATTACACTCCTCGTAATGGTAGTTGGCTCAATATTGCTGAGATTGAATTAAGTGTCTTAAGCCAACAATGTTTAGATAAACGTATTTCTTCATCTGAACAACTTTCTACTGAGTTAGCTGCTTGGCAGAACACACGTAACTGTACTGCTAGTAAAGTCATTTGGCACTTTACTACTGAAGATGCTCGTGTCAAACTTAAGCATCTTTACCCAATTTTTGAAATCGATGAAACAGGTGATTCTAATGCACTATTTTAGCCTTGACACACCCTACTGAACTGAAAATTTTTGAATTTTGAATTGTGAAATGATGTCTGCTTTGAGTCTGAATTTTATACCGCATCACCCGATATTTTCAGATTTTTTAGATAATACGGTATCCCCAACCTCTTTACTACGGTTTACACTACACGTTTATTTTGTCAACCTCTTGCAAAAAATATTTACATAATGTTATATTTGGTTACATAAGCAAGCAAAGGAAAAAAGACATGACAAACAAAGGCTTTACCATGAACGAACTTGGTCAACTCAACAACTTTGCCATTGAACCAAAAGTTTATGTAGATCAAACCCCAAGAGCAGGTTTTACCGAATACGCAGAGAAACTCAATGGACGCTTGGCTATGATTGGCTTTGTTTCACTCATCGCTGTAGAAATCATCACAGGAAACGGCTTGATTCAATGGCTGACAAACCTGTAACTAAATTTTTACTATTCCACTCAATAAATAATCAAGAGATAAAATAATGAAAACTGATTTTGATTTTCCTCAAAAAGATTTAATTGGTACTGTTGTATTTAGACCTGATTTCAACAACTTTGAAACTATCAATGCTAACCAAGCTTGGTCATTATTTTTCAGTGCAGGTCAAGATGATAAAGGACTGGGAGAAGACGCTGAATTAGGCAGATTTTTCACCAACGTTTTAATTGCGGTGGGAGTAACAGGAACTCTGTGGGCAACTTTCTTCAGCAATTTGGGGTAAAAAGTTGAGTTCTGCTGATAAATTTAATAACTTTATCTGAAGTCTTGGTTCTTGTAACTAGGGCTTCTTTGAATATTTAGCTATTATTCATAGAAAATATATCAATAATTTCAAGATTATCTATCTTTAGTTAGACAGAAAAATACTGATTTTTCTTTATTTTGAGTAAAGAATAGCACGATTTAATACGTACAAAAAATACAGTTAGATTAATTTATCTGTGTTTGTTTAAGTTTTTACGTGTCTAAATTATAGGGTTGAAGCTTGCGCTACCCTAGAATGCAAAATCATCATTTAGGAGTTGACATACTATGTCAGAATTGATTCAGACGATCCTGGATAGTGAAGAAAAAAGTGATTTACGTAGCTTTATAAGTCAATTACGCCAAAAAGAGCAAAATTATTTACTGCGTAATGACATCTTGAATGAATATAGTGAATACTGCACCAAATTTGAGAAGCCAGAGACATTTTATACTTCTTCTCATTTGAGTAAATTAATTTACTATACCCAAGAGATTATTCAAGAAGACTCCAATCTGTGTTTTATCATTCGTTCCAAGATTGCTAGTCAAGAAGTTTATCGACTGACAGCAGATTTAGATGTTGAGTCGATGACGGTACAGGAATTATTAGATTTGCGCGATCGCTTCGTCAATAAATTTCATCCCCAAGATGGTGATCTGCTAGAGTTAGACTTTGGCCCCTTTTACGACTACACCCCAGTCATCCGTGACCCGAAAAACATCGGTAAGGGTGTACAGTTCCTCAACCGTTACCTATCTAGCCAACTCTTTCAAGACCCCAAACAATGGCTAGAAAGCCTATTTAACTTTCTGCGTCTGCATCATTACAACGGTGTCCAGTTATTAATTAACGATCGCATTCAATCACAACAGCAGCTGTCACAGCAAGTGAAGAAGGCTATCAACTTTGTCAGTGATAGACCCAACTATGAACCCTACGAACAATTGCGGTTGCAATTGCAAACTATGGGTTTTGAACCAGGTTGGGGTAACACAGCCTCCCGTGTGCGGGATACCTTAGACATTCTCGATGAATTAATCGACTCACCAGACCCCCAAACTCTCGAAGCCTTCATCTCTCGCGTCCCGATGATTTTTAGAATCGTTCTGGTGTCAGCACATGGATGGTTTGGACAAGAGGGGGTTTTGGGTCGTCCTGATACTGGTGGTCAGGTGGTGTATGTCCTCGACCAAGCTAAGAATTTAGAAAAGCAACTACAAGAGGATGCTATACTTGCCGGTTTGGAAGGGTTAAACGTCCAACCCAAGGTCATAATTCTGACTCGTCTGATTCCCAATAGTGATGGGACTCTTTGTAACCAACGCCTCGAAAAAGTCCACGGAACAGAAAACGCCTGGATTTTGCGCGTCCCTCTGCGGGAATTTAACCCGAATATGACGCAAAATTGGATTTCCCGATTTGAGTTCTGGCCTTATCTGGAAACCTTCGCCATTGACTCAGAACGGGAACTGCTGGCAGAATTCCAAGGTACACCAGATTTAATTGTGGGTAACTACACCGATGGGAACTTAGTGGCGTTCTTGTTGGCGCGACGGATGAAAATTACCCAATGCAATATCGCCCACGCTTTAGAAAAATCCAAATACTTGTTTAGTAACCTGTATTGGCAAGATTTAGAAGATAAATATCATTTTTCTTTGCAATTCACTGCTGATTTGATTGCGATGAATGCAGCCAACTTCGTTATCAGCAGCACCTACCAAGAAATTATCGGCAAAGCAGATAGTGTAGGGCAGTATGAATCTTACAAATGCTTTACTATGCCTGAGTTATACCATGTGGTGAACGGGATTGAATTATTTAGTCCCAAGTTTAACGTCGTACCGCCTGGGGTAAATGAAAATGCTTATTTTCCCTATACACGTTCTGAAGATAGAGTAGAATGCGATCGCTCACGCATTGACGAAATGCTATTTACTTTAGAAGACCCTAGCCAAATCTTCGGTAAACTTGACGACCCTCACAAGCGTCCTATCTTCTCAATGGCGCGTCTCGACCGCATTAAAAACATGACTGGTTTAGCAGAATGCTTTGGCCAAAGTAAAGAACTGCAAGAACATTGCAACTTAATTTTAATTGCTGGTAAGTTGCGGGTGGAAGAATCAGACGACAATGAAGAACGGGATGAAATCGTCAAACTCTACCACATCATTGACGAGTACAATCTGCATGGTAAGATTCGCTGGCTGGGTGTGCGCCTATCAAAAAATGATTCTGGAGAAGTATATCGAGTCATTGCTGACCACCAAGGTATATTCGTCCAACCAGCATTATTTGAAGCCTTTGGTTTGACAATTTTAGAGGCTATGATTTCTGGCTTACCGACGTTTGCGACCCAATTTGGTGGACCATTAGAAATCATCCAAAATAAAGTGAACGGTTTTTACATTAACCCCACTCATTTAGAAGAAACAGCCCAAAGAATTTTAGAATTTGTCAATAAATGTGAGGAAAATCCGCAATATTGGAGTGTAGTTTCTCAGCAAGCAATTGACCGAGTATACAGCACTTATACTTGGAAAATTCACACTACTAAACTGTTGTCATTAGCCAGAATTTATGGTTTCTGGAACTTTACATCCAAAGAAAAACGCGAAGACTTATTGCGCTACCTTGAGTCTTTATTCTATTTAATTTACAAACCCAGGGCGCAAGCACTCCTAGAACAACACAAATATCGCTAATAATTCGTAATTCGTAATTCGTAATTCGTAATTAAAAATTACAATTACGAATTAGAAATTATTTTGAAGATACCGTTAAGGAATTCCAAGTATTAGTTCCGACTATGCCATCTACTTGGAGATTACGCTGCACTTGAAAGGCTTTAACTGCACTTTCTGTCAACGCCCCATAAACCCCATCAACGGGCAGATTATAGCCATTGGCAACTAATAATCTTTGCAAGACTCTCACAGCACTACCTGAATTACCAAAACGTAGATTTGGGACATTTCTGATAGACCTTCTAGATCGTCTGGCAATAAGAATTTCATTACGGATTTGTTGGGCTATAATGCGTGGTTGACGCGGAACTTTTACCCTCACAGCCTGAAAATTTTGGAACTCATCTACACTATAAGCATCTTTGATTAAATCTGCTTTTTTAACCAGAGTTTTTTGATTTTCAGGATTGAAAGCTAATTTAAGATTTGGCGATTTTTCACTTAGCGGCACGAATTCAGGTGGCGTGATTTTTGCAGATGACACTAACTGATATGGCTCAACAGATGTTGTTTTTTTCACGCCATTGTCAAGCTGAATTACAGGCTGCTTGGGTACAATCGACGGAGAGGGTTGCTTGATTGCTAATACACCCGTCACCAGCAAGACAATATCATTCATGGTAATTGATGTCACTATCACCCATATTTCCTTTGACAGAAAAAATTCATTGATTCCGGAATAGTGCTTACTTAAATCTCGTGAGTTAAATTTTGAGCAATTGCAGAAAATTTAAAATTCACGCTTCAGAGTTCAGAATATATTGCCCTTCTTACTTTTGAGTTATAGATTCTTTTTATGTAGCCGAGTTTAAATTACTCTAAGTGATTTTTTGATACTGCAAATGACAGCAGTTAATCATTTGATCAACTGCCAAACTGCCTAAATGTGGCATTTTCTGGTTAATTTCCTAATAAAGTTAACAAGAATAATAAACTCTAGATACAAAAGAAATTATTCCACCTTAAGCGGTATATCTATATGTGTAATCTTTCGATTTAAGACTTATAAATTACTTATGGGAGCAGTGTTGTAATAATTAGTTTGAATAATTGCAAAAAATGTCAAAATTACTACTAAAAATAAATAGCGATCGCATAACCGCCCAACGTAGCTGTTGGCGCAGTGTCCCCCAGGGAATGTAGATATGGCTTTCCGCCCTTTGATTTTTGACTTTACGGCGGTACTGGGGTGTTGACTTTGGGGGTTTGGAGATGGTAGTTATTCATACAGAATATATGTCTCAAAATCCTCAAAATCAAATCGCTAGATAGCAAGGTTTTCTAATTGACCGAAAACAATGGGATACAAGCTCCGTCCACTTCGGCAAGTGATACAGTGAGCCTGTCGAACTGCTCAGTGCATCGCTTCTAGGACGGCTTTTTAGGGAGTTTTTTAATGTAGTCCCGAATAACCTCTGAAACCATCCTATTGGTGCTGTCAGCATAGCTTTTAAGTCTCTCAAACTCATCTTCAGAAAGTCGTACTCTCAGGGTTTTTTCTCTCGGCATTGTGGCAATATTTGTGCTACACTATAGAGGTAGTCTAGCATAGGCAGGATTCGTCGGTACTGCCCTCGACCTACGACGTAAAGTGATGCTAGTGCGTGAGGAGCGAAAGACCTCTTAAAAAACGCATGGACTCAAAAGAGTGCCGATACCAGTGAAGTTCAATAATTGGCTATCCCAAAAAAACAACGTACCGTAGGGCATACGGGAACGTGGGGAAAGAGAGAAACGGCTTTTTAAGGCACTTTCAGCAAGTACCCGAACGCTTGGGGAGGCAAGCCCACTGGAACTAGTTGCCATAGCTGAGTAATACCACCTTTAGGTAGGGTTATTTGGTGAGGGAGTCGAATTAGCGAGCCTAATTCCTTCTAGCTTTAAGGTGTGCCGATGAATCAAGAACCCTCGTACCTTTAGGTCCAGGAGTGTCAAATAATTAAAGATGAGAAAATGAAAGGTAACAGAGCATGATTACTAAAGAAGAAATTACCATCAAAGTGCCGTCTGAGGTAGCAGAGGCATACCGCAATGCCTCGGAAGAAAAACGGGAACAAATTGAAGCTCGAATTGCAGTTTTACTAAAGTCTTCCATGACAAGTAAGCATGAAGCCATTGCCAAGCTCAGGCAGACAATGGATGAAATTGGCAGAAAAGCCGCCCAAAGAGGTTTAACGCCAGAGATTTTGGAGTCAATCTTGAATGACGACGAATGAAAGACGGTTTGTATGTGATGTCAATGTCATCATTAGTGCGGTATTATTACCAGGGAGCAAACCAAATCGCGCACTCAAAAAAGCTCAAGATTTAGGAGAATTGTTGGTGTCCGAGTCCATTTGGCTGGAACTAGAACAGGTACTCGCTCGACCTAAATTTAATCGATACACCACACCAGAAGAACGCAACGATTTCCTGGTGGATTTGTCCGAAACTGTACAGTTCATTAAAGTGACTGAACAGATTAATGAATGTCGAGATCCAAAAGATAACAAATATCTAGAATTAGCAGTCAGTGGAAAAGCAGAATGTATTGTGACAGGAGATGATGATCTGCTAGTCCTAAACCCGTGGAGAGACATTGAGATTCTGACTGTTCAAGAATTTTTGGCAAATAACTAGTAGTGTGTCAAGTTTAAATTGATGGATAAGCTTTTTTTGTAGTAAGGACTTTAGTCCTGATTTTTCTAAGGACTAAAGTCCTTACTACGAACTGTCTAACCCCCTATGCGCTAGATGTATCCTCGAAGAAGTCGGGGATTTGAACACAACTGTGAGAACTACTACCCAATACCGCTAATAGGTGGGTGAAAGTAAAAAGCGAATCCCAGTACAGTGTAAGCCGCTAATAACAAAGTCCCTTCCAACCAATTAGACTTACCATCAGAACTAATACTATTAGCAATTAACACCGATACAACCACAGCCACTAATTCAAAGGGTTGAAAATCTAAATCCATTGGCTGACCGAGTATCCACCCTGCAATTACTAATACAGGGGCGACAAATAGGGCAATTTGCATACTAGAACCCACAGCCACCGACACAGAAAGATCCATTTTATTTTTCATGGCTACGGTGACGGCTGTGGCGTGTTCCGCCGCATTACCTACAATGGGAACTAATATCACCCCTGTAAACAGTGCTGTCAGACCTAGCTGGGAAGTCGCCACCTCCAAGGTATCAACCAATAACTCTGACTCTAACGCTACCATCAGGGTACAGACTAACAACACCCCACTCCATAACCAAATATTGGGTTTGGTATGGGTTTCCTCAATTTCAGTTTCTACCACACCAACATCATATAAATAGGCGTGGGTTTTCATGGAAAATAGCAGGGTGAGGGCGTAAACCACAATCAACACCACAGCCACAGCCAGAGAGAAATTTTGTAGGACTTGTTCGCCAATGCCTTTAGAAGTGTAGTTCATGGCTGTGGGTAGCAACATGGCAATTACCGCCAAATTCATAGAAGAAGCATTTACCCGCGCCACTATTGGTTGAAATGTCTGCTCTTTGTGTCGCAATCCACCCAAAAGCATCGAGAAGCCCATCACCAGCAGTAAGTTACTGATAATTGAGCCGGTAATACTGGCTTTGACAACATTAACTAGCCCAGCATTTAAAGCCACTAAAGCAATAATCAGTTCGGTAGCATTGCCAAAAGTGGCGTTTAACAGCCCCCCCAAGCTAGGCCCAACTACCACCGCAATTTCTTCTGTCGCTGTACCCATCCAAGCAGCCAGGGGCAGAATTGCTAAACCTGCGGTGATAAAAACTAGCAAGTCTCCCCATTCGAGAAAATGCACCGCCAAGGAAATGGGGATAAACAGCAAGAGAACGAGAAAAAGAATGTTTTTAGCTGACATTTGTTACTTTTAGTTGAGCGATTACTCACCAATATTTTTTACAAATCAAAATATACAAGGATTTAATCAGGGACTTCCAATTAACAGTGATCTAGATAACTGTTAACTGGTTTAAGCTGTCGCTAATCCACCCTACATTCATCGAGTAATTTATTTTTGTTAATCCCTAACTAGACTCCAGAATACCCACAAGTATCTATAAAACCTAATCAGGAATGTTAAGCTTAATAGAGTATGTAAACTATTATTACAGCTTCTTATGATTTCGTAATCTTCTGTAGCAAAACTCTAAATCGAAAACAATATTTTTACACCAAAAATAGTTTTTAATATATTAAAAGATAATTAAATTTTTCATTATTTCTGCCAACCAAAAAAACTCAAATAATAAACATCGTTCAAACAATCAGTACCCAGTAACTAGTAACCAGTAAGCAATCCTGACGGGGTTTGATAACTGATAACTGTTTTCATGACTGATATTTTCGTCAAATTTGGAAAACAGCCTGGCGATAACGCAGATTTAATATCATAATAAGATTACATTCGTCGTAATTTAGCTGTATTCCGTACACATAGTTTTCATATATACCGGATTTTGCTTTCAAGCTTGTGTAGAAAGGTTTGAATCAAATGTTTCCGGCATAAGTGTAAGTTTTTTTTGGATAAATATACATGACTTCTGCTGCTGAACGGCCAGCTATTTCTGGCTCAACATCAACATCCAATTACCCTGCTAAAGATACTCACCACAGCGATCGCCTGAGCAAAGCTACAGGTGTATATGTGACGGTGCATGGTCATTTTTACCAGCCACCACGGGAAAATCCTTATTTAGATGCCATTGAACGTCAACCTAGTGCCTCGCCTTTCCATGATTGGAATGAGCGCATTCACTGGGAATGCTACCGTCCTAATGCTTTTGCTAGAGTCTTAAATGACCGAGGCGAAGTGACGGGGATCGTCAATAATTACGAATATATGAGCTTTAATATTGGCCCGACTCTGATGTCGTGGCTAGAACGCCATGATATGGAGGTTTATCAACGAATTTTAGAGGCGGACGCAAAAAGTTGTCAGCGATTGCATGGTCACGGGAACGCGATCGCGCAAGTATATAATCACATCATCATGCCCCTGGCAAACGAACAGGATAAATATACCCAAATTCGCTGGGGGAAAGCAGACTTCCGTTCCCGCTTTGGTCGTGATCCCGAAGGGATGTGGTTAGCGGAAACCGCCGTAGACTACGCAACCTTAGAAGCTTTGGTGACTGAAGGTATTCGCTTTATTGTCCTCGCACCATCCCAAGCCCTGCGTTGTCGTCCCTTCCCATCAGAAGATGATCCCCAACCAGAATGGCACGAAGTTGGCGGTAGTCAGATTGATTCCACCCGTCCCTATCGTTGTTATTTGCGCGGGGATCGGGGAAAGGGCAATCTCAATGACCAATTACCAATTCCCACTGCCCAATGCCCATATATTGATATTTTCTTCTACGACGGCCCCATTTCACGGGATATGGGTTTTAGTGATGTCGTCTATAATTCTCACCACTTTGCTGGACGCATTGGTTCAGCTGTGCGCGGGGATCACCGTCAGTCACAATTAATTTCTGTGGCTACAGATGGGGAAACCTTCGGACACCATAAAAAGGGAACAGAAAAAACCATCGCCTACGCTTTTATCGAAGAGTTTCCCAAAAATGATTGGACGGTGACAAACTTCGCGCATTACCTCAGCTTAAATTCACCCAGATGGGAAGTTGAGTTAAAATCCGTGACTGCATGGAGTTGCGCCCACGGTGTAGACAGATGGCAAGATGATTGTGGTTGCGGTGGTGAAGGCGGTATCTGGCATCAAAAATGGCGGCGGCCGTTGCGGAATGCTTTAAATTGGCTGCGGGATCAGTTAATTGCAGTTTACGAAGAATCTGGGAAACAATTATTCCGTGATCCCTGGCTAGCAAGAGATGAATATATTAATGTCATCCGCGATCGCTCTGCTAGCAATGTTAGCCGTTTTCTGGCTCGTCATCAAACCCACAAACTCACCGCCGCCGAACAGGTAGACGCTTTGCGCTTATTAGAAATGCAGCGTCATGCTTTATTTATGTTCACCAGTTGCGGCTGGTTTTTTGAAGAACTTTCCCGCCCAGAAGGAACTCAGATTCTCCGTTACGCCTCCCGCGCTTTGGAACTGGCGGGAGATGTCGCTGGTGTGCAACTAGAAAAAGGTTTCCTCAAACGCCTGGGTTTAGCCCCCAGTAATGTTGATACTTTTAGACATGGCGGAGAAGTATATCGCCAACTAGTACAAACTGCTCAAATTAGTTTTAAACAAGTAGCTGCCCATTACGCCATTACATCTATATTTAATGGTCAGGGATCATCCCCCGGTAATCACCAAAAGCACGTTTATTGCTACACCGTCAATGAAATAGACTACCAATTGCAACGGATGGGATCGTTGACTTTAGCAGTTGGTCATTTAAAGCTAGTCTCTGACATTACCTGGGAAAGCGAAAACTTAGTCTTTGCTGTGCTGCATTTAGGCGGTTGGGATTTCCACTGCTGCATTCAAATATTTACCGGACGACGGGACTACAGCCAGTTGAAAGACAAGCTGTTCAGCGCACTGCAACAAGCTAGCGCAGCCCAAACTATCTTGGTGATGACACAGGTATTTAGTGGTGAAGCTTACAACTTGCAAAATCTGTTTGCAGAAGAACGCCACCGCATCATGCGGTTACTTTCTCAAGAAACCCTGACACGGTTAGACCAACTTTACACCCAAGCCTACCGCGATAATTATGGTGTACTAGTAGCCTTTCACCGTGATGAACTCGCTGTACCGCAAGAGTTGCAAGTTGCAGCCGAGATTGCTTTAGGCTATCGCTGCATGACCACATTGCGATCGCTAGAGCAAGATATCACCGAACCTACGTTAGTTTGGAATCACATAGTAGAATTAGAGGCGATCGCCACTGAAGCTAAACATCTGCGTTGTCACTTAAATATTCCTGAAGGTAAGCAGATCCTAGAGCAGTTGATTTCGCGGTTACTCTGGAGATTGCTGTACGATAGCAATGGTAGTTTTGCTACAGATATCCAATGCCTAGAACGGTTAATTGATGTGGCATATCAATTAAATATTGGCATTTCATTACACCAATCCCAAGAACTATACTTTAGTTGTCTGCACAGTCAAGTCATACCCTTGTGTCTGACTAGTCAAGATGATCCTAATCAGTGTCTGAATCTGCTCAAGTTGGGGCAGAAGTTGATGGTTGATGTGAGTAAAGTTTCGACTCAATTGGGATCATAAATGAGTAATGAGTAATGAGTAATGAGTCATGAGTCATGAGTAATGAGTAAATACCCATTAATCATTACTTCAAAAATAAATCTAGTTTAGTGATTGTGCCGGATTTGTAATAAGTTACTCTTCCGGCTTTTATCTATTTTTCGCTTTACCTATTTTAAAAATATCAGGAGTTATCAAACCTTGGGGAAAGAAAATAGTACCTATTACTATTAATAAACCAAAAATAATTAATCTTCCATCCCGGAGAAATTGCCCTAACCAATTAGGTAAACCACCCGTATCAGCTAAACCGCGTAAAACCTCTGGTAAAGCTGTAAATACCATACCACCTACCACTGAACCTAAAAAAGTTCGCGAACCACCAATTAACACGAAAGTCAAGTAAATAATACTAGCGTCAAATGTACCTTGTCGTGCATTCCAAGTATTAAGAAAGTGTGCGCTAATTGCACCCATAACTCCCGCTAAAATTGCCCCCAAAGTAAAAGCTAAAACTTTATAATAAGTGGGGTTGATTCCCATTGCTCCTGCTGCTAATTCATCTTCACGGATAGCAGTAAAAGCTCTGCCAACGCGTACCCGTTCTAAACGATAAAATAGCACCATACTAATTAAGAGTAATGGTAAAGCAATCCATAAATATTCAATTTGAGTGGGGAAAGGTTGAGGGATAGAAAAAATTCCCACCGCACCGCCTGTAATTTCTAAATTAAGGGAAAGAACGCGCAGAACTTCCACAAACGCAATCGTAGCGATCGCTAGATAAATTCCCCGCAATCTTAAGGCTGGAATACCTACAACTATACCCAATAAGCCAGAAATTGCCCCCGCAATTAACATCTCTAATAATAATAAAGGAATAGGGAATAAATCACTACTAGATGTAAAAACTTTGGTTGATAAAATCGCCGCAATATAACCACCTAAAGCATAAAATCCAGGGCTAGCTAAAGATAATTGTCCAGCCATTAATGGTAAATATAATGATAGTCCAAGTAATGCGCCCAAGACCATCGACACAATCAGTGAACCATAGGTAGAGAAAAATTCAGCCATTTTAATTTGCTTGTATAAAATTTAAGCTGTTAATATTTGTGCTGCTGTCAGCTTCAGTTCTGGAAAAGTTCGTGAAATGATCAAATCAGAACCTTTAAAAGCGGTAAGCTCATATTTTCCATCAGCATTTAATAGAAATACAAATACTGTTGGCTCTTTAGGTTGCCCTAAATATTTTCTGTCACCAATTGCTAAATAATCAACAATCCAATATTCTTGAATCCCTAATCTTTGATATTCATCCAATTTATCAATATAGTCATCTTCCCAATTAGTTGATGTCACCTCTACAGCTAACTGAATAGGTTGCTCAAGTGCAGCATAAGCAGAACGGTTTGATCGCCATACATCTCTATCTATGACACTCACATCAGGCTTACGACCTTGTTCTATTCCTTTCGCCGTTATAGTTCTAAAAACTGCTGTGTTTTTGACTACATAATTTAGATTAAGACGTTTAATTTCATCTTTGAAAGAGTCAGCCGCAAAGTCAGCGACATCATCATGATTTCTGGTTGAACGCACTTCTACTATTTCCCCATCAACAAGTTCATAAAAGCCTTCCTCTGGACATTGATCAAGAAACTGATCAAAGGTTAATTTTGGTTTTGTAAATGTTGTCATAGTTTTATACCTCAACAGTCAACACTCTTTACACTTTTTGGATAAACCGACGACCTAGCAAACCTTGTGGTCTTACTAATAGCATGACAAATAAAATGCCAAAAGCTACAGCGTCTTTATAGCCAGACAATTCAGATGGAACAAGTGCTTCAACTACGCCAATGAGTAAACCTCCTAGCACAGCACCGGGAATACTTCCTAAACCACCCAAAACAATCACCGCCAAACCCCGCAACCCGAAGGCGATACCAAAATAAGGGCCTGCTATACTCACGCTAGAGGCTACCAAAGTTCCGGCTAAACCAGCGAGAAAGCTGCTGATAAAGAATGTTAAGACAATAAAGCGATCGCTATCAATACCCAATAAACTAGCAGTAGTTGCATCTTCTGCAATCGCCTGCATCGCTTTACCGTATTTAGTACGATTAATAAAGTAGGTGAGGATAGCCACAATTACCACCGATACCACAAAAATAATCAACTGCACACTACGAATAGGAATCGGTTTGACTACACTACCAAAATTAATCGCTGGTGGTAAATTCCCAAAAGTATTAGCGGGAAATGTATAACTTTCTGCACCGACTAAATATTGAATTAAATTTACAATTACGACTGCTACCCCCAAGCTAGAGACTACTGTGAGCAAAGGGTCAGAGCCTTTACGCCGCAAAGGTTGAAAAGCAATACGTTCCATAGCGACCCCAACCAACCCAGCCAAACTACTGCCAATAATTAAAGCGATCGCAAATGGTAAATTTATCGGTAGCGTCGCATTAGCCAACAAGCCATTAAATCCAAAAGTACCCCCCATTAGCGCATAGGTAAAATATGCACCCAGAGTAAAAATTGCCCCATGAGCTAAGTTGATAATTCCCAAAATGGAATAAACCAATGTATAACCCAAAGCAAAAATTGCATAAACACTGCCAATAGATAAACCGTTTAATAACTGTTGAAGAAACAAACTAAAATCCATGTAGTTTAATTCGTAGTTCGTAAGTAGAACAGGGTAAATAATGAAAGGTTTGTAGTGAGAACTTTAGTTCTCAAACAAGGACTAAAGTCCTTACTACGAACTCAATCCTAGTCTTTTTACATTATTTAACATAGTTTGGTTTTTTCAAGTCGTTCTACTTAATTCGTAATTCGTAATTAGGGACAAAAAAACATTACTTTTTCTACCCCTGGTTTCCCAGTCCCCAGTCCCCAATCCCCAGTCCCCAATCCCTATTTCAAAAACGCAAATTTACCCTGAGTACCATCTTTTTCCATTTTAATTTGTGCTACATAAAAATCTTTCTGCACAACTTCACCTATAGGTGTAAAACTAATTTCTCCTAATGGTGTATTGTATTTACCAGCCAGTATTTGCTTATTCAATTCTGTTCGCAATTGTGGCAACTGTAATTTATTAACTTTGCTTTTATTATCTAATGCTTTGAGCGCATCTACATACACCTGTACAGCAGCAAAAGCTTGTGCGCTAAATTGGGGAGGTTCTTTCTTAAATTGGTCTACGTAAGCCTGGCGAAAAGTGGCATTAATTTCGCCAGGATGTTCTGGACTATAGGCTTGAGCTATTAATACACCATCACAAAAAGCTTTACAAACTGAGAATACATTTGATGTATTCATTCCATTACCGCCGATAATTAAGCCTTTGTAACCCAGTTCTCTAAGCTGTCTAACTAAGTTACCACCATCTGCGGCTAAACCCGAAATAATCGCTAAATCTGGTTTTAAATTAATGGCATTTGTCGCTTGGCTTTGAAAGTCAGTATCAGTTGTTTGAAACTTCTGCACTGTGACTAATTCTAAGCCTTGGTCTTTAACAGTTTTTTGAAAAATTTCTGTTTCTGATTTGCTAAAAGCGTCATTTTGTGCAAAGAAAACTGCTACTTTTTTAATGTTAGGATTTTGTTTGAGTGCAGCTTTCACAGCATTAGGAGCAACAATAGAAACTGGTACAGAGACACGCGCCACATAATCACCAATTTCTGGTATTCCATTAGCTGTATTTGATGGCCCTACTACTGGCACTTTCGCACGTTCGGCTACAGGGTTAGCACTAAAGGCTTGCTGAGACAAAGTAGGGCCGACAATACCAACAACTTTATCTTTATTAATTAAAGTTTGAAAAGCATTAATTGCACCAGCTTCATCACCAGCAGTATCTTGAAATACTAATTTAATGGGTGTACCGTTGATGCCACCTTTTTCATTAAAATACTTTTCTGCAATTTTCGCTCCAGCGACTTGTTCTTGACCTAGCAACGCTACATTGCTAGTTTGAGCAACAGCAATACCGATGGGAACTGTATTAGATGTATTTGTGCTGTCAGAAGTATTATTTGGGGAATTACTGGCTGAATTAGTTCCACAGGCTGTGATTAATAGAGCGCAGGTAGATAATAATACTACTTTGTGAGCTAAATTTCTTTTCATGCGTGAATAGTTATGTAGTAATTTAAAATTTGTAAAAGTTAACAGCATTTGTCTATATTTTGGGGACAACATCTGTTTATATAAACATTTACAAGAGTTTAATTAAATCACTATTCTCGACCAAAAAACAGTCAACTAGTAGTCATTCGTCATTAGTTCAGTGAGAATTAGATTTTTCTCCCTCTCCCTCCTCTGTCACCTGTCACCTGTCACCTGTCCCCTGTCCCCTGTCCCCTGTCCCCTATCATTAATCTGACTCTTCTGCTTTTAAATCTCGTAGTACCAAATATCTTCTTCTCTCAGAATTATCCTATTGAGCGATCGCCTGTCAATCAAACCTTCCTGCTCAAATTGTCCCAAGATGCGTGTTACAGTCACCCGTGTCGAACCTATCATATCCGCCAAATCTTCGTGAGTCAGACGCATATCGATTAAACGTCCCTTCTCTACTTCTAAGCCAAACCTTTGAGATAACCAAGCCAAAAGCTTCAGCAGCATGGTTTCTACTTTTTTATAGCTCCGAATGACCATTAACTCTTCAGCCTGTTGAATGTGAGCCAGTAGAGTTTCTGTAGAATAAGTCGATTCTTCTAGGGGTATGATTCTGGCTTCAACCTTTGTCAAACACTCCATCTGATAAGGTTCTAATTTTGACAAGGTTCTACCAACAATATCGCCAGAACCCCACAATCCCAATGCTACAGTTGTACCATTCTCCAGATAAGTAACAGTTCTGACGAAACCTGTGTCAATCTGCCAAAGGCTATTTTGATACTCTGGCAAATGTGACTTTCGTGTGAATAACAGCTTGGTATTTTGACTAGCTGAGTCAATGAAGCTTGATTTTAATGACACCACTGGATATTACACTTAATCGATAAATTAACAGTAGTATATTATCAGGTTATAGGGGACAGGGGACAGGGGACAGGGGACAGGTGACAGGTGGAAGAAGTAGGGGTTTCAACGGATGACTTGAAAAGCGATCGCCATTGCTGCTAGTTTTTCAGTGTCAATACCGCGTACTCCGGCTGGTAGTGGTAGAGATGAAGAATTGCGATCGCCACGAGTACCTGTATTCAGGTCATCTAGTAAATTATTAGTGAAACCCAAAATATCATCAGAAACAGGGATGGGACTACGTTGATTTCTCAGTCCTCTAGAGTCGGCAATTTTTTGTAATGCTTGCAATGAACTGCTCAGAGGGGTTGTACTAGCAATAATTAGTGCTTCGGAAATACCAATAGGTTCAACAATAGTGAGTTTAAATCCATCCTCAACTTGAGGAATTACCCGCTTTTGTGACGGCTGTATTAACATAGCTTTATCCGTAGCCGACCAATCAAAGGGGAAAATTACGCTCATATTACCGCTTGCATCTATAACTAAAACGGTGACGTACAGTGGACGAGATTCCTTATTTTCCACCTCAAAAGCCACCTCAGAACCTACAGGTAATTGTGGTATACCAGCATCAAAAGAAACTGGTGTTTTTGTCTGTTGGTTAATGTTGTTTTTACTACCACGAGGGGTAAAAGTCTCACCAATTAATTTTTGATTATCAGCCAAATTCATAGAGGCAGTAACATTAATTCTGGATGAATTGGTGTTACCTAAAACTTGTTTGACAATTCTGGCGGCTAACAAGGATTTTAACTTGGGTTGCAAACGTTGCACAGCCGCACTGACACTTTCATCGGCTTTACCAAAACTATTTACAACAATTTGCTCTAGACTGGGCAAAAATAAACCAAAACTGCCTACTTCTGGCAAAGGAGAAACTTTCTTGCTTGGTAACTCTTTATACCTAGCTTCAGTCATTCGCCCCAAGATATACTGTAAATCTTCCTGTCCTACAGATTTGGGTTCAATACGCTGTAATCTTTGTAGAGATTCTCTTGCTTGTTGAGCAGTGTTACTATCCAGAGATTGATCAATACCAATTTTTAAAGTGAGATTAACAGGAATACTACGGATACGTTCTTGTAATAAAGTTCCTTGTTGTATTGTTTCTCCCTGTCGGGTATTTGTTTGCAGAATACCTTTACCAACTAATCCTTGACGAGACTTTAACCTAACTAATCCTCTTTGACTACCCGTAGGATCTAAAGCCACAAAATAGGGATCGTTAGTAAAAGCTTCTAAACTGCTTGGGTTTAGCCCACCTAGCCATAATTCTACTTCATTACCCTTGACTTGAGTAATCACCGCCTCAGCCGGAAGTGCTTGCTGTGGTGTGAAGTATATCGGTGCGTTAGTATTTTCTGGAGTCAGATGAGATTCAAATTGTGGGTCTTGCAGAATCCCTTTTTCCCTAGCTAAATTGTTCGTACTTTGACGCACATTGAAAATTGCTTTACTGGCAGATTCATTCTGAGTACGTTGCCAAAGATACTGAGTAAATACATAGCTAAATGCACCTGCACTAAAATCATTAAAAGGAAAATCAACTGCTAATTGTTCACGTCTAGCACTGGCAATGACTACTCCCTTAGCTATGTTTTGTCGGCGTTTTTGGATAAAATCTTGAGATGACATCCCCAATCTTTCCAACCACTGACGCTGATAATCCAGTTCTATTTGACTAGGCTGGAGAAGTTTACTACCGTCAACAGAGCGCACCCGGAATATTCCCCGCGTACCACCACCAGAATGACAGCTATCTAAAACAACGGTGACATTTTCCGTTTTTAATGCAGACATGAGTAAAAACAGCGTGTGACCCATAATGTGTTGCACAGTCCCGCCCTGGTGAGGGTATCCTAGTGGTAAGTCGCCATCTACAGGAATAAATGTACTATTAAGTCCATCTGGGCGATCGCGGTCAGGATCTTGTACTCGTGAACCATGACCAGAGAAGTGAAACACTACCACATCACCTGGTTGTGCTTGTTTAATTAAATGTTCTTCAAACGCCGTGAGGATATTTTGACGTGTAGCTTGTTTATCTGTCAACATCAGTATATCTTGGCGGTTAAAACCAAAGCGATAAGTCAATAACTCTTGCTGCATCAGCACATCATTGACACAGCCGAATAAAGGCGAAATACTATTACTGTAATCATTAATACCCACCAATAGAGCTAATTTGCGGCGTGTAGTTTGGGCGAGGACTTGACGAGAGCGATCGCCCTGCCGCATAATATGACCCTGATTGATACCCAGTGTTGCCAACGCAGAACCAGCAAATTGCAAAAATTGACGGCGTTTGATGGATGTCATAGTGATTCTTCAGTATTTTCTGATTATTTATATTTCTGGGCAATTGTGAGGATATGCAATTTTAAGATTCAGAGGCTTTAAATCTTGCTCCCCTTCCCTTGTAGGGAAGGGGTTGGGGGTTAGGTTTGAGAGAAAGTTGCACACGGCGTAAAGTAAATCCTAAGTAGGGTGTGTTACGGCTATGAAAGGATTTCGGAAAATAAGAGAGTGAGAATTAGCCGTAACGCACCATCTTTATCAGTAGGTTAAGCCTTGCCCCACGCTATTACGAATTACGTTAGCTTAGCGGAGCGCAGCCCATTACGAATTACGAATTACGAATTATCGCCATTCACCTTGAAAGATGAAAGCCGACCAAAAATAGGGATTACGCCACTTATCTTGCTGCCACATCTTCAACTGAGCATCACGCAAAGCAATATTCGGCGATTTATCCTGCTGCAACATTTGCTGGTAAAATTTCTGCATCAGTTGTGATGTACCTGTATCATCCACCTTCCACAGCGACACAGCCAGACGTTCCGCACCTGCATACATAAACCCCCTTGTCAACCCCACCAACCCTTCACCGTTGACATTCTGACCTAAACCAGTCTCACAAGCACTCAACACCACCAAATCCGCCGGGAAATTCAGGTTAAAAATATCCCGCAATCGCAGATATTGTCTGTTGATTGGTTGACCTGCTTTATCCACCAAAGAAAGAACAATACCTGATAATTCTGGGTTCTGGGAGTCAGCGAAACCGTGGGTAGCCAAATGGATGAATCGATATTGAGATAGTTGTGGGTTAGTGACCCAATCGAAATTAGCATCAAAATCAAAAGCTTGTACGCGCTGTTGGGGAGCAACCATTTTCAAAATAGTTTCCGCTTCCTGGCGTGTACCTGGGATGCGACCCCAACTATTACGATTGAGATTTTTGGCGGCTCGTTGCAGGGCTAATTCCTCTACACTCAAATCTAGGTCAGGAACAATCTTCTCAGGCTGGCCTGTGACTCTTTGGTCAGTAGCGGCAAACACAGGGTCAGCGAGGACGGCTAGAGTTTTGGGTGCAGTTTTGCGACCTTTGAGGGCTGTTCTTTGGGTAGCAATAGCGGTCATGGAAGGTAAATGGACAATTTCGTGGTTGACTAGTAGCGGTTGGTAATTTGCCTCTGTTTGATTCCCCACTTGGGTTAAGTCAGGTAATGCCGCAAAGGGAATCATTTGCAAAGTACCGTCAGCCACAATCACTAAGCGTTTTTTACCCAACTGATTGGCGACTGGGGATAAAATCAGTTGACTGAGTTTGGTGGCAGAGTTGATATGTTGAGATTTGCTGATATCAGTAGGTACTGGTTGAATGCCTCTGGTAGAACTGAGTAAATTACCTCGGTTTTGCAACAACTTATAGAAGTTTTCGGCGGCGGCTTCTATGTCTGCTCGTTTGGGGAGTTCGTAGGTGTTGATAGAGTCGGGAGTCACCGCCCATAAATAGCTGCGTTCTTCACCGAGGGAATATTGCAGTAATAGGGTGTCTTTATCTAGTTGTTGCTGAATTTGGGGCAAGGTTAAAGGTTGAGGATATACCAAATCGGCATATTTGGGGCTAGTGGTGCGAATTTGGGTTTGTAGTTGTTGGTATTGTTGGCGGAGGTCTGTGATTTGTGTTTGTAGTTTGTCTGCGAGGTTTTTATCAGGCAATTGTTGAATTTTGGGACTATTGAGGATTTCAAATCGTTGTTTTTCGCTGGCATTGATGAGTTGTAGTAAACGCTGTTCTTCTGCTAATAGTTTGGGGTCAATGTCTTTACGAATACCTGCACGGGCTTCGGTTAACAGTTCGACTAAACTACGGGCGCGGGAACGTTCACTGATGTGCAGTGCTAATGCGTTGTAGCCTTGGGAGGGGTCTTTTTTATGCAGTTGCATCAGCAGATGGATGTACAGTCTATAGTAAGTCTGAACTGAGGCAAAGTAAGAAGTACGCAGTTGTTGGTCATCGATTTTGGTGCGTAAATCTTCAATGATGTCGATGGCTGCTTGAATATGTGTGCGGGCTGGTTGCAAGTTATCTTGCTTGAGTTCTAGGTAAGCCATGTTGTAAAGGGTATTGGCTTCCCCGCTTCTATCTCCTACTGCACGGTATAGGGGTAGAGCTTGGTTGTAGTATGAGAAGGCTTTTTGTTTTTCTCCTAATGATTCGTAAACATTACCAAAATTATTCAGGGTGGTGGCTTCTCCGGCTCTGTCCCCCACACCACGTTTGAGGGCTAGGGCTTGTTTTAGGTATTTTAGGGCTTGTTGTTTTTCGCCTAACGAAGAGTAGACTAAGCCAATATTATTGAGGGTGATGGCTTCTGTACCCCTATCCCCCACGGCACGACTTAGGGGTAAAGCTTGGTTGTAGTATGAGAGGGCTTGTTGCTTTTCATCTAAATCATCGTAGACTTTGCCAAGATTATTGAGAGTCGTGGCTTGTCCACCCTTGTCTTCCAAGTCACGGTATAGGGTTAGGGCTTGGTTTAGGTATTTGAGTGCTTGTTGCTTTTCTCCTAATGAGTCGTAGAAAAAGCCAAGATTATTGAGAGTTTGGGCTTGTCCACCCTTGTCTTCCACTGCACGACGTAGGGCTATGGCTTGCTTGTAGTATTTAAGTGCCTCTTGCTTTTCTCCTAATGAGTCATGAACAGTGCCAAGATTGTTGAGAGTGGTAGCTTCCCCTCCTTTGTCCTCTACGGCACGGTGTAGGGATAGGGCTTGGTTGTAGTATTTTAAGGCTTGTTGTTTTTCTCCTAATGATTCGTAAACATTACCAATACCAGTGAGGGTGGTGGCTTCCCCGCCTCTGTCCTCTACGGCACGGTATAGGGTTAGGGCTTGGTTATGGTATTTGAGTGCTTGTTGCTTTTCTCCTAATGAGTTGTAGACAGCACCAATATTATTAAGGGTATTGGCTAGCCCTCCTTTGTCTTCTACGGTAAGGTATATATCTTGGGCTTGGTTATGGTATTTGAGTGCTTGTTGTTTTTCTCCTAATGACGAGTAGACAGTGCCAATATTATTAAGGGTAGTGGCTTCCGCTTTCCTGTTCATCACAGCACGGGCTAGGGCTAGGGCTTGGTTGTAGTATTTTAAGGCTTGTTGTTTTTCTCCTAAATCGAAGTAGACAGTGCCAATATTATTGAGGGTAGTGGCTACCCCTCCCTTGTCCTTTTCAGGATCTTGTAGGGCTAGTGCTTGGTTATGGTATTTGAGTGCTTGTTGCTTTTCTCCTAAATCGGCGTAGACAGTGCCAATGTTATTAAGGGTGATGGCTTGCTTTCCCTTGTCCTTTTCTTTGCGGAATATGGTTAAAGCTTGGTTGTAGTATTTGAGTGCTTGTTGTTTTTCTCCTAAATCGGAGTAGACACTGCCAATAATAAGGAATGCACCTGCTTGCCCTTTCTCGTCTTTCAAAGTAACGAATATGGTTAAAGCTTGGTTGTAGTATTTGAGTGCTTGTTGTTTTTCTTCTAAATCGAAGTAGACATTGCCAATAACAATAAGGGTAAGGGCTTGTCCTCTTTTCTCATCAATTTGCTGTAAAAGTTTTAAAGCTTGTTGGTATTTATCTCTTGCCTGTCTAAGTGATTCTGCTGTCCCTTGTCGCTCCCGTTCCATCCCCTCTCGCCAGAGCTTGGTCACAGCAGCACGAGTTGCATTGTGTTGTGTGTTTTCTGGTTGCTGTGCTATCTGCAACCTTTGATTTTTCTGGGTTGCTGCTACTGACTCTGATAGCAACACCGCACTCAGCAGGAATATTAAACCGTGGCGGCTCAACTTTGCTAGTGTTTCTACTTGTTTAGTCATAAGTTTAGATAATCTACTGGTTTCTACTTACGAGTTACTATATCTCTAGTGGTTTTGAGGTTATGCAGTTTTTTTAAACGCAGAAGTTCGCTGAGGTAAGCGCAAAGTTACGCGGAGTTAAGAGGAGTTATCCCATTGACTCATGTGATATTTTCACGCAAGCGATGGGATATTTTTCAACATAATTACGAATTACGTAGGCGCAAGCCTTGCCGCAGGCTATTACGAATTACGAATTATCGCCATTCACCCTGAAAGATAAAAGCCGACCAAAAATAAGGATTGCGCCACTTATCTTGCTGCCACATCTTCAACTGAGCATCACGCAAAGCAATATTCGGCGATTTATCCTGCTGCAACATTTGCTGGTAAAATTCCTGCATCAGTTGTGATGTACCTGTATCATCCACCTTCCACAGCGACACAGCCAGACGTTCCGCCCCTGCATACATAAACCCCCTTGTCAACCCCACCAACCCTTCACCGTTGACATTCTGACCTAAACCAGTTTCACAAGCACTCAACACCACCAAATCCGCCGGAAAATTCAGGTTAAAAATATCCCGCAATCGCAGATATTGTCTGTTGATTGGTTGACCTGTTTTATCCACCAAAGAAAGAACAATACCTGATAATTCTGGGTTCTTGGAGTCAGCGAAACCGTGGGTAGCCAAATGGATGAATCGATATTGAGATAGTTGTGGGTTAGTGACCCAATCGAAATTAGCATCAAAATCAAAAGCTTGTACGCGCTGTTGGGGAGCAACCATTTTTAAAATAGTTTCCGCTTCCTGGCGTGTACCTGGGATGCGCCCCCAATTATCACGATTGAGATTTTTGGCGGCTCGTTGCAGGGCTAATTTCTCTAAACTCAAATCTAGGTCAGGAACAATCTTCTCAGGCTGGCCTGTGACTCTTTGGTCAGTAGCTGCAAACACAGGGTCAGCGAGGACGGCTAAAGTTTTGGGTGCGCTATTGCGTCCTTTGAGGGCTGTTCTTTGGGTAGCAATAGCGGTCATGGAAGGTAAATGGACAATTTCATGGTTGACTAGTAACGGTTGGTAATTTTCCTCTGTTTGATTCCCAACTTGGGTTAAATCAGGTAATGCCGCAAAGGGAATCATTTGCAAATTCCCGTCAGCTACAATTACTAAGCGTTTTTTACCCAACTGATTGGCGACTGGGGATAAAATTAGTTGACTGAGTTTGGTGGCAGAGTTGATATGTTGAGATTTGCTGATATCAGTAGGTACTGGTTGAATGCCTCTGGTAGAACTGAGTAAATTACCTCGATTTTGCAACAACTTATAGAAGTTTTCGGCGGCGGCTTCTATGTCTGCTCGTTTGGGGAGTTCGTAGGTGTTGATAGAGTCGGGAGTCACCGCCCATAAATAGCTGCGTTCTTCACCGAGGGAATATTGCAGTAATAGGGTGTCTTTATCTAATTGTTGCTGAATTTGGGGCAGGGTTAAAGGCTGGGGATATATCAAATCGGCATATTTGGGGCTAGTGGTGCGGATTTTGGTTTGTAGTTGTTGGTATTGTTGGCGGAGGTCTGTGATTTGTGTTTGTAGTTTGTCTGCGAGGTTTTTATAAGGCAATTCTTGAATTTTGGGACTATTGAGGATTTCAAATCGTTGTTTTTCTCTGGCATTGATGAGTTGCAGTAAACGCTGTTCTTCTGCTAATAGTTTGGGGTCAATGTCTTTACGAATACCTGCACGGGCTTCGGTTAACAGTTCGACTAAACTACGGGCGCGGGAACGTTCACTGATGTGCAGTGCTAATGCGTCGTAGCCCTTAGATGGGTCTTTTTTGTGCAGTTGCATCAGCAGGTCGGTGTAGAATTTATAGTAGTTCTGCACTGAGGCAAAGTAGGAAGTACGCAGTTTTTGGTCATCGATTTTGGTGCGTAAATCTTCAATTATATTGATAGCTGCTTGAATGTGTGTGCGGGCTTGTTCCAGGTTGCCTCTGTCACGTTCTAATTTAGCTAGATTAGAAAGGATTGTGGCTTCCCCTCCCCTGTCCCCCACTGCCCGGATTAGGGGTAGGGCTTGGTTGTAGTATTTGAGTGCCTCTTGCTTTTCTCCTAATGAGTTGTAGACAGAGCCAAGATTGCTGAGGGTGGTAGCTTCCCCTCCCCTGTCCCCCACTCCCCGGTATAGGGGTAGGGCTTGGTTGTAGTATTTGAGTGCCTCTTGCTTTTCTCCTAAATCGGCGTAGACTAAGCCAATATTGTTGAGGGTGTTGGCTTCCCCTCCTCTGTCCCCTACTGCCCGGAATAGGGGTAGGGCTTGCTTTAGGTATTTGAGTGCCTCTTGCTTTTCTCCTAAATCGGCGTAGACTAAGCCAATATTGCTGAGGATGCCGGCTTCCCCTCCCCTGTCCCCCACTGCCCGGAGTAGGGGTAGGGCTTGGTTGTAGTATTTGAGTGCCTCTTGCTTTTCTCCTAATGAGTCGTAGACTGTACCAATATTGTTGAGGGTGGTGGCTTGCCCTCCCCTGTCCCCCACTGCCCGGAGTAGGGGTAGGGCTTGGTTGTAGTAGTTGAGTGCCTCTTGCTTTTCTCCTAAATCAGCGTAGACTTTGCCAATATTGTTGAGGGTGGTGGCTTGCCCTCCCCTGTCCCCCACTACCCGGATTAGGGGTAGAGCTTGGTTGTAGTATTTTAGTGCTTCTTGCTTTTCTCCTAATGAGTCGTAGACTAAGCCAATATTATTGAGGGTGGCTGCTTCCGTTCCCCTGTCCCCCACTACCCGGATTAGGGGTAGAGCTTGGTTGTAGTATTTGAGTGCCTCTTGCTTTTTTCCTAATGAGTTGTAGACTAAGCCAATATTGTTGAGGGTGGTGGCTTGCCCTCCCCTGTCCCCCACTGCCCGGAATAGGGCTAGGGCTTGGTCGTAGTATTTGAGGGCTTCTTGCTTTTCTCCTAATGAGTCGTAGACTAAGCCAATATTGTTGAGGGTGGTGGCTTGCCCTCCCCTGTCCCCCACTGCCCTTCTTAGGGGTAAAGCTTGGTTGTAGTATTTTAGTGCTTCTTGCTTTTCTCCTAATGAGGAGTAGACAGCACCAATACCAGTAAGGGTGGCTGCTTCCCCTCTCCTGTCCTCCACTGCCCGGAATAGGGGTAGGGCTTGCTTTAGGTATTTGAGTGCCTCTTGCTTTTCTCCTAATGAAGAGTAGACAGCACCAATATTGTTGAGGGTGGTGGCTTCCCCTCTCCTGTCCTCCACTGCCCGGAGTAGGGGTAGGGCTTGGTTGAAGTATTTGAGTGCCTCTTGCTTTTCTCCTAAATCGGCGTAGACACGTCCAATAAGAACAACGGTGGTGGCTTGCCAAGTTTTATCATCAACTTGTTGCCAAAGTTTTAAGGCTTCCAACCATTTCTCTCTTGCCTGTTGCAGTGATTCTGCTGTACCTTGTTGAAAAAGTTTCAACCCTTCTTGTGTAAGTTTGTCCGCAGCAGCGCGAGTTGCATTTTGTTGTTCGTTTCCTGGTTGCTGTGCTATCTGCAACTTTTGATTTCTCTGGGTTGCTCCCACTGACTCTGATAGCAACACCGCACTCAGCAGGAATATTAAACTGTGGCGGCTCACCTTTGCTAGTATTTCTACTCGTTTAGTCATAAGTTTAGATAATCTACTGGTTTCTACTTACGAGTTAATATATCTCTAGTGGTTTTGAGGTTATGCAGTTTTACTATTTTTTAGGGTTTTGGGCTGCTGATGAGATGTTTTCAATATGGAAAATCATGAAAATGTTAATATCAATGCTAGAGAACCGATCAATCGCATCCGGTTAAAAAAGTCCCAATGCTGGAAATGGTAAAGTCGTAACAAGTGGAGATTTTGATATGGCGCAAGCTTTACCTAAACTGTTTACCTTTGAAGAATTTATTGACTGGTTGCCGTCAAACACGGGGAAGCGTTACGAATTACACGACGGATTAATTGTAGAAATGCCTCAGCCGAGTGGAAAACATGAAAAAGTTACAGGATTTTTAGCAGGGGAAATTACTGTTGAATATAAACGCCTGCAACTACCATACTTTATCCCGAAAACAGCGTTAGTTAAACCACCGAGGAAATCATCGGGTTATTCCCCTGATGTGATTTTAATTAATGATGCTAATTTGGAGAATGAGGAATTATGGTCAAAAGCATCTACTGTGACTCAAAGTGAATCCATCCCTTTGGTAATTGAGGTTGTAAGTACAAATTGGGAAGATGATTATTACACCAAATTGGGGAGTTATGAAGCAATGAAGATTCCTGAATATTGGATTGTTGATTATGCGGCTTTGGGAGCAAGAAAATTTATCGGTAATCCTAAGCAACCAACTATTTCTATCTACAATTTAGTAGATGAAGAATATCAAGTCGCTCAATTTAGGAATTTTGAACGGATTATATCTCCTACTTTTCCAGATTTGCAACTGACTGCTAATCAGATTTTTAATGGTGCTTTGTAGTAGTTTTGTACAGTAGTAATCTTGTAGGGTGTGTCAGATATCAAAAGTATATTTATTGACAACATTTTAGCAGTCTGACGCACTCTACTAATATGTCAGTTGCTATATCTCTAGTAGCTTCGAGGTTATGCAGTTTTTTAAACGCAGAGGTTCGCTGAGGTCAGCGCAAAGTTACGCGGAGTGAAGAGGAGTTATGCTATTGATTCCTAAGAAATAAGGCAGGGGGCAGGGGGCAGGGGGCAGGGGGAAAGAGGATTTTACTTGTTTCTTTCGCCCTTCCCGCAGGCTATTACGAATTACGAATTACGAATTACGAATTACGAATTGCTTTAACGTCTTCTTTTCACTAGGCGCACGGCTGCATCAGCGTTAACAAGTCCGCTACCGAAGAGGTGCTGACGAATTTTTCCGGGTTGTGAACTGTAGGTTTTGGCTTCTGCATCGGTAATGGTCAACGCTTGATAACTGGCTGTGGATTTGAGGATACTAATAAAACGATCGCGTTTCAATAGTCTTTGAGGATCTTCTGCTTTCATTAAGGCCACTACTCCAGCCACAGCAGGGGCAGCAAATGATGTGCCTTGTACCCACCAATATTTACCTCTAGAATCAACTACATAAGACCACCGTGATGTAGGATCGGGTATTCCTTGCCAAAAGGCGTTCAACCAAGTACCGCCTGTAGTGGGAATGCCTCCTAATAAGTTTGGTGTCCCTAAGTCGCCTCCTGGTGCAACTAAATCTAATCCTTGACCGTAATTACTATAAGGCGCGCGCTGTCCCATGAGGTTGGTTGCTCCTACGGCTAAAACTCCGGGATAGCCGGCGGGGTAGGCTACGCTGTTGTTGCTGGAATTGCCAGCCGCCGCTACAATTACTAATTTAGGATAGGCTTGGAGTAAATCAGCGATCGCACTTTCTTCTGCTTCTGTGGGTAATATACTACCCAGGCTAAGATTGATGATATCAGCACCGCGATCGGCTGCGTAACCCAGTGCTTCAATATAAGCGGAAGGTATAAAACTACCATTTAAACCAAATACCCGCACTGGTAAAATTTTGGCGTTAGGGGCAACACCTAGCAATCCTTGACCGTTTTTGGGTTTGGCTGCGATCGTTCCACTAACATAAGTACCATGAAATTCTCCGCCGATTTTGTTAGTTCTCACGATAAAACGAATGTAGTTAGCAATGTCTTCTAGTGAGGCTTGGGGATATCTTTGCCGCAAATAGGCGAACTCTCGCGGATATTGCTGGACTAATTTAGCATCTGATAGTTGAAAGGTGTCTTGAAATTGTGAACCCAATATTGCGAGTTCTGTGGGATTAACGCGAGTATCAGAGTCGCCAATTTTACAAGGGTCATCATGATTCCCACCACTAGAAAAATCCCAACCGTGGACTTCATCGGGACATTTATCAGCCGCTTGCACTTTGTATAAACTATCTGCTAAATCAGGATGATCCCATTGAATTAAACTATCTAAAACTGCAACTACTACACCCCGTCCACCGTTACTATGTTTCCATGCTTCTGTAACTCTGATATCGGTGCGGGTAATTCTAGATTTAGTAGCGGCTGTTGGTGACTGTAAGCAAGTTTGTAATGCAGCCCAACTAGATATTTCCTGTTGCAAACATTGTTTGAGAGGGATACTATTCAAATGCCAACCAAAAGCCAATAAGTTGCTTTCAGGTAAAGTCTTCTGGCTTGCTTGAGCTACAGTTTTTGGTGTACTCTTATCTAGTCCCCATTGCTCAAATCCCTGGATTTGTTGAGCAGTCATTTCTAGATTTCTATTGCTAACAGATTGCACAAAGTTGGGTGTAACTGAACTGACACCTTTAACATTAGTAAGTTGATTAGCCACACCGAGAACTCTTGTACCATCAGCCACCGTAGATTTAACGAGATAGCGATCGCGCTGAAAGCGTAGTTTTCTGACAATCTCTAAATTATTTTGCTCTAGGATTGTCTGCCGTTGCTGTTGTGATAACTTGGGATCAAAGCTGAGGATAATTTCATTAGGTAAAATAATTACATCTTCCTGACTGTTGCGACTGAGAACTGGTAAAGTGCTTTGTACATAGGGTTGCTGTTGAATGCTTTGCTGTATCATCTTTCCTGATTCACCCGTTACAGTCACCACAGCATAGTTATCACCCAGGGGATTGACTATTGGTGGTGTAGTTGATCGCACATTACGCTGTAAATCTTGTTGCAGTTGTTGATATAGAGGTATAGTTGTCCCTCCTAGACTGCGAGTAGTAGGTAGATTTTTGAAAGATACTGCGATCGCATCTTGGCGTTGATTTAAAGGTATACGTTGCCCTTTATACAGGTAAAATAAATCACTCTGTTTTTGAAGTTGAGCGATCGCAGTCCGATTTCTAGGCAGAGAAAATATACCAAAACTAGACCAAACAAAGCCAGTTAAAACAATAGAAGTTGTGAAAAGTTTCATCGATGTATTTCCTCTGAATAAACTATTTTTCAGCGTTGCAAATTTAACTTGATAGCCCTTGACCTCACCCCCAGCCCCTTTCCTCGTAGGCTACGGTGTACACACAAATCGGAGTTACTTTGAGATCCGGGTTTTACCCCCCTTAATCCCCCCTTGGAAAGGGGGGAAACCGGAAAATCTAGTTCCCTCCCCTTTCCAAGGGGAGGGTTAGGGTGGGGTAATTCGAGGCCTAGTAGTGATTCGATAACTTGTGTGTACACCGTAGCCCCTACGAAGAGAGGGCAGCAAAAAAGCTGATTTCCTCCCCTACACCCCTACACCCCTACTCCCCGACTTCCCCAATTAAAGTAAATGCTGCCCAATACTTAGGCGAGGGATGGGTTTTCATAGTGGAGAGCATGGCGTTTCGTAATGCGGTAGCTTTGTCAAGATTTTGTTCCATATTTTGATAGAATTTGGTCATCAGTACAGATGTGGAATTATCATCAACTGCCCACAAAGAGACAATTACGCTGGGGACACCGGCGGTAATGAATGAACGAGATAAGCCAATCACACCATCACCAGTAATTCGTCCGCGTCCGGTGTCACAAGCACTTAAAACTACTAAGTCTGCATTGAGTTTGAGGTTAAATATTTCTTCAGCTGTGAGTAAACCGTCATCTTGAGCAGAGGGTGTTAAAGCGATCGCACTTCCCAAACCGCGAAAATTATCTAATATTCCGTGGGTGGCTAAATGAATAATTCGGGCTTTGGTCATTTGCTGGACAATTGCGGTTTCAGTGGCTTTATCGCCAGTAATTGCTTGCGTTCCAAACAATGAAGCAATGTCTTTTGCCTCTTTTTCTGCCCATATCAAATTAGATAATTGTTCAGGTGGTTCACCTGGTTTTAATACCACTTTTGGCATCTTGGGATTACCAACCAGCAACACTTCCCCTGATTTCTTACTGTTGACTTGTTGCTGACGAGTTAAATCCAACACCTGAATTGATGGCGCAGTCAGGATAGTATGTTTTTCAATCAAGTATTTGTTTTCTGCATCTCGGAGTGCGGGGAAGGGTACAAGAAATAATTCGTCTTGAGGAACAAAGGTTACACGCTCATTCTCATTGCTGGGGAGTAAGTCGGCGATGGGTTCAATTAGCAGTTCATGGAGTCGGCGCAATTTTTGTTTTACTTTGGGTGCATCAGGATTTTCGCTGACAAGAATACCTCTTGCGCCAATAGATTCACGACTGGTGGTAACAAGTTCTGTAAGATTGGTGTTTTCTTTTTGCCAGAGGGGTTTGAGATCGGCTTTGCGGAAGGTGACTTCACCTGTGGGTTTAATTACCCAAATATATAGTTCTGATTCTTTGACTTGTTGTTTACCCTGAATTTTGAAGTCATCATAAATAATTGAATACTGAACAAGAGTGGCATTTTGTTGTTTGGCGATTTGTTTAATCTCTGTAATTGTGGGTGGGGTGGGTAATTTTTCTTGGGAGTTAGCAGATAACCGGGAAGCAAGTAACTCCACAAAAGCGCGTCCCCGTCCCCGTTCAGATATTTCTAAAGCGGCATCAGGTTTATTCTGGGCAATTAAGACTTTTTGTAAATGGTTGTAGGTGTTACGTTGCGTTTCAAAAATCGAAACTTTCTCACTATCTTTTAATTCTCGACCGCGTAGAGATTCTAAAACTTTAATTCCTTCTAGTAAGGTACTCTCCGCTAAAGTGAGATTTCCTTGTGTATAGAAAGTAAATCCTAAATTATTCAGTCCAGTACCCTCACCCCGACGGTCTTTGATTTGGCGGGCGATCGCTAAATATTGTTGTTGGTAGTCTATGGCTTTGGCGTAGTCTCCTAAAGATAAGTAGGCAATACCTAGACTTCCTAGTGCAGTACCCTCACCCCGACGGCCTTGGATTTGGCGGGCGATCGCTAAATATTGTTGATGGTAGTCTATGGCTTTGGCGTAGTCTCCTAACGCATAGTAGGCATTACCTAGACTTCCTAGTGATTGACCCTCACCCAGACGGTCTTTGATTTGGCGGGCGATGGCTAAACTTTGTTGTTGGTAGTCTATGGCTTTGGCGTAGTCTCCTAAAGAGAAGTAGGCATTACCGAGATTTCCTAGCGCAGTACCCTCACCCCGACGGTCTTGGATTTGGCGGGCGATGGCTAATCTTTGTTGTTGGTAGTCTATGGCTTTGGCGTAGTCTCCTAAAGAGAAGTAGGCATTACCAAGATTTCCTAGTGCATTACCCTCACCTTGACGGTCTTTGATTTGGCGGGCGATCGCTAAATGTTGTTGATAGTAGTCTATGGCTTTGGCGTAGTCTCCTAACGCATTGTAGGCATTACCGAGATTTCCTAGTGCAGCACCCTCACCTTGACGGTCTTGGATTTGGCGGGCGATCGCTAAATGTTGTTGATAGTAGTCTATGGCTTTGGCGTAGTCTCCTAACGCATTGTAGGCATTACCGAGATTTCCTAGTACAGTACCCTCACCCCGACGGTCTTTGATTTGGCGGGCGATCGCTAAACTTTGTTGATAGTAGTCTATGGCTTTGGCGTAGTCTCCTAAAGAGAAGTAGGCACTACCGAGATTTCCTAGTGCATTACCCTCACCTTGACGGTCTTTGATTTGGCGGGCGATGGCTAAACGTTGTTGATAGTAGTCTATAGCTTTGACGTAGTCTCCTAAAGAGAAGTAGGCATTACCTAGACTTCCTAGTGATTGACCCTCACCTTGATGGTCTTTGATTTGGCGGGCGATGGCTAATGTTTGTTGTTGGTAGTCTATGGCTTTGGCGTAGTCTCCTAAAGATAAGTAGGCATTACCTAGACTTCCTAGTGCAGCACCCTCACCTTGACGGTCTTTGATTTGGCGGGCGATGGCTAAACTTTGTTGTTGGTAGTCTATGGCTTTGGCGTAGTCTCCTAAAGATAAGTAGGCATTACCTAGACTTCCTAGTGCAGCACCCTCACCTTGACGGTCTTTGATTTGGCGGGCGATGGCTAATGTTTGTTGTTGGTAGTCTATGGCTTTGGCGTAGTCTCCTAAAGATAAGTAGGCAGCACCGAGATTTCCTAGTGATTGACCCTCACCCAGACGGTCTTTGATTTCCCTGTAAAGTTGTAATGCTTGTTGCCAAGACTGTAACGCATCTGTAAATTGACTTGTTTCAAACTGTTCAATACCTTGTTGCAATAGTCTATCTGCTTCCGCTTTCCGTGCATCTGCTGTTTGTGCCAATACCTGCGACACTTGCAAGAAAGCAGGTAATTTGGCTGGGAAAGGTATGGAAACAGTCAAGATAAAGGTGATAAATGCTGTGGTGCTGATTTTTGAATAACGCATGGCTGATATTCCCCGTTGAGAGTTGATTGATTTCTATGAATTGGTGAATTTTTTTAATTAATTAGTCCTATTTCCCTAGCTTTAATTTGGGTAATAATTCTGAGATTCTTACCTTGTTTTTTTAATTCTTCGCAGTCAATATTTAAAGCATTTTGTATGCCATCCCAATAATGCCTTACCATGCGTTCTGACACACAGATATGTTGAGCGATCGCCTTATCTTGTAATCCTTCTCGAAAGGCTAATTTTAATATTTTCAACCACTCTGGTTTAACTTCTAATGCGTTATGGATTCCCTGAATATCTTTGACATGAGTTAATCCCTGTAAAGTCCATTTAACTCGGTTGATCATCTCTTGTTGAGAACAACTTTTGTGGGCAACTGTAAAACCTCCTATGTGAGCATCAATTTGTGGTTTAATTTGAATCAAATTATTAATATAATCACTCTGCACCATAATATTTAAATGAGGATATTTTTGCATTAAATTCTGTAAAAGCTGTATACCCATTGTGATTTGCGCTGATGCTCCCTGCTTTTCTGGCAGAAAAATATCTGTGATCATCAAATCAGGTTGTATATTTAAAACTTGTTCATAAGCTTCTACAACAGTTGTAGCTGTGACAATTTTGGCTGTTGAATATTCAGATTGCAGTATGGCAACTGTGCCACTAATACATATTTCGTGAAAATCAGTTACTATAATTTTCTGGCTCATCTTACTTTAGTCAACCTTCCAGAGTTGGGAACAGAGAACGGAAATCATGCACTGATATGCACTCACCCATTCTCTACATCTATAGTTCTCAGGGCTAGCGAGGTTATGCAAAAATTAGGGGGTAGGGCGTAGGGTGGGTTCGTAGTAAGGACTTTAGTCCTTATTTGTTCGCGGAGCGTCTGTCTACGACACGCTCCGCGTTCGCGTAGCGTCCCGCAGGGAACGGAGAGAACGCAGAGAGAACTAAAGTTCTCTCTACGAGACGCTCCGCGAACACTACAAACCTTTCATTATTGACATAACTTTTGAGTAATATCTCGACGAAGTTGTTTTAATTCAGGCGAAGGTTTTGGTACAGAATAAATCTGTTGTATTACATCAGACCACAAATTTTTATCCGCGAAATAATTGGCTTTAGCATAGGCGATTGCCTCAATATTTGCTCCATTTGATTTGAGTCTATTTTCAATATTTCCTAAGTCAAAAGTAATGCGATCGCGCTCTTGCTGCTCCATAATTTTAAATGAAACAAACTGATTGTTATTAACTATCCAATCATAAGTTTCACCTGGCGTTAATGGCTTGCCTGTATAAGTGATATTTTGCTGATTGTGATTTAATTCTTGATGCCATATATCTGTATTTCCATCTATCAGAACTTTGATTTCTGTAGCCTTACCTTGCCAAATAAATACAGGGCGATCGCTCCAAATAGTTCTAGTTACAGATGGCGCATCTGGAGAAACCATACAAACTGAACTAGGAGGACGCGAACCACCGTTACGGGGATTTATCGGTGGCTCTCTTCTTTTAAATATACTCCGGTAAATGTTCCCCCATATAGATGGTGATTTTTCTTGTTCAGCCACCACAAATGAATCAGGTAAGATAGCTGAAAAAACAGCAATTAATGAGATGAACATAATTAATTTACGCATTTGTTTTCCTCTGCAAATTAGTAGGTAAAAAGTAAATCCAGAATGTAATTGATGGTAAAACCCAAGGTAAAATTATGGCGGCATAAATGTAAGCCTGTAAACTAAACAATCCATAAAAGCCAGTAATTATCATTGCTAATAATAACCGTTGCCAGCAAAATTTATTATTTCTAATTAGCAATAAATATAAGCTTTTACCGAGTAAAATAGCGATACCAACTAACCACAAATCAGGAATGGGTATAACTAATCTCCGAGTCAGTAAATGATGTGTCATATAAGCATGAACTTCACCCCCTGTAATCACCTTATTTCTATTACTAGAGTTTTTTTGCTCCCGCCAGTATTTAATTGCTGGTGGTAAATCTGCATGGGAATTATCTTCACCATCTTTACTAATTCCGGCTTCTTGATATCCCCCAGGCGCAATAATGACAATTTGCTGTTGTAAGTTTTGGGGAATACCTTGATTTTCTAGTAATTTCCAAGCGGGAATGGAACGATATACCTTTTCGGGAGGAATGGAAAAGTCAATAATAGGGTGCATCCACATTTGATTTAGCCAATAACTCAAAGCTGTAATCGGTTGCAGGTGCGATCGCTCTTGTGCCAAAATCGTCTGATGACTTTTGTTACCATCTTTGAGAAAAGTATTGATTTGTTGCAGAAAATCTGTTTGACTATCTAATTGCGGCTGGGGTACGTTGGTAATTTGTTGCAATTCGTAACTTAAAACCAATAAACTACTAAAAGTCCAAGGCTGAGATTGCCAATCATCAAAAGGAAACAATTGCATATACCAAGGCAAAATTTTAATATCGCCTTGCAAACTCCAATTCAGACTAGCAATTTCTGGTAACGCCTCTAACCATTCACCCTTGAGACTTTGAGTTGCAGCCATGACAAACCATGTCGGTTGGGGTGCAGAGACAGCAGTTTTGAGAGAATTACCCAAAATGCGATCGCCTTGTTTTTGCGGTCGATCTAGTAGATAATCAATCCCAACTACTCTGGCGTTATTTGTGGTCAATTTATCTACTAAACTGGCTAAATACTGACGATTCATCGGTTTAGGATCAGAAATATTAGCTTTCCTAATGGAAGCTTCATCAATTTGCACCAATAAAATAGGGGTATTGGCTACAGTTGCAACTTGATTTGTCAGTTGACGATAGATAGCTTGTACCAATACTCGCTGTTGTAATAACCATCTTTGTAGAGGTAAGAATAGGCTAATAATTAATATAAATGATAGAGCGATCGCTTCAGAGCAATTAGGCTTTAAATCTTGAGATAATTGTTTTAAACCGGATGGCTGGAGACAAAATAAATCTGCTTCTGGATGACGAAATAAAGAAGGAATCAAGTAAGCACTAGGATACGTCAAACTTTTTTCTAATTTGAGATACTGAGCAGCCGTTAATAATGATTCATGGGTATCTTTATATTCACTCAAAGCTTTGATAAATTTGATAAAAAATTCCTCAGCAACGCAATTATGAATTGGCTCTCGCATCACAGCTACTTGACTAATACCTAAATCAATTAGCTTATTAGCTATACTCAAACCTTTACAAGAATTGAAAATTGCTACTTGCAGGCCTCTATTTTTAGCAATAGTTAATGCTGAGGCAATTTCACTTAATAATAAAGCTGTGTTTGGGGCAATTCCCAACTCCCCACCTGTTAAATTAGTTTCATTACTATGTCCAGCAAAAAATAAAATATCCCAACCTGGTTCAGCAGCAATTTCTCTAACAATCTGAGCTTTTAATTCGGGAATACTTACATGAGGTTGCCAACCAATAAAAGTGACATCAGCCAAAGATTTTAAAGAACTGATAGCCTGCTTTTCTTTTGCAAAATCTAACCCAGATTCATCACCTAAAATAGCTAAAATTCTCGCTTTACCCCGACGAGTATTTTTAGCAATTGTATCTCGTCTATTTATAGGTGTACGAACAATACGCAACTGATGAGAATCAAGAGCAAATTCTGTAATTTCCCAGACTTCCCAAGGTAAGCGAGCTAAATCTAGAGAATTGCAGGTGAGAAAAATATCAGCCTTAATTGCTTTAGCTATAGTAGCCCTAATTTCATATAATTCTGCACTACGTAACCAGTGATGAAACTCAGATAAAAGTTGTGCTTCAGCTTCCACTAAACGAGCGCGCCAATCAATCTGCGGGGCTGCGAAACTACCGATTTCTTCTACTTTACCTCGCAATTCACTATTGTAGAAACATAAATAAATTCGCTGCCATTCTTGATATTTTAACTTGAGTGCATCAGGATAAACCAACGTCACCCCAAGCTGTTGATTTTCCCCCCAAGACAACTCAAAAGAGCAAATTTGTCCAAATTCTTGAACCTTTAAATAAAAACTAGAGACATTCATAAATAACACTCGATGTGTGTCCGATTCTGCTCGTATTATCGGACAATATAAATATCTATACCAAAAGTAAATTCATTTCACCATCTTTGATAGAAGATTTAGCAAAAAAAATTGTAGGTTGGGTTGACGTAAGGAAACCCAACACCAAAATCTATGTTGAGTTTTCAATATCAATGTTGGGTTGCGCTGCGCTTAACCCAACCTACATCTTTCCTAATTACGAATTACGTAGCTTGCTTCCGCGTAGCGGTATTACGAATTACAAATTACGAATTACGAATTACGAATTACGAATTACTAACAAAATTTCCCAGGGGAAAAAGTAAATGGCGGTAAATTAATTTCTACCCCATCTGTTAAACTCACACTCACTAAAAACTTTTCATCCCAACTACCAATGAGACGAGTAAATAAATAAGCATCACCCCGTTCTTTATTTATTCCCTGTTCTAATAAAACACTACTTTGGTCACTCACTCGCAACTTTAAATGATTTGGTAAAGTATCCTGTGCAGTTGTCCCTAAAATTAACAACAATGTCCATAAATGGGAATCATGCTCAGATAATAAATGCCAAGTCACAGCATACAGACGTAAAGAAATTCCTGCTAAGAGTAAATCTTGATAAGCACCCCGCGCCTGAGAGGGAATTTCTAAACCTTGGTGTTGTAATTGGTGAATAATTGCCTGAAATTCTTCTATCGGACTTCGCATCATTACCGCAGGTGTGAAACTAGGTAATAATTTCCAAGAAAATTCCTGAGCTAATTCATCCAATTCATCCCACAGCCAACGTCCCACATTTAATGCTGGTTGTGTGCATAGTTGAAATAAATCTTTTAAGTTAGTTTTGAGACTAGAATCTGGTGCTTGTGTTTGATAGTTATAAATCCAACTGAGTAAATCTGGATTAGTCAAAATAGTAGTTGCTTGTTCCCAAGTTAATACTTCCCATAGTTCGCGCTCAGGTGATTTTAATTGTGGTAATAATGCTGTTAATTTAGTTTGCATGATTGCTAAAGTTTGAGCGCGATGCTGAGGAATAGCTGGTAAATTAATTGCTTCTGGTTTTAAACAATGCAAATATAATAATAAAGTATTTGCATCAAAATTAAACCAATTTAACGGCAATTGATAACTCCAGTCTGATTTCGGTTGTAGATTTGCTTTTGCTTGATTTTCTACAAACTCCTTATAGGATAAAAAACCAGAAATTACAGCCGTTCCTTGTTCTTCTAGAACTTCCAGCAACACATAAAAATGAGGAATGTATTCTGGTAAATCTATGACTGATTGAGGTAGAGTTACTGCTAAATCATCAAAGCTGTCAGTGGGAATTAAGCAGATTTTAAATTCCCCTACTTGCAAGTTAGCTACAACTGCGATCGCATTTGCTAATGCTGGTTGTAAAACTGTGCATTTTTCTCGTTTAATAGTCAAAGCATCTGCCCTTTCTTTTAGCCATGCTTCAAAGGCAAATAAAGCTAGACTATTAATATAAGTTTGCCATTGTCGTGATAAATTAGGAATTTGATGGCTGAGTTTTGCCGCTTCCATAATCTGCTCAGATGTCAGATTAATTGCTGCTGGAGATATAATTTCGTAGTCTGACTGTAATTGGAAATTTTGGCTTGATAAGTTATTCATATTTCTACATTTAACGAATCTAGATAACGACACAGTTTTTTAGAAAAAATACTATTTGGGGAGTTATTTTTTACGGTTCTTGCTTCAACTTCTGCCTCTCTAAATAAAGCAGAACTTTGACTGTGTAGTATGGATGCTAACTGATGTTCGAGATTTTTTAGTTTGTCTGGGTGAGAGTAATTACCTGCTAAATCAATCACGCAATCGCATAGTTTTTGTAAAAACTCTCTTTGAACATCACTACGAAAATCTTTCAAGTTTAGTAAGCGAGTAACTGCATCTTGCGCCCTTAATCCTAAATTACGAGCAATGTCTGTCATCGACATTTTTTTACAGTGAAATAATTGCAGTGCTTTTAAAAAGTTTCGCGCTTTATTTCCCTTCTTCAGTTGTAATTTTTTCACCCAGCTAGTTACAACTATATCCAATGATTCATCTAAACATACCCAAAATTGAGAACGATATAACTGTAAAAATTCTATTTGTTTGTTTTCATTTTCATCACTGTCTTTCACATCAGCTACGTCAATGGAATATTCTGCAACTGTTGGTAGAGAACCACTTTTATGGTAAATGCGATATTCTCGCAAATAATTAGCCAACTCCTGTAATTGCATCATTACAGTTTGATTATCTAAATTTTGACCGATTTGATTTTGTAACCTCAAAGCAATTTGCTGTAGTTGTTGAGTTGTTGGTTGTGGGCATATTCCCCTATTACCTAAAGCACATTGCTGCAATCTTTGGGATTTATAAATTATGTGGTAGCTTTTTAACAGTGCTAGAAAATGTTCAATTTCTTTAGAGGTTAAAGAATGAAAATCAGCCAAAACTTTCTGGAGTTTTTTCGGTTGAGTATCATTCAATATTGCCCAATCAGTGACGCGGTACAGTCCCAAATCCAACAAAAACTTATTCAATTCTGGATGCTGTTTTACCTGAATATTTATCCAAGTTGTCAGATTACTTTTTTGCCAGTCAAAACTCTGCAAAATTTTGCGCCCCAAGCACTCATAAGTGCCTGTTTGTCCTAATTTGCCATCATCATCTAAGACATAGGGAAGCAAATCATTCCCATTAAAACCGCGAGCCTTGCCAAATTGAGCTTCTAGTTGCCAGCAAACTTGCTCTATTTGCCAGGATATGAAACACAGTAAACAACGTTCTGCTAACAATGATCTATCTGTGTTATCAGTTTGAGCTATTTCCAGCAGTTCTCGTTGTACCTCTGTATCTGGCACATCGTTGTCAGGTGTATATTTGGGAAATTTATCAGCAAAAAATGCTTTAGCTGGCGTAATTTCCTGGATTTTACGTTTTCCTGCCCCATCAATTCTTACTAGCTGCCAATATCTGAATGCAATACCCATAAGCCATAGTATCTGGAATCAATTCAATAGCAGTATCTCCTCACATTCATTCTTAATTCCAGACTGGTTGAGGTTATGCAGTTTTGCAAAAAATTAGGGGTGTGGGGGTGTGGGGGTGTAGGGGTGTGGGGTATGGGGGAGACAAGGTAGCAGGGGGCGAATCAATTCAAAATGACGCTCGATGACTCGCTCTAAGCGAAGCTATGCCGTTGGCGTTCGCGTAGCGTGTCGCAGACAAGCCTCTCGTAGAGAAGGCTTTACGCTGCGCTAACAAAATTCAAAATTCAAAATTGAAGAGTTCTGCTCCCTTGCTCCCTGCTCCCCTACCCCCTGCTAATTTCTAGGTCTTAGCCTTTCACGCCAAGAAGGTGTGGGGGATGAAGAACTAGCTGGGGATGAAGACTCTCTAGAACTACGAGGCCTGGAAGAACCTGATTCTACTGTTCTAGTTCGCTCTCTTCTGGGTGGAGTTGCTGCATTAGCACTAGAATTAGATTCTTGACTACGACGATAGCGTCGCCGTCTTCTTGATGAATTATTATCTGTTTCTTGGTTGCTGCTTCTGCGTCTTCTAGATGAGCGGGTATCGTCTTGTTCTTCTGATTTTTCATCAGAGTTAAGAGAACCATGCAAGACTTTTTTAGGCTTAATGGGTTTAGCTTTAATGCTACCCTTGCGACCTTTTAGTTTAGGTTTATCGGGAAACTTTTCTATTGGCATTCCCTCCACCGCTACTTCCATAAATTCATGCCAAGCGTAGGCTGCACTACCACTAGCACCAGAGGTGGGGCGATTGTCATCATTTCCTAACCATACCCCGGCAACTATTTGAGGAATGTAACCAATAAACCACAAATCACGGGCTTCATCGGATGTGCCGGTTTTGCCGGCGACTGGTCGCTTATCTAATCGGGCGGCTGCACCTGTACCTGATTCGACAACGTTGCGTAACATCGAAGTCATAATGGCGGCGGTGGTAGGGTCAAGGACTCGCTTGGGTTGGGAATCTACTGACCAAATCACCTCACCTTTGCGGTTGAGGATGCGACGGATACCATAAGGTTGGGCGTGTAATCCTTGGGTAGCAAAAGTACCATAGGCACTAGTTAATTCTAAAAGATTGACTTCATTCGAGCCGAGAGATAGGGAATAGGTAGGTATAAGTTTAGATTTAATGCCCATATTATGGGCTGTATTGATAGTAGGCTCGAATCCTATATCAAGTAATACTTTTAGAGCTACTACATTCACGGAACGCGTCAGAGCATCATTCATACTCATTGAACCCCGGAAGGTTTTCCCGTAGTTTTTGGGTTCGTAGTCATCGACGACAAAAGGCGCATCTAAATATGTGTCGTTGGGGCTTTTGCCTGTAGCGATCGCGGTAGCATAGACAAAGCTTTTAAATGTCGATCCTGGTTGACGTTGGGCTTGGGTAACGCGGTTAAATTGGTTTTTACCAAAGTCTTTACCTCCCACCATTGCTTGAATTTCCCCGTTGCGGGGGTCTATGGCTACTAAAGCCGCTTGTTTAAAGTTTTGCCAGCGACCTTGATTTTTGAGAGTTTTGTTAACTGCTGCTTCGGCTGCTTTTTGCCAATTTGAGTTGAGGGTAGTTTCTACAATTAAACCCCCGTTCGCCAGGACATCAGCAGGTACGTGCTTCGGTAATTCTTGCAGAATGTAGCTACTAAAATAAGGGGCTTCTAATTGCAGCCTCTTCGGTAAACTTAATGTGAGTTTTATTGGTTCTTGTGATGCTGCTTGTCTTTGGGCGGCTGTGATAAATCCCTCTTCTTGCATCCTTTGCAACACCAAATTTCGCCTCTGCCCAGCAGATGTGGGACTATTAGCTGGGGAATAGGAACTAGGTGCAGGGGCGAGTCCGGCTATGGTAGCTATTTCCGCCAAGGTCAGCTTGTCTACGGGTTTACTGAAGTACACCCAGGCTGCATCTGCTACACCATAAGCCCCTGAACCCAAATATACTAAATTTAAATAACGCTCTAGAATTTGGTCTTTAGTTAATTCTTGTTCTAGTTTTTGGGCTATGCGGACTTCTTTAAGTTTGCGCCAAATTGTTCGTTCTTGTTTCAGGAAGAGAATGCGCGCTAGCTGTTGGGTGATCGTACTACCACCTTCTACGACATTTTGCGATCGCAAATTACTCACAGCTGCTCTAATAATACCTTGGGGATCAATCCCCCCATGTTGCGGAAATCTTCTATCTTCAATCGCAATAAAAGCTTGTTGCAGTTGCTCAGGTATCTTTTCTAAATTGAGTTGTTCTCTAGTTGCTTCGCCCTGCTGTTGTAATATACTGCCATCAACAGCTTTGATCGTTAATGTTTGCTCACGGATGACAGTTTTTAGTTCAGATTTATCAGGTAAGGTACGATCTATTGTGGAGATAAAGTAGCTTAAAGCAATAATCCCACCCCCCAAGCTCAAGCCTGCCCAAAACCACACACGTCTATAAAATGGACGCTCCCGACTGCTGAACCTATGTATGATCCCAGATGTTGCACTACTCATATGATGCAACAACTGCCTTGTATTCCCCAACCGGTTGGGTGGTAATTGATCATTTGTGGATTCTTCTTTCTCTAAATGATTACCGGGCGACAAGCGCAGTTCCTCCTTATCTGGGTCACTTTTCTTCTTTTGCTGGAACTAGGAGGTAAGTTGCTCCACATTAGTTCTTCGCTGAATGTAGTTACAAGCTAGCAACCAAATGATAGTTTTTGGCTTGGCTAACTACTTTCCGTGTTAGTATAATATCCCATAATTAATTAACTGAATTCATTGATACACAAAATATATTTGGACATTCAGTTAATGCTTATTTTGTCAAGATGAATATATTACTTTTAATGAATTGTTGAGTTTCAAAAAACTATCAAAAGTATTAAAAAAAAATATCTTAGAGACCTTACCAATCTACCTAAATAGAGACTTGATGCAGAATAGAGCGATCGCCGAAGTTGTCCGTAGTGCCTTAGCTCTAGGCAGTAATATTGGCGATTCAGTGGCAACTTTAGAAGCCGCAACCCAGGCATTAACCGCAATTCCAGGCATTGAACTAGAAGCTAAATCCAGTTGGTATAGAACCAAAGCTGTAGGGCCGCCACAACCAGATTACATCAATGCCTGTATCATCTTGCAAGTGAAAATGAGTCCCCAGGAATTATTAGACACATTGCTAGCGACAGAGCAGAAATTTGGGCGGGTGCGTCGAGAACGTTGGGGAGCGCGATCGCTGGATCTAGATATACTGCTGTACGATGACTTAATTCTCGATACCCCAAACCTCCAGATTCCCCATCCCCGAATGCACGAGCGAGCCTTTGTCTTAGTACCATTGGTAGAAATTGCCCCAGACTGGATAGAGCCAGTTTCCGGATTAGCAATCAAACAACTGGTAAAAAAAGTAGACTGTTCTGATGTACATTTGTTAAAGAGCAGCTAAAGTTACCACTCAATCAACGCAGAAAACGCTGGTGCGATCGCCAACTCCAGTGTGATTTTGTGCATTTATAAACAATAGAATTTAACTATGCCACTAGGTAGAGAATTACCACAGCTATTAAAACAACGCCTATTCTATAAGGGGCGCAAGTTTGACTTTGAAGTGAATCGCTTGCGTTTACCCAACAAAGCAGAAGGAGAATGGGAGTGCATTCGTCACCCCGGCGGTGCTTTAGCTGTGCCTGTGACTGCGGAAGGTAAACTGATACTTGTACGCCAATATCGCTTTGCAATTCAAGGAAGAATATTAGAATTTCCCGCAGGAACTTTAGAACCCAACGAAGATCCTCTAGAGACAGTGAAGCGTGAAATTCAAGAAGAAACCGGACATAGCGCAGAGAAATGGGACAAATTAGGCGAGTTTTTCCTAGCACCAGGCTATTCCGATGAGATTATCTACGCCTACCTCGCCAGAGATGTAGAAAAGTTAGACACACCACCCAAACAAGACGAAGACGAAGATATTGAGATTGTATTTTTCACTCCCGAAGAACTAGAAAAAGCCATTCTGGAAGGAGAACCTGTAGATTCTAAGACAATTTCCAGCTTTTTCTTAGCACGTCCGTTTTTAGTTTAGGGAATTAGTTTTGTAGTAAGTGGCTCTAGCTCTTTTTTGAGGACTAAAGTCCTTACTACTAAACCATAAGAGATGATTTATAAATTATCCGCAATTGATGGTTGGGTAGGGTGCGTCAGTATGAATAATTTCTGAGTATAGTTAGGTTCTATCGCACTGACGCACCCTACAATTTGGATATTTTTTTATCTGGAAGTCCCTTATTGCAGGATAGGAATCGCAACATAAATTCCCGTAAGTTTGCCTGACGGTCAAGCCATTCAGCTATCATCAGGTGGACAAAATATCCTGATCGAAGTCTCAGTATCATGTAAAAATCTAAGCATCTTTAATGACTTAAATACTAAAAGTATTTACTATAATATACTTTTCACAAAATTAGGCTTTTAACCTTACAAAACAAGGATCATAGGTGTATTTCTGAACAACTCTAATGAATTATCATTGGTTATCTTAGATATATTATGATTTCTGAGAGAAAAGTATGAATAAGGACAATAACCCAGTACCCTCTGACCCAGAACACGATAAATCAGGCATTTTTGAATCAAGCTATCGAAGACAAGAACCCCCAGAGCCTGATATCATTACCTTCTACTCTGAGGATACCTCCGGTTCTGCCAAACGCCCGTCTAAACCTCATGCAGAACGCTACGAATATTCCCAAAAAGAACTTCAAGCACTGCGTCAGGCGATTGAGAATAACGGTGTTGTTCGCCTGGCTTTTTACTTTCTCGACTATATTCTGAGGGCGCAAACAGCCCTGTTTGAGCAGATACACAGCCAAAAAGATTTGACTAGAATTATTTGGTCAATGTCTGTTCTCTCTATCCTGCTATCCAGTATTTATGGCCTAGTCATGGGTATGTATAACGGGGTATTGCAAGCATTGTCATCTGCAATCAAATTACCTATTCTCTTTTTATTCACAGCATTGATTTGTGTTCCATCACTCTATACCTTCAATGTATTGCTGGGACAACGTTTTAAGTTTCTTCAAACTGTCGCCCTGATGATGATGACTTTGGGAACTACAACAATTTTGCTAGTAAGTTTAGCTCCCATTGCCTTTTTCTTCACCCTCACCACGCCGGATAACTACCAGTTTTTAATCCTGATGCACGTGCTGATCTTCGCTCTGTGTGGCATATATGGAGTACGATACCTGTATAGGGGATCGTCATACATTGCCTTTCGCATGGAACAACCCTTGAATAATCTCCTACTCCGCCTCTGGATTGTGATTTATGCAATTGTGGGAATGCAGTTAGGTTGGCGGTTACGTCCGTTTATTGGTAGCCAAGGAATTCCTTTTGAACTGGTACGAAACGAGATTGGGGGCAATTTTTACATTACTGTTTGGAAATCTTTGCTCGAACTGTTTTCAGGTGGATCTTAGTCCCAATAGGAACAACTTCCATTGTCAATAACTTCTCTCAAAAGCAGGTAAGCGATCGCCGCACCTGCAATTTATAGTAGAACAGCTAGAAAAGCAGGGATACCAATGTGAAATTAACAAGGTTGAGTATGAGTTACAGCGTGGTGGCAATGAAATGCTGAGGATACACTAAGTGAGCATTTTAACTTCGCTTTGGGATCAGTAAAGGGACAGGTATTCAGATGAAAATAACATCTTTCTCCAATAACCTGTCCCTAACAAGTGGTGTTTTTGGTACATTTTTGGTACAACACCCTAAATCAGCAACTACTGCACTGCATTTGTGTACTGCCGCCTCTGTTCAACTACAACCGTCCCGCCGTTTGAATCCCGGACTTGGACGGGGTTGCCATCCCTATACTGTATTACTACGCATTGATTTTGACAGGTGAAAATAAAATTGGGAGTTATGAGTACTTCCCCCGCCAAAGCTGGTGTTGCTGACATTAATCCAGCAAAAACTAAACATCCTGACAAAACATTTCGCATATTGTTCTCCCTTTACTCGAAATGAGAGTGTGTTTTAATTGACCAAGTAGAACTACTGGGGCTATAGCAACAATTTCGGAAAAACATAGTTTGATTTTTCTGGGTTGTTTTACTGAATTTGTCTAGGCGTTGCGCTATAGATTATTGATATGTGCCAGCTAATCCATAATTGATGGTAAGGTGAAGTGCTGACTAGAAACGAACAAATTTCCCAAGTTGTCGTCACTGCTGCTCAAATGCGCGACATTGAAGGGCGGATATTTGTAGCGGGAATGCCCGTAGCCGCTTTAATGGAGAAAGTGGCGGGACTAATCACTAGGCGTATTCAAGATATTTACTCCAGTCGCCGTGTCGGTATCCTTGTCGGCCCCGGACATAATGGTGGTGATACGTTGGTTGTAGCCCGTGAGTTACATTTTCAAGATTACAAGGTTTGGATGTATGCACCTTTTTCTAAATTTAAGGAATTAACTTCACAGCATTTACAATATGCTCAAAGTTTGGGTATCCCCTGTTATCAAGATATTGAACAGTTGCCTGATTGTGATTTTTTAGTTGATGGATTATTTGGATTTGGCTTAGAAAGAGCGATCGCTGATCCCATCGCTTCAGCAATTAATCATTTTAATGACTGGGATAAACCAATTATTAGTATTGATGTGCCTTCAGGTTTGCATACTGATACAGGCGAGGTATTGGGGACGGCTATCCGTGCAACTTATACCCTGTGTTTGGGTTTGTGGAAGTTAGGTTTATTGCAAGATCAGGCTTTGGAGTATGTGGGTAAAGCTGAGTTAATTGATTTTGATATTCCCTTAGCGGATGTGCAAGCGGTACTAGGAGACACCCACAAAATTAAACGCATTACCCCAGTAACGGCACTTTCTACCCTACCCTTACCCCGTCCACCAGTAACGCACAAATATAAGGAAGGACACTTACTGTTAATTTGCGGTTCGCGGCGTTATGCAGGTGGGGCAATTTTAACGGCTTTGGGTGCTAGGGCGAGTGGTGTGGGGATGCTGTCTGTGGCTGTACCTGAGTCTCTCAAGCCGCTTTTGGTGTCCCATTTGCCGGAAGCGTTGATTATTGGTTGCCCAGAGACGGAAACTGGTGCGATCGCTCAGTTACAATTACCAGAGAAGACCGATTTAAATGCCTATAGTGCGATCGCCTGTGGCCCTGGGTTAACTACAGATGCTACTCCTATTGTCGAGGAAGTGATAAACAGCGATCGCCCTTTAATTCTCGATGCTGATGGTTTAAATATTCTGGCAGGGCTAGACACCATCCCCACATTACAACAGCGTCAAGCTATAACTGTACTCACACCCCATACAGGAGAATTTCAACGCTTATTTCCTCATTTACCTGATGCGAAACGAGACAGGATAGCATCTGTGAGAGAAGCAGCAATCCAGAGTGAGTCAGTAGTATTGTTGAAAGGTGCGAGAACTGCGATATCCAATCCCCACGGTATAGTCTGGATTAACCCCGAAAGTACCCCAGCTTTAGCCCGTGGCGGGAGTGGGGATGTGTTAACAGGCTTAATTGGGGGATTATTAGCCCAAGCCGTTACTAAAGAATTGCCTGTAGAAGATATTGTAGCAACGGCGGCATGGTGGCACGCCCAAGCTGGGATTTTAGCAGCGCAAGAACGTACAGAATTGGGGGTAGATGCGTTTACGTTGACAAATTATCTTATCCCAGTTATTCGCATTGCTGAATAAACTGACAATACTGATAGATTTATGCTGATTTCAATGATAGAAACTGGTTATCCTGCAATCTAGTTGAATCTGATAGCATGAAATTATTAAGCAATTCTTAATACTTCCTAGAATTAAGGAGTTAAATCATGAGATTAAACCCCACAAGACTCTTATTTCTCGGTGTTGTCATTCTGGCATCTGTACCAGCATTTGCTCAAAATCAAGGTAATTCCTTTTCTGGTAGAGTTCAGCGAGTTTGGGAAGATGGATTTCGCTTAAATACCAGTGGTCGTTCCATCACAGTTGATACTTATGATATCTGTGGAGATAATACTACCAGGCACATATCGGCTGGTGATCAAGTAACCGTAATCGGCGAATTTGATGGAGGCGAATTTGATGCCTCCTCTGTTACTAAAGCTAGTGGTACAAGTGTTTGCCAGTAGTTAAAATCAGATTTTACCTATTCCCTTTCCCCCAGGGAGTGGAAATGTGATGGCTCAAGCCACTCCATTTCAATTGCAAACTCTCTACTTGAGAAAATTGACACATCGCGTTAAGCTTCCTTAGCATAACTGCACTGTGACACTAGGTAATGACCACTCAATTCTCCCCGCAAATTCCTGCTTGTACTTGGAATCGTCCTATCGGTTTAGGCTGGGATAAGCCTTATACCGTTCGCTACGCTAGTAATATTGATGATGGAGCTTGGCATGGGATGCCCTTGGGAGGCTTCGGTGCTGGCTGCATCGGGCGTTCTTCGCGGGGAGATTTTAACCTCTGGCATATTGACGGCGGTGAGCATCTGTTCCAAAATATCCCTGCTTGTCAATTTAGTGTGTTTGAATCTCATGGCACATCTTCCCAAGCTTATGCTTTAGCTACAACAGCACCTGAAGATGGTAGTCTGCAATCTGTGCAATGGTATCCAGCTTCTACCGCTACACAGGAGACTGGTACATATCACGCACTATATCCGCGTAGCTGGTTTGTGTATGAAAATGTCTTGCAAACACAGCTAACCTGTGAGCAGTTTTCCCCTATCTGGGCGGATAATTACCAAGAAACTAGTTACCCTGTGGCGGTGTTTGTTTGGCAGGCTCATAATCCCACCAATGCACCTATCACTCTCAGTATTATGCTGACTTGGCAGAACATGACGGGCTGGTTTACTAATGCCCTTAAATCTCCAGAGGTGAAGGTGCGGGATGATGGTAGTCCAGTTTATGAATATCAGCCGCGTTTGGGTGAGAGTCGGGGTAATTACAATTATTTAGTGGAAAGTCCCCAAGCTTTGGGTTGCTTTTTAGGACGGGAGGGTATTACAGAACCTTTACAGGAAGGTGAGGGTAGTTGGTGTATTGCGACGAAAAAACATCCCCAAGTAGAAGTTTTTCATCATAGTCGCTGGAATCCCGATGGTAAGGGGGATGAGATATGGCAAAGCTTTGGGTTGGATGGTTCTTTACCTGATTATATAGATACTACCCCAGCCGGAGAAAATGAACAAATCGGGGCAGCGATCGCAGTCCGTTTCACTCTCCAACCAGGGGAAAGTCTAGAAATTCCCTTTGTTCTGGCTTGGGATTTCCCAGTTACAGAATTTGCTGCCGGGGTGAATTATAACCGCAGATATACAGACTTTTTTGGTACTAATGGTAACAATGCTTGGGCGATCGCTACTACTGCTTTAGAACAGTATCCAACTTGGCAGGAAAAAATACAAGCTTGGCAACAACCGATTCTCGACCGGGAAGACTTGCCTAACTGGTTTAAAATGGCTCTATTTAATGAGCTTTACGACCTTACCAGTGGTGGTACACTCTGGAGTGCAGCCACCAAAAACTATCCTATTGGTCAGTTTGCTGTACTAGAGTGTTTAGATTACCGTTGGTATGAAAGTTTAGATGTCAGGTTATACGGTTCTTTCGGACTGTTGTTACTGTTCCCAGAACTAGAAAAATCGGTGATGCGTGCCTTTGCGCGGGCAATTCCCCAAGGTGATGATACCCCCCGCGTGATTGGTTATTACTACACCATCGGCGCAGAAAGTCCCCTAGCTGTGCGTAAATCTATAGGTGCAACACCCCATGATTTAGGCGCACCTAATGAACACGTTTGGGAGAAAACCAACTACACCAGTTATCAAGACTGTAATTTGTGGAAGGATTTAGGCTGTGATTTTGTTTTGCTGGTTTACCGGGATTATCTGTTAACTGGTGCAAATGATATTCAGTTTCTCAAAGATTGTTGGGATGCAATTGTCCAAACCTTAGATTATGTCAAAACCTTTGATTTAGATGGAGATGGCATTCCTGAAAACTCCGGCGCACCTGATCAAACTTTTGATGATTGGCGACTGCAAGGAGTAAGCGCGTATTGTGGTGGTTTATGGATGGCAGCGTTAGAAGCAGCGATCGCCATTAGCGATATTTTAATCAAAAATCAGCCAGAATTAATCAATCAAAAGTCTATTTATGAGACTTGGTTAGCAAAATCCTTACCTATCTATCAAGAAAAACTCTGGAACGGTCAATATTACCGACTAGACAGTGAAAGCGGTTCTGATGTAGTGATGGCAGATCAATTGTGCGGGCAATTTTATGCTGGTTTACTCAATTTACCGGAGATTGTGCCGAGCGATCGCGCTATTTCTGCTTTAAGAACTATATATGATTCCTGCTTCCTTAAATTCTACAATGGTGAATTTGGTGCTGCTAATGGTGTACGTCCCGATGGTTCACCAGAAAACCCCAAAGCTACCCATCCTCTAGAAGTTTGGACAGGAATTAACTTTGGGTTAGCAGCATTTTTGGTACAGATGGGAATGAAAGATGAAGCATTAAGACTAACCCAAGCAGTAGTACAGCAAATTTACAGCAATGGTTTGCAATTCCGTACCCCAGAAGCCATTACACCCGTCGGGACTTTCCGCGCTAGTACATATTTACGAGCAATGGCTATTTGGTCAATTTATTTGGTGCGTTAGTACCTCAATCAACCAACAAAAGCTATACAGTGTTTCCTAATCACATGAGGTATATCATAGCCCCCTCCCCGCAAGCGGGGAGGGGGTTGGGGGTGGGGTTCTTGTATATATTTTACATCAGCTAAAGAATATATTTTATCCAAAAATGCTGGAAAAAATTCATATTTTATAATTCGTAAAAAAATATCCTTAACTTCTTTGAATCGTTAATATTTTGTAGCTTTCAATAATCAAAAATAAAATAAAACTGCTTATGAAAGCATTATATTTTAAGCAATTATAAATTTACAATTACTAATTATTTTTAATTTTCTCTCTCTGTAGTTAGATAAATATAGCACATTGGCGAACACAAAAATGTGACTTACGCTAGAGGAAAAGTTAGTTTTTATCACCTAATATTAGTAACTATTGGTCCATTTAGTAGTTAACTAAAACCACAAAACTAGCACACAAAGCTCCACTTATTTAATACACATAAATAAGTGAGTAAGCTTGTTATTAGTTAAAAGGAGTAAGTAGTGAACAGTCTAATATCTTTATGGAAAAAATTGCGCCTGCGTCAAGTTTTTACTGTATTTTTAGCTGGTGGTCTATTGTTAATCTTTAGCACTGCTTGTAGTCAAGCTAATCCCCAAGGTGCGAATCCCCAAAATCCTGCTGTACAAGCTGGTGGTGCTAATAATCCTTATAAAAATGGTGGAGACAAATATACCAAATATAGGATGTCTACAGACCCAAAAATCACTAACACAAAGACCAGTAAGGAAAATGACCAAGCTAGCCTACAAAGCAACACACATATATTGATTGCTGCTAATAGAGAATCTGAATTACTCTACCCAGGTGCAGAAACACCAACAGGGAGAGTGTTAAAGGAAGGAGAATTGCCAATCATTACGCAAAAAGACTACCAACAGCCAAAACCAGGTGGTTTAATTCAGCGTGAACCAGATGTAGGAACTCGCATTCAAAAACGGATTGGAACTGTCCAAGAAAATTTGGAAGAGGCTTCTGGTTTTTTGAAAGAAAAAGCTGATGAAGCCAGTGCAAGACCTGAGTTACAAAAAAATCCCGCAGTTGGTAGATAACATTATTTGCCGTTTTCCAGCATCAAAATTTCATTTTGGTGAATGTTTCATCGATTTAAAAAAATTCAAGGAGTACCCCCATGCAAAGAGTTATTGATTGGCTAAAAAACCTTCGTCCTCTAAAAATCTTCACAGCTTTCTTAGCAGGAGTGTTTCTCTTAACAGCACAGGCTTGTAACCGTCCAGGAATAGCAGCACAACCATCACAGCCCGCAGGTCAACCTCCTAATGTCGAAAGATACGACTCCACAAAAAGCTATCCTCTTAACGCACCTCAAGGTGGGATGAACAACTTTAGTGATGTAGATCCCAGAGCCAGAGCCGATGAAAAAGCAGCAGAAGCCAAAGCTAAAGCTTTGCGAGACATGGCGAAAAGAAATGTCGAACAAAAGGGCGTTGATAGCACAGAACAATATGTCCGCAATTATCGCCAAGGTACACCTTTAGGTGAAAGAGTGAAGAACCTCGGTGAAGATGTGGGTAGTTCTGCTGAAGAAGTGCGTGAAGGCGTTGCTAAAGGAACTCAGCGCGGATTGGAAAATGTCAGAGAAAACACCCAAAATGCTGCTGAAGACTTAGTGAAAAATGTTCAACGTGGAGCAACAGATACGGGGAAAAGCATTCAGCGACGAGCTGAAGATACAGCTGATGCAGTCAATAGAACAATTAAATAAGCTAGATAAATCTAGTTTTGAGCATTAGTAATAGGGCATTGGGCAGGAAAAATTGCCCAATCTTCACAAATTTAGAACCCCGGTTTTTTCAAAAACCCGGGGTTCTGAAATCATCACTTTTACCTTTCCCCAACAATTAACTGTATTCCCAGCTTTGTAGAACCAGTTGGTGAACTTCTCGCCAGGGAAGATTATATTTACGAGCTAATTCCGCACAATCTTCGTATTCTGGCTGAATATTAGCAATATGTTTATCTGTTGATTGTCCTTGCCATGCGACCTTAATTCTTACTGTCCCATATTTCGTTTCTACTTGTTGGATTTCTCGTTCTAAGATGGCGCGTTGTTGGGTAGTACGCCGGATGCCTAAAGTAGTGGTTTCGCGGAATAAAACTGCTTCACAGTGGGGTAATTGTTCTGGATGGCAAATAACAGTTAGTAAAATCCCTGGACGGGATTTTTTCATTCCTATGGGTTGGGTAAAGACATCCACTGCACCAGCCGCAAACAAAGCTTCAAATACATAACCTATGGCTTGGGGGTTTAGGTCATCAATTTGAGTTTCTAGTACCGAAATAGTTTCTAAAGTTGGGCTGGTTTCCCCAGAATCGATGAAATTGGCCTGTAAACTAGCACTTTCACCCAGCCACAGGCGTAGTATATTGGGAATAGGGATATTAATTGTACCAGCTCCTAATCCGATCTGTTTAATGGTGATTGGTGGTGGTGCGCCAAACTCTTTAACCAAGGTAGTAGCGATCGCAGCTCCTGTTGGTGTCACTAGTTCCCGATCAATCCCATTGCTATAAACAGGACAACTCCGCATTTCCCATAACTTCAAAACGGCTGGTACTGGTACTGCCATTTGCCCATGTGCTGCCCGCACAGTACCCCCACCCGTAGGAAATGCGGAACAATAGAGTAAAGGGAATCCTGCTGCATCGTTGGCAATATCCAACCAATCCAATCCCAAACAAGTGCCAACAATGTCTACAATTGCATCCACAGCACCCACTTCATGAAAATGCACTTTCTCAGGAGCAATCCCATGTACCGCCCCTTCAGCTACTGCTAATTGTCGAAATACAGCCAAACTCCAAGCCTGAGCCCGTGATGGCAACCCTGCTTTGAGAATCATTGTCTCGATTTCTGGCAGATGACGACCATGATGGTGTTCGTGGTGATGATGGTCATGGTCATGATGATGCTCAACTAAATCCACATGAACTTTAGTAGCCTGTTGACCATTTTTTTGTACTAGTTCCGCCCTTAACTTAAATTCCTGGGAAATACCCAAATCATTGAGTTTTTCCGTTAAATATTCTACGGGAACTCCCAGACTCACCAAAGCCCCCAAGCACATATCACCGGAAATCCCCGCCGGACATTGAAGATAAGCAATTTTGTTCATAAGCCAATAGTTATCAGTTATCAGTTATCAGTTACCAGTCACTTGATAACTGTTCACAGTTTACTGATTTAACTCCCTCCTCTACCTTGTCTTCTCTACCTTCTGTCCCCTGTCCCCTGTCCCCTAATATAAGATGCAATTGCTTGTGTATGTAAATATGTGCAACGCTTAAGTTTACAGAACTTGACTGAAAGAGTATATCCCTATCTACTAGGGACATCACTTATAGGGCATCAATTTTATGATCCATGCCCAATGCCCAATGCCCAATGCCCCATACTTAACCGCAACCCAACATTTTATGGCAAAAATTATCGCTGTCCATCCGGAGAATCCACAAACTCGCAGAATAGAGGAAATAAGGTCTGCGCTTTCTAGTGGCGCAGTTATGCTATATCCAACTGATACCGTTTATGCGATCGGTTGTGATTTAAATGTCAAATCTGCGGTAGAAAAAGTCCGAAAAATTAAGCAGCTAGCGAATGATAAACCACTGACGTTTTTATGTCCTTCACTGTCAAATGTAACTACTTACTCCTTTGTCAGTGACACAGCTTACCGGATTATGAAACGACTAATACCAGGAACTTATACATTTTTGCTACCTGCAACTAAATTAGTACCAAAACTGGTACAAAGTCCTAAACGCAAAACCACAGGTATTCGTGTACCCAATCATAGCGTATGTTTAGCATTATTAGAAGCTCTAGGAAACCCGATTATTTCAACTTCGGCACATTTACCACCTGATGAGATAGATGATGGCAAATTTACACTAGATTCAGAATTAAGATTGTCACGCGTGGAGCTATTTGATCGTTTGGATAAATTAGTAGATGTGATTGTAGATACGGATCAAGAACCAACATATGAAGTATCTACAATCGTAGACTTAACGGGAGATGAACCCATGATTACGAGGCAGGGATTAGGTTGGGAAGCAGTAGCTGCGTGGGTTTGACCATTGAACTTCACAGGCTTCCTTGCCGATTTCGGAATTATGTCAGAAAAATACTCCAGTTTCCCTATCGTCATACATACAAGCATTGCGAGTGGATAGAACAGGATGGCAGTGATAGAGACATATTAAGCTTTTTAGCTATTTTGAGGGCAAAGCAAATATGCTTGTGTTAACCTCGATTCGGTTGCTTGTGAAAAAAGCGACACACTACCTTCTCTGTAACTTTTTTTGATCGCTTACAGTCATGTATATTAGCAGTGCTTGCAATAGGTGTTGATGGGGTTCTCCACTCAAACCTGGCTTCAGGTACTGTTTGTGCATTGCCTTTAAGGTGCAACACCACACCCAGGAAAAGTCATGAAACTAAATCTTGCAAATCTACCAACCTCCACATCTGCTTTTGTCAACGAAGTTGTTACTGAGGAATTATCCGCTACAAGTGCTTTGATGCAACTGCTATGTCAGGAAATGCAAGCTCAAGTCAAAGCAACACCACGGTGTGTAGAAGCTATAGCTGAACGCATTGCTAAAGAAGTCAACCGAATTTGTGATAAGAGTTCCCGAATTCAAACATCTGGTCAAGTTCAGTCTTGGCAAATTAGTTTATCTCGTCACCGTCTGCAAAAATGCCTACATTATTATCAACTAGGTTCTAGACGGGGACGGGTGGAATTACATAGTAGTTTGGGGTCGATGGTTTACCGTCATGTCACCATAGCAGGTTCGGAGTTGGGTTTTGATGGTCGTTACAGTCTGATTGAAGATTTTCTTCAAGCATTTTATATTGAAGCCATTAAAGCTTTTCGGCGGGAAAACGAACTACCGGAAGATTACACCCCGCGCACTCAGTTGCAATTAGCTGAGTATATGGCGTTTACTGAACAGTACGCCAAGCGACGGATTAATTTACCGGGTGGAAACAATCAACAGTTAGTTATTTTACGCGCTCAAGGTTTTGCCCGTCGTCAGCCCCAAGAGACAACTGTAGATATTGAAATGGCGGTAGAATCTGCCAAAGGTGAGGAAGCGGAATCTTACCAACGGAACTCGGCGGTACAACAAATTAGAGCGCAAATGGTCGCTCAAGCTAATTTTGATCCCTCAGAAGAATCAGAACGCGATCGCATTATCTCAGAACTAGTTCAATATTTAGATTCTCAAGGACAATCTGACTGTGTAGATTACCTGACTTTGAAGCTGCAAGACCTGCCTGCACCCGAAATTGACCAAATTCTTGGCCTTACTAGTCGCCAGCGTGATTATCTGCAACAAAGGTTTAAATATCATGTGCAGAAGTTTGCCAAGCAACATCATTGGCAATTAGTACATCAATGGTTAGGCGCGGGTTTGGAGCAGAAATTGGGATTATCTGCCCAACAGTGGGAAGCTTTGATAAGTACCATCTCTCCCCAACAACAGGAACTCTTACAATTAAAAATTGCTAAACATAGTGATCAGGCGATCGCTAAAACCCTGAAATGCACCCCTAAGCAACTACAAAAGCGTTGGACACAATTACTAGATATGGCGTGGGCTATCCGCAACGGTCATACTGAAATGCAAACAAGCTAAAAAATTTAATCAGAAAGTATCTTTCTGCTAAGTTAAATCAGTGTTTTTTATTACCTACGCGACATCCCTCCTATTTATTTTCTGTTTTTAGCAAAATTATTAAGGAAGCTAAAATAACAACTGCAAAAATATTCAATTCTATTATTGGCGAATACTTTAGAACCCCGGTTTCTCAGCACCGGGGTTTTTGAATCTCACAAATAATTGAGGATCGCTATATTTTTAGTACATTAATACTATAAAAATCTCTAGATTTAGCCTTATATAATCTCAATTAAAAATTCATATTAAGTAATTCTCATTTGCGCCCACTTCCATGAAATCCTGGAATACGTGGGATTTGTGCAAAGGGATTGGGGATAATGATGACTCCAGGCGCACGGGCAAATCAGGCGGGAAAGATTTTAGAAAGTAATGTAGACGCAATATTAACTGGTCATGGCTATTTTCAAATCGGCAATCATGTCACAAAAGAATATTTGCTCAACGCAAGTTTATTAAACAAACGTTATGCCAAGCAGGTTTATATCGGTAATGGTATTTATCAATCATCTCTCAAAGTTGATTTCTATGTTATGGGATTGCCAGCCATACCTTCGGGGTTAATTATCGAATGTAAATGGCAAGAGAGTGGGGGATCTGTCGATGAAAAATTTCCTTATTTAAACCTGAATATTCAAGACTATTATTCAGCACCAACCATAGTAGTAATTGGTGGTGAAGGTATGCGAGAAGGGGCGATTAAATGGTTAAAAAAACAAGTTGACTATAATCATAATTTACTAGCAGTACATACCCTAGATCGATTTATAGCTTGGTCGAATAAAAATTTCTAATATGATGTAATTAATAATTCTTTAACCATCCCTCTTTTTTGGATATTAGAATTAATAGAGCGTGCAGCTTCTATTATATAAATTTTAAATTTAATTTCTTGATACAAGTTTCTAATAAAATCAGCATCGGAATTGCAGATGACTACTTTTACACCACGACTTGCTAGTTCTGCACAGATATTTCTTAATTTTTCTTGCTCTTTTTCACTAAATGAAGTTTGGTGATAACCCGTAAAATAACTAGTGTTACTGATAGGATGATAAGGTGGGTCACAAAACACAAAATCTTCATTGCTAGTGGCATAATTGAGGATATGTGTAAAATCTCCTTGTTTAATTTCAGATGTGGACAGTGTAGCTGAAGCTGCTCTTAGCAAATCTTCTGGACAAATATTCGGATTTGTGTATTTCCCTAAAGGCACATTAAACTTACCTTGAGAATTAACGCGATATAGACCGTTATAACAAGTTTTATTGAGATAAATAAATCTAGCAGCTTTCTCTAAATCATTGCCGCTAGAGTTAGCCCTGACACTATAATAATAATCTTTGCCATGTCTAAGTTTATGCTCTTTTAAAAGCAGAATTAATTCTTCAACATGATCGCGAACACAGCGATAAACAGTGATTAATTCTGCATTAATATCAGTTAAAATAGCCCTTTGTGGTCGCAGATAAAAAAATAGCGCACCTCCACCCAAGAATGGCTCGTAATAATTTTGATAATTCTTGGGTAAATAGGGAATATATTGTTGTATTAATCTACTTTTACCCCCAGCCCACTTTAAAAAAGGCCGCGGGCAAGTTTCCTTAGAGATTTCACTAACCATTGCACTGCAACTCAGCTATAAGCTAATAAATATAGCATCAGAGTTCAGAAAATATACAGGAGTCAGAGCAGAAACAGAGTCAGGAAATAATTCGACTAAGGAATATACACGTGATACCAAAACCTGAGCCACCCTGAATTCTGAGTGCTGTGTTCTGAACTCTCACAATATAACTAATGAAGGATATTTTATATTAACTGAGTAGTTTTCTAGCACATATAGATTACAATAAGTGAGGATAAAGTACACTAAAATAAACTTTAAGTCTATAACAAGGCAGTCTCAATTAAAATGTTTGACGGATTTTGGGATAACGTTTTTCGCTACCCCCGCTACTTGATTACTATCGTATTAGGTCTTCTGCTAAACGCCCTTGAGCCGTTTTTCCCACTATTAAAACGTCCAGTAACCTTAGTGGCCGTGTTGGGTTTATTTGTAGGTGGACTGGCATTGCTCACTTTTACATTACGGGCAATGCTGGGATTGAGTACCATCTAGACTAAAACTATATTATGGATTGACGAAACTCAGTACTGAGTCATGAGTCATGAGTGGTGATTCTCAAGCTAACATGGACTTACATCTGTCTTGGCGAAAGGAACGCAGCACATTTAACTCAGCACTCTTCATCCCAAGGACAGTTCTGTTGTCCTATATTACTTATACTTGTTGTTGTCCAACCTCTGTGGAGAGGCATGATTTATATGGCTACAAATCGCCGCGTTTCCCGTGTTGCCGAATTGATTAGACGGGAAGTTAGCCAAATGCTACTCAATGGCATTAAAGATGACCGTGTAGGCACAGGAATGGTTAGTGTAACTGATGTTGATGTTTCTGGTGATCTCCAACACGCCAAAATTTACGTCAGCATATATGGTACAGATGAAGCCAAGGAAGAAACAATGGCGGGTTTGAAGTCAGCCACTGGTTTTGTGCGGAGTGAACTGGGGGCGCGGGTAAGGCTGCGTCGCACGCCGGAAGTTATGTTTATCGAAGACCGTTCTATTGAACGGGGAAATAAGGTGCTATCTCTATTAAACAAACTTGAGTATGCGCGATCGCAAGACACGACTGATGAAAGTGATGAGCAACTTTTAGAATAAGTAGCTTCTGCCACTTTGTCAGGATATCTCCCAAGAATCCGCCAAACGATTTACAGACGTGCTTTAGCCACGTCTGTTTTCATTATTTCCTTGTATTGGGGGTGATAACCCCTAAAGCTTTTATAGCCGAAAATGTTACAATTTGGTAACAAAACTAATGTATTTCATGTCTTGATAATTTCACTGACAGCAAAAACCACTAACTAAATAAAAATTCATAATTCTATTGCTATGTACTTACGTAACCATATGTTATCAAATGATGACCTGAGTGATAATTATGACATTTACAGCCTCTTAGCTACTCCTCAAGCTGGATATGACTTTTACTAGCTACTGCTACTCTAGAAACATCCGATTTCACCCAGCGACAGATGTTGATATTCACCAATTAGTTAGTAGATAAAACTGACCTTAATCCAGAAATTAAAGTTGGCTTTAAGAAATTATTAACTTATGGCTATTAATAAGCTTTCCTAGTGTACGGTAGCCGTTAGATTAATAATATTAGCAATAGTTTATACACTTACTTGCCCTAGAAACTTCTAGTTTTGTAGTTATGACGTAATCTTGGTATTCCTAAAAATAGTTCTAATGTTCTAATCAATTTTCTCACTGGTTAAATTTAATAGCCAGTTCTTTGCCAGAAGCGGCGTTATGGGGATAATGTCAGGGAAAGTTGACAAACTTAACATTTATTTACATAATTTAGGGGTGTCTAGCGTCAAAATGGAATCAGTTCCGTATAGTAAACTACAAAAACTTCAGCGCAAGTCTAAATCCTTGTCATGTTTGTTCCCCATGATTTAGTGGGAACACTATTTACGTGTAAATTTGTGAGTAAAAACCATGAGTGTGAATACGGTGCCCTCTATAAATTACTACTCTCTAGATGTAATTCAGGACGAAGCACGCCGACTGGTAGAAAAAGGAATGGTTAGCCGACAGCAGCCAATATATACACTCTGCCAATACATTCCCGCCAGAGAGTGGGTTTGTGTAGAGTGTGAGTTAGAGAAGTGCGATTTCTTGTTACGCGATCGCATCGGCGATCTCATTGGTCGTGAACAATGGGACAATGACTAATCTAGGATTATTCAATATATGAATTTAGATTTTGGATTGGGATGTGACTGGATTTGGCTACAAAGTATTTATTGCCCAAACTGAGGGACAATCTCTGGTTTTGATAACTCTTTCCCGATCCAAAATCTGAGTATTTTCAATAAGAACTTGTTTGAAAAATCCGCAAGGGTATAATTTGGTTATTCTGACCGAAGGCGTATAATTTTGTCATCCTGACTGAAGACGCATAATTTGGTCATTCTGACTGAAAGCGTGTAATTTTGTCATTCTGACCGAAGGGAAGAATCCAGAGTTTCCTTGATCAAAAAGTGAAGGTTCAAAACCGTACTTCGTCCCGCTCCGCTAACGCCCCTGCTGGGCGAAACAGTCCTTGTATCGCAAGGTAGATAAAAACCCCACCCCTTGTGGGTGGCTTAGTTTAATTGCGAATTGCGAATTGCGAATTGGTTTTATTTCAGAATGTAAGATTTAATCCTCTGTTCTATTTGGTCACTAATAATTTCTGTACCTATACTGGGTTGCTCAAGATTAACCCGGACAAAATTAGTCTTATCTGCGGCTGTAAATTGATTATCGTTATTAGAATCTTTGATAATTTTGATAAAAACTGCATTTTGACTGGGAACAACAACCCAATTAATGATTTTGGTATTGTTTGGTGTGACTTGCTTGAGATTTTTTCCAGATAAATCTGAAATATAGCCAATCACCGCATCTTGTTGGTTGAGTTGTTTATCTTTGTTAGTATCTTGGTCAACAATTTGATAAAGCCAAACTCTTGTAGGTGGCTTGGCGGCTACTTTTGTTTCTATAAAATGAAACGAATTTATAATTGCTTGTTTATCTAAGAGAAGATGAGTATCACCATCTTGTTTACGATAAAATATTAGGTTGTATAAAAGTGTGTTATCTCCTCGTTTATAACTGTCACTATCTAAAATACCTCCCTTGTCATAACTCCCTGAGATATTCACAGGAATCATCAAATAATCTGACTCCTCTTTAATAGTGAAGTTACCATAGCTAATTTTCGGTTCTTTCTGTTGTTGTGCAACTGCTTTGGCTTGCTCTGATTTTCTATCAGTATTAGCATTGCAAGACAAGCAGAAACTAGCTAAAAATAGAGTTAATGTTATGTTCTTCACAAAACTATAATTATTTTTCATTCACTCCTCCTAGGATGATTTTTTATTCACTTCTCCTAGCAGGATTTATTTACTAATATCCTATTTTATTTCCTGCTAGACAATCAGCAAGATAAAAAAAAGCCCATACAAATGGGCTTTTTGAGATTATTTAAGGTACTTAAATAACCCTGAATTAAAATGTCATTTCCTTAATTGTTGAGATGACACTCCTTGCATTATTCATAACATCTTAACACTATTTGTGATTCAAATCACAATAACATTGAAAAACCTGGTACAGGTTGACCAGGTTTTTCAATGCGTATTGATTTCAAATCTTTAAATTTAATCAAAAAGTAATTGAGAAATTTTCTAACTAAGGTGGACACTAAAACTAGCAAATTCAGCAATTTTTGTTTTTCCGCTTTGGGATTTGGCTTGGCCTTTTTGGGGCTTTTTACCACATGACATAAATATGCCGAAATCTGCTTGGGCTGATGACGGGAGACACCGAGCCATTTGCCCGATTGGTTTGGGTTAACTTATTTGGTGTCTTGATATTTAAGTTAACACCGAGTTTGGTGATGATCAATCCTTGGTTTACTAAAGTTGATATTTTGTAGTTTTTTGCAATAACAACTTAAATGTGAGAACCCCGATTTCTCTAAGAAACCGGGGTTCTAAATTCATGGAATTCTTACCAATTCCACATGACGGAACTATCATCAAGATGGTCGGTGACAATGCGGCCGATCGCATCAATTTGGGCAATGTCATCAGCATAAAGCTTAACATTAGCAGTTAAGGCGTTGTCTTTGGCTTGTTCAGGATAACGCGCCCCGGCGATCGCATTTGTTTGAGGTTGAGCAATTAACCAAGCTAAAGCCAACTGAGCCAAAGTACAATTATGGCGTTCAGCTATCGGACGCAGTTTATCTAAAGCTTGTTGAGCGCGTTCAAAGTTTTCGCCTTGAAATAACTTATTTTTAGCGCGGTTATCTGCTGGATCAAACTGCTGTCCTGGGGCAAATTTTCCTGTTAACAATCCTTGGGCTAGGGGTGAATAAGCCAAGATAGAAATATTATGTTCCACACAATAGGGCATCGCATCCTTTTCTACTTGCCGCCAAAATAAAGAGTAGGGAGGTTGTAAGCTATCAATGCGGCCATACTGGGCGGCTTCTGCTAATTGGCTACGGGAAAAGTTAGAAACACCAATAGCGCGAATCTTACCTTGTGCTTTCAGATCATTAAGAGCGTTCATGGTTTCCTCAATGGGTACAATCTGACTATTGAAAGAGCCAGAAGGCCAATGAATTTGGTAGAGGTCGATGTAATCAGTCTTGAGATTTTTGAGGGAGCGATCGCAAGCCTCAATTACTTGGTCATACTTGAGATGGTTAGCAAAAACTTTCGTCGCATACTCTACTTGATCCCGCACATCAGATAAAGCCTCAGCAACAATCTGCTCAGAATGTCCTTCACCATAAACCTCAGCCGTGTCTATGGTAGTCATCCCAGCTTCAAAGGCAGCGCGGATAGTTTTAATTGAGTCTGCATCCTCAATTCCCACCCACATTTTTTTACCAGCTTGCCAAGTTCCCATCAGGATTGGTGTGATGTGTACATCAGATGTCCCCAGTCGTCGCTTTTCCATAACCTTTCCTTAATTCATATCCCTGGATAGTTTTATACTGTAACGGGCTTCGGTCAAAATTAAATCAGAGTTACAGTAGATGCTCATGCTGATGGAATTAGATCAAACAGTGCATACGCTCAAAGAGTGGGCAGTTGCAGTTAATGCTTTAGAAACTGGCAAAACAATTATGTTGCTGCGTAAAGGTGGTATTCATGAACAGCAAGGCCGTTTTCAAGTGGCGCATCAGCAGGTTTTACTCTACCCCACCTTTGAACATCAGCAATCTTGCTTACTTAAAGCTGAATATGCCAATCTTGTCCATCCAGTTATACCAGGATGGCATCCAGAAACAGTACGGATTGGTAGTTGGGCAGAGATTACCGATATTTTGCCAGTGAGTGACGAGTCAATTGTCAAGAGCTTATTACCCTTTCATATCTGGAATGAAAATTTTATCAGCGATCGCCTGAAGTGGAAACCCAAACAGCCAATATTTATTCTCCTGCTACGGACTTATCAATTACCCCAAGCCCAAGAAATTCCCTATCGTGGGGAGTATGGTGGTTGCAAATCATGGATTGATATAGAATCACCTCTGCAACTACAAGGTTCAACCCCAGTTTTGTCTGATTCGTATTACCAAGAATTAGTAGCAGAAATTCATAGAGTGGTGAGTAATGAGTAATGAGTAATGAGTAATGAGTAATGAGTGCTGAGTAATGAGTATTGTTAGCGGTAGCGCGGCGTTTATAACGTTTCCTAATCAAATGACATATGTGATAGCCCCCTCCTCGCTGGCCTACCGTGTACACACAAGTCTTAAAATCCCAGTCAACACTTGCTTTATAGCCCTGAAATGTCATTCTGAGTGGAGTCCTGAGCGAAGCGTTCGCGCCAGCGTTCCCGTAGGGTAGGAACTGGAAGGAAGAATCTCGGACTTGCACCGTAGTCTCTAGATGTTTCATTTCGCTATCGCTACATTCAACATGACAGTTGAGAATTTTGTCAAGGTTCTGAAATGTATGCTGGTAGCACTTGTGTGTACACCGTAGCCTCGCTGGCGGGGAGGGGGTTGGGGGTAGGGTTCTTGTACCTCACTCAACTAAGAAACGCTATAGCCGGTGCTGAGTTGTGAGAATTTTTCTACCTTGTCTGCTTGTCAGCATCTTGAATCATCTGCTTTTTGTAATAAAAATTCAAGAATTATCAAAATAGTAATTCTTGATACATACAGTTTTAGTATCGGCAGATAACATTAAAAAAATCTTATTCGTGCCGTAGATTGAAGCACAAACATTTGCACAACCTGTCTATCTATATAGCTTTTGATAAGCAATCTAAATACCGGACATTTATTTAAGTAATTGTACGATTTTAGATTGTAGATAAGTTGACTATTTTGGGAAGATTAAAAACTATCCCACAAGGGTGAAGAAGTCTTGACAAAAACCTGCCAATATGCAGAATAAGCAAAAAGCAAAGGAGTTTGCCATGTATCGACAAATGTGTTGGATATCTAAAACTAGCGGTGACGGGGATAAAATCTTATATCTGCAAACTGCGCCTCATCAACCCTGGCGACCCTATACAACTTTCCCACAATTTTCAGTACCGGATTATCAAGTCCCAGGCGGCTCTAAGGGTTGGGCAACTTATCAAAAATTACTCAAAGCTGGTTGGACACTAGTACACAGCGCACGAGCCAATGAATTTGGCAGCAGCGATTATGCAGAGTCAACAGCAAATAATCAACAGTCAAATAATTTTGGACTTTAGAGCCAGCAATTTATTCTTAACCTAAGCATCAACCATTCTCTACTCCTCATTCCCAGAAGTGGTTTGAGTAGTTGTGACTCTGGTGTTGAGTTTTTTGACCAGATTTTGAATATTAGTCAGAGTCGCTGTTTTGATGGGTGGTTGCTGTCTTAACCAAGTATTTGCCTGTTCTTCCCCTTGCTGGACGGCTAAGAGGAGCGCACCCCAAGCTTGAACTTCTGCTCTCTTGGGATTAACTTTGAGTGCTGCTAATACTCGTTTCCATAATCGACCTTTGTCTTTGTCAGCTTTTAAGAGGGTGGCAATTTCTTGAGCATTCTCTGGTGAGTTCTCAAACACCTGTAAAGCTTTTTCCCAGCGACCATCAACTAAATCTGCTAGCACTTGTTGACTGGGACTCGCCCAAGTTTTATCAGCTTGGGTTTTAGTAAGCTGGGAGTGTAACCGAATTAGATCCATTTGTGCTTGCGCTGTGGCTGGTAAAACGCCTCGGCGTTGTTTCTTGATTGATTGCAACCATTGAAAAGCAGGAGTCCACAAGCCACTCCGCGCAATGAAGAGAGCATTTTGGTAAGAATCATCCTTAATAGCTGATGGTGTGAGAGTAATTGCTTCTAGTTGCAGAGGTTTGAGGTATAGTTTGACGGTTTTGACTTGATAAACCTGTAACTGTGGTTCTAAACCGACAGTTTGATCAATGACTAGTTCTTTCGCACTATCACCCGTTACCTGTTCCCATTTGGGTAGTTGACCGTTGGGACTTGTCCAAGACACCATTTCTTGTAGGTTAGCCCGTTCTGGATTGTAATAGATAATCTGACCGTAGGCGATCGCATGAGTACCTTGTTGACGCTGACCCCGCAAATAAAACCAGACTCCCCTTCCTGGTGTCTTTCCTTCAAAGCGTTGCACCTCAGTCAAAGGTAAGCTATCACTAACTTCTGGATTTTCTGATGTGGGATCAACTAGGGGTGCAAGAGCCACAGATTCTTCTATTCCTGCGATCGGTAGTTGGTTAGTTAAACGATAATATTTTTCGGGCTGTGCTTGATATTGTAAGTTTTCTAAGTGATAGACCCTAAGTTCTACAACTTCTTGACAATCAGACAGACAGTTGGGACGCTGGCGCAACACTGGGAGGAGAAAAGAGTTATCTTCATCATCTAAAGCTATGGTGTCACCGACAATTTTTTGTTTGTGACTCAAACTATCCCGAATTTGTTGGATGGTTTGGGGGTGTTCGCTATGACTCATAGGAATTTGCGCCCACTCTGGTAAAACACTATTGAGCCAACCCACCTGTTGGGGATCGAAAATCAAGAGAACACCAATCCAAGTAAAAGAGATAACTAACCCAGTACCAGTAAGTAAAATTGTGATCGCTATAATTGAAGACAACCTCATCCTCTTTCTTTTGCGGGATTGAGGTTTGGAGGAAACACCCTTAATTACACCAACAGTAGGCTGATTGTCACCAGAAGGATAGCGATGTGCCATGTTCGTTCTCTGTCAATCTACAGTGCGAGTTTTGTTTATTGTTTCTCTTTTATACTCGCGCTTTGACTTATTGGCTAGCAGTAAGCAATACCTTCGCCAATTTACGAGGGTGAGTTGATGTACAAACTCCGATTTCTCCGAAGCGGGGCAAAAACAATCAGTCTTAAGTCTTAAATGTGAAACACATCTTTTTGTAGAGACGTAGCAACGCTACGTCTCTACATGATTTATCTGTTAATTGATGCTTTATAGATCAAAAATCCTTAACCCAGGACAAGACACCATTTATACCAGTTCGCTAATCTCAGCCCCAGTGATACCTATTTCTACGTCTAAGGATATAAGTGTGTTTAATTTTGAGACATTAAAGTAAAGGATTAATTCAGATAGAAAATTATGACAACCGAGCAAGAGCTTCAAACTCTTTTTAATAGCTTAGATCGCGATCAAAACGGCAAAATCTCCATTCACGAGCTTTTTTTAAGTCCTGGCTTAAGTGCAGTCATCTCATCAGAAACAAATACCGCTAGCCCCCAGGACTTACTAGCACAGTATGATTCAGATGAAGACGGTAGTATTACCTTTGAAGAGTTAAGGCGAGCAGTTGAGAAGGCAAGTAATCTAACGTAGCACTCAAAAAACCCAATATCAAATCCTCAATACCCAAAATCCTTTAACCATCCTTCATCCTTGCTCTCATCACCAACGGGACGTTTCACTACATTGGGGAACTTCCCGCAAGAATGGTTAAATATCATAGTGCGAAGTTTATTAGCTAACTTTATCCCCCTGACTTGCGGTACTAGTCTAAGGTAGTTTTTCATCTGTTATTAAAAAAAAAGGTTTGGCTCATCACCAAACCTCTCTTTAAATCCAGTGCATAACAACATCCCGAATTAATTTACCTATTATTTTCATCCTTTCGCATCTTCCTATAGGATGTATGCAAATACTGCAAAAACTGATATTACGTTATTTAAGTATTAACTAATACACAAAAAAAAGACGGGTCACACCCGTCTAAATAGCTTGAAAGTGGCAATACACCTTGGACTTGGATAAATAGTAAATTTAATAGGTTGTAAGGAAAATAGAGAAAGTTAACACCAAGAACAGCGATTGATGCCGTAATTGATGTTGTAACTACACTCATCCTTGCAATGAGTACCAAAATATCAGATAGAATTTTCGAGAAGTTGCCAAAATGCCAAAATCTCTGTTCGCATTTTGGTTAGCCATAGCTTGAAAATAGTGCTGAGTGGAGTTAGTTATGAAAAATATTCCTACTCCCCACTCCCACCCTAATTTACTATCTAGGACTGCAACTGGCTATTAGACCTCTTGCAAAAGTCCGAAAATAAGATGTGTCATTCTGAATGAAATGTATAATCTTTGAGATGTTTCGCTTCGCTCAACATGACAGCTTCAGCATTTATGCAAGAGGGCTATTGATCAGCACAGGATTAAAAAAGCAACTTCTAGCACCAGTATGACAAGCAATATCACCAATTTGCTCAATTTTCAGCAGAATAGTGTCACCGTCACAGTCATAAAAAAACTCCTTGACCTTTTGAATATGCCCAGATGTCGCCCCTTTGTGCCACAATTCAGCACGAGAGCGACTCCAATAATGAGCTTCACCAGTAGATAAAGTTTTGTGAATTGATTCGGCGTTCATCCAAGCCATCATCAAGACACTACCATCACGATAATCTTGAGCGATCGCCGGAATTAAACCCTGTTCATTAAACTTCAACTTCTCCATCATTTCCATACAAATACCTCTGACAAAACTTTTAACCCTATCACCTGTCACCTGTCACCTATCACCTATCACCTGTCACCTGTCACCTATAAAAATATAGAGACAAGAAAAATTCTCATCTCTACACAGAACACACTAATGGAACATCGACTCTAGCCAAAACTTATTAATGAAATTTGGCGTTGTGGCGCACCAAATTCATAAATTCCTCACGAGTGCGTGCATCATCAGCAAACACGCCACGCATTGCACTAGTGACAGTCCAAGAACCGGGTTTCTGTACACCACGCATTACCATGCACATATGGCTGGCTTCTACTACCACCGCGACCCCTTGAGGTTTGAGTAAACCTTGTAGCGCATCAGCAATTTGCAAAGTCAGACGTTCTTGCACTTGCAAACGTCGAGCATACATTTCACAAATGCGGGCAATTTTTGATAATCCAATCACCTTACCATTGGGAATATAAGCAACATGAGCGCGACCAATAATTGGCAGAATATGATGCTCACAAGAACTGAAAATATCGATATCCCGAATTAATACCATTTCGTTGGCATCTTCTGTAAATACTGCTCCATTCAGCAGTTCATCTAAAGATTCATGATATCCCTTGGTGAGAAACTGTAAAGCTTTCACAACTCGCTTGGGAGTATCTAATAAACCTTCTCTATCAGGATCTTCTCCTAATCCAATCAACAAAGTACGTACAGCCTGTACCATTTCTGCTTCGGTGACAGTTGGCGAATGCTTAGTAGATAAAGATGATACTACTTGAGCAGCAGAATTTATATCGGGACGAATCGATAAAGTCATTTTCTTTGTTTACTTGGTATAGATGATGATTGATTTAGTTAATAGGTCATCAAAAATCAAATATGAGTCTTATCGATGATTTACTATTAACTAAAATGGTTGATTGCTTAACACTTCTTAATTATATCAAACATTTGTTAAGTTGTGAGTGAATTTGACTAGAATCTAAATTTCTCCCAATAAAAACTACCTGATTTTTTGGTGGAGTACGCCATTCATCTGCATGGAGGTTATAACGAAGTCCACTCAATTGAAATATATGGCGCAATTCACTATCACTAAACCACAAAATCCCCTTAGCACGAAAGACATTTGGTGGCATTTCTTCGGTCAAGAAGTTCTCAAATTTATGAACATCAAACGGTCTATCATATTGAAAAGAGATTGAAACAAATCCATCATTGTCTAAATGATGAGAGTGGTGTTTGTGGTCATGATGTTTATGATGCTCGTGGTCATGATGTTCATGGTCATGATGTTCATGATGTTCATGATGCTCATGGTCGTGATCATGTTCATGATTATCTTCCACATGATCGGCAGTATAATCATCTTTTGGAGTTAGACCAACACCTAAAATTAAAGGTAAAGCCACCTCACCATGTTGAGTGTGTAAAATCCTCGCCCCATTTTTCACATCATGGATGTAACCTTCTACTTCTTGCAGTTTTTCTGGAGTAGCAAGGTCTGTTTTATTGAGGAGAATAATATCTCCATAGGTAACTTGTTTTAAAGCGGCTTCACTTTCAAAATGTTCTGGATCAAATGTTTCTGCATCTACTACAGTTAGAATCGAGTCAAGGCTAGTTAAATCTCGAAGTTCTGTCCCCAAAAAAGTTAAAATAATTGGTAATGGGTCTGCAACGCCAGTAGTTTCAATGACCATGTAATCAATGCGGTCTTCTCTTTCTAACACCCGATAAACAGCATCAACTAGACCATCATTGATAGTACAGCAAATACAGCCATTGCTGAGTTCTACCATATCTTCATCGAGAGAAACTAGTAGTTGGCTATCGATGTTAATATCGCCAAACTCATTTACTAAGACAGCGACTTTTAAATCTTGTTTATTCTTGAGAATTTGATTGAGCAGTGTAGTTTTACCACTACCTAAAAAGCCTGTGATAATAGTAACAGGCATTCCCTGTTTGGGAATATCAGGAATTGTATTTGCAGTTGGTGCGGTGATAGTATTCATATTGCAATTAAATTTTTGTAATCTACTAAATCAATTCTGTTTGTGAACAATTGTAGAGATATCAGCGTATTCAATCTCAGCGATTGGCTTATGAATTTTATACTGTTTAATTGGATCACTCATTACAGCAATTACTGTTTCAATTGGAGGACAATTAGGTTCTCTGCACTTTAATTGACTAAGAGCAATGTGAATTTGAGCATCAATCTCTAAAGCCTCATATATCCATTGTTTGACTTGCAAATTTTTTTCATGATTGACTTTAGAGATTCCGCCATCGAAAGAAAAATTCATCTTTCTTATCTCCTTTGAGGAAAAATATTCCCTAAAAAAGCAATTTTCAACCTACAGATTTAGCAAATATAGCCTCTTGTAAAAAATGTGCCAATTCACTTAAATTCATCACTCCTAAATCTCCACTTTGTCTAGTTCTAACACTCAAAGTTTGATTTTCTACTTCTTTTTTACCGACAACAGCAAGCACTGGAATTTTCTCTAACTCTGCTGTCCGAATTTGCTTACCTAAACGTTCCCCACTGTTGTCTATTTCCACCCTAAAACCAGATTTTTTCAAATCAGCTATTACCAATTCTGCATATTCTCTAACATCATCACTCACAGGTAATAAGCGTACTTGTACTGGTGCTAACCACAAAGGAAAATCGCCAGCGTAGTTTTCAATTAAGATGCCAAAAAATCTTTCCAATGAACCAAAAATAGCTCGATGAATCATAATTGGTCTTTGACGACTACCATCAGCCGCAATATATTCCATATCAAAGCGTTCTGGTAAATTAAAATCTACTTGAATGGTCGAACATTGCCACAGACGACCAATAGCATCTTGAATTTTGATGTCAATTTTAGGTCCATAAAAAGCACCGCCACCTTCATCAACAACATAATCCCAGCCTTTAGCATCCAATGCTTCTCTTAAGGCTAAAGTTGCCAATTCCCACACTTCATCAGTTCCGACTGATTTATCAGGACGTGTGGAAAGATTCACTTCATAATTTTTAAACCCAAAGTCTGACAAAATCTGCTCTGTAAGATTTAAAACCCCTAAAATTTCATCCGCGATTTGGTGAGGTAAACAGAATATATGAGCATCATCTTGGGTAAATCCCCGCACTCGCATTAAACCATGTAATGCCCCAGAGCGTTCATAACGATAAACTGTGCCTAATTCTGCCCATCTCAAGGGTAGTTCTCGATAGGAATGTAGCTGATGTTTATAAGTTAAAACATGAAAGGGACAATTCATCGGCTTAATCTGATAAGCCTGATTTTCCACTTCCATTGAGTCAAACATATTCTCTTGATAGAAGTCAAAATGACCCGATGTTTTCCATAAATCGAGATTAGCTACATGGGGTGTGTAGAGTAATTGATAACCAGATTCTAAATGAGATTTGCGCCAATAATCTTCAATAATGTAGCGAATACTTGCGCCTTTAGGATGCCAAAAAACTAATCCCCCGCCGGCTGCTTCTTGAATGCTAAATAGGTTAAGTTCTTGACCTAATTTTCTGTGGTCACGGCGCAAAGCTTCTTCTCTTTGTTTCAGGTAAGCTTGTAGTTCTGCGGCGGTTTCCCAAGCTGTACCGTAAATGCGCTGTAATTGGGGTTTGGTTTCATCTCCTAACCAATAAGCACCGGCAATATTCAATAATTTAAAAGCATCAGCCGCAATTTCCCCAGTAAAGTTGATGTGAGGCCCTGCACACAAGTCCCACCAATAGTTATTTGCTGGTTGAATTTCGCTGACAAATAACGATGATTCCGGCTTACCAATTTCGGGACTACCAATAAAGTAGCGGGTGATGGTTTCTTGTGGGGGAATGCGTTCTAAGATTTCTAATTTGTAAGGTTCGTTCAATTCGGCAATTTCGGCGCGAATTTCTACTCGTTCCACTTCTTCGCGGATGATGGGGAGGTTGGCTTTGACTATCCGCCGCATTTCTGCTGCAATTTTTTCTAAGTCATCGGGGGTAATGCTGACTGGACAATCGAAGTCGTAGTAAAATCCTGTTTCTGTGACTGGGCCAGTTGCTACTTTTGTCCCTGGATATAGCTGCTGTACCGCCATCGCCATGATATGGGCGCAGGTGTGGCGAATTCGTGTAAGTTGGTCGCTATCATGCTGGGGCGATTTTTCCTGGGACTTGTTTAGGGAACTGACCATATCTTTCAATTCAAAATGCAAAATTTTTGGGGCTGAACCCGAACGGCTAGAAGTCGCGGCTATATAAACTAAGTCCACCTGCGTAGACTAGAAAAAATAAAAGAATGAGAATCGTTATCATGTTAGCGCAAAAAAAGTATTTTGGTTTAACTATTTTGAGGGATTGAGGAAGAAATTATTTAATAGAGATTAAGCGCGTCGTAAATGATACGTCTCTTTGAGAAACTCAACTAGCCAGTCTTTGACACGACGGGTAGCGCGACAGTCGTCTTCGTTGTAGCGGCTGATGATTTCTAGTAAAGTGCGATCGCCTGTTTCTAACCATTGATCATACCAGTAAATACATTTAGCACCACTAGCTTCTTGATCACGCCATGCAAATCCTAACCATTTAGCGATCGCTTTTAAAGCATAACTTTCTATGGGTAACGCTACAGTTTGGGTGAGGTGTTCATAAATATCGACAAACCGATTCAAGACTGGCTGGACTAATTTGTGAGGAGTATGGTACAACCTGCCTAGGCGTTTGACTGTATCTAGTTCGTAGACGCAAAAATGATAAATTGGGGCTTGGGGATATTGCCAGACTAAGTCTAGAAATTGTTGCCAAATTAATTCTTCTTGTTCTGGGTTCTCTGCTAAAAAACAATAGAACTCTTCAGTGTTGGTTTGCGTATTAACTACCAACACCCCTAAAAGATAATCTAAATTTAAATCTGGCTGCGCTTCAATATCAAAATACAATTCGATGGGAGATTTGGCGGTGATATCGTGATAGGGATGGGGGAATGGTAAAATAAATGGTCGGTTTTCTAAGACAGATTGGGCTTGGATAACTAATTTGACCGCGACTTCAGAATCAAAACCCGTGAGATTTTCTAAAATAGTGGGACTAGTATCAGCGAGAGATTCTAGGGTGTTAATAGAGAGGGTTTGCAATTGGGCGTAACGGAGGGGTGTTACTCCCGGTAACAGTGAGAGATGTTGCTGAGAATGAGCGATCGCATAACATTGACTATGCCATGAACAAAGATTACACTTCTGACGGGAAATAAATATTTCTGGACTAGTTTCTGCCTCCAAAGCCTCCATGAACTCCTGCAAAATCCCCTGCATTTGCGGTGTCCATTTCGATAAATCTACAGTGTATTGTGCCTGTTTACTACGTAGCATTAACCAAGCTGTTGGCGGTGTCACGCCTTGGACTGTGGCTAAAACTTGGGTATGAAACGCGGAAACAACTTGGTATTCCTGTTTGGGACGCTTACCCAGTTCAATATTCACAGCTTCATAAACCCAATCACCAAGCAGCGATTTTCCGGGCTGTTTGACAAGTAAATCAGGACGACTGAGGAGGGTATGGTTAACGTATTCCGTTTCTGCGTCTACTAACTGACTGTAATTAGCTAACAGCACCCCTTGATAAATGTAATCAACCCCCTGCTGCATCAATTCTATAGTGGCTACTTGCGCTGCTTCCCAGTTTCCTCTAGGGTAATCTGGTTTTTGATAGGGGAATTGAGCCAAAATACTCAAGCGATGAGCGTTTTTGTCCTGTTGTAGTTTGAGTAACAATTCATTAGGCGCATCTCGTCGGCTTCTGTCACCGTGAATATCTAAAACAGGGCGACGTTTACAGCGTTGGTATTGCAGAAGGTGATCAGCATTAATTAACATTCAGTATAGTCAACCGTTTGCGGAATTAAAATTCAAAATTAAAGACAATCAGTGAGGGCTTATAGCTTACTTACCGTAGGCTACCCAGAATTAATTACCCTGTAACCTGTAACCTGTAACCTGTCACCTGTCACCTGTCACCTGTCACCTGTAACCTATCACCTAGCACCTCCATTTCCTACTCATTAGGCATTGAGAATGGGAAACTAAGAAAACAAGCTATTTTGAATTTTAAGTTGTTTATGACTACTATTTCCACAGCACAAGCCAGATTGCATCACCATCGGGAACAATTTCCGGCTTTAGCTAATAAGCTTTATTTTAACTATGGTGGGCAGGGGGCGATGCCTAAAGCCACAATGGACACGATTAACCAAACTATAGCGCACATCCAGGATATTGGCCCCTTTGGGAATGAGGCTGGTAATTGGTTAACAGCACAAATGCAAACCGTCAGAGAAGCGATCGCATCTGAGTTAAACGTCACAACTGATACAATCGCTTTTACGGATAATGTAACTGTGGGTTGTAATATCGCCATGTGGGGGATATCCTGGCAAGCTGGCGACCATATTTTACTCTCAGACTGCGAACATCCAGGGGTAATTGCTACTACCCAAGAACTTAGCCGCAGGTTTGGGGTAGAAGTGAGTATTTGTCCCCTAAAAGACACGTTGAATGAGGGCGACCCGGTAGCAATTATTGCCCAAAATTTGCGCCCCCAGACTCGCTTAGTGGTATTAAGTCACGTTTTTTGGAACACTGGACAAGTGCTACCTGTGGAGAAAATCGTGGAGGTATGCAGAAATAATAATTCTTTTCTATTAATAGATGCAGCCCAATCTGTGGGTGCTTTACCTTTGAACTTAACAGAGTTGGGGGTAGATTTCTATGCTTTCACAGGTCACAAATGGTTATGCGGCCCTGAAGGTGTGGGGGGTTTGTATGTGCGTCCAGAAGTGCTAAACAGTCTGCATCCTACTTTTATTGGCTTGTATGGAATTATTGTTGATAGCCACTCTCAACCTGTAGACTGGAAACCGGATGCAAGGCGGTATGAAGTATCTACCCCAGCTTACCCATTGTATTTTGGTTTGCGAGAGGCGATCGCAATTCATCAACAATGGGGAACACCCCAGGAACGTTACGCCCAAATTCGCCGCAATAGTGAATATCTCTGGCGACGTTTAGCTGCATTACCCGATGTGAAATGTCTTAGCACTGCACCCCCGGAATGCGGTATTGTTTCTTTCCAACTCACTAACCACCATTCTCTCAAGTTGGTGCAATTTCTTGATACTCAAAAGATTTTAACCCGGACAATTGCCGACCCAAGCTGTACCCGCGCCACCGTCCACTATTTGACCCTGGAATCGGAAATCGACCAATTGGTTGAAGCGGTAGCCCAATTTTGCCGAATTGGTTGACGAGTGCTGAGTTTAAATCTTAGAAGCAGAGAAACTAGCTCCAGCGATTAGAAATCGCGGCTACACAGACAAAACCCACCTTCGTGGGTTTCAAGACCTTGATTTTTCCTTAGTCCACGGAGGTGGACTTCGCTTGTGTAGTAGCGAATTCTATTCGCCCAAAACTTTTCTGTTCTAAAGGCAGGGTTTGTTGAAAGCCGGGAAACAGGAACTCTATAGCTGAACTTCGTAGTAAGGTAATGGATTTTGTCCCGCACCCATTAGCCATCTTGCATCGGGTTTCCATACACCGTTAAGTTCTTCACGGCGGCGGGTGTAGACGGTTAGTTTATTGTCTGCAAACTTCAGCAGGTTGTATTGCAGAGGATAACCGGAAACCCACTCCCACACAGGTGCGCCAAAAGTTCCCGCACTAATGATATCAAGCTTGCGTCCACTTGCGCTCATATCGTATTTGTAAAGGCTGGTTTCGGCTTTGTGGATATGACCATGAAGAGCAAAACGGAAGTTTGCTTGTGCTAACTGTTCCATAAAACCATGATCAGTGATGCGGTCTTCAGAAGCACTATTTAGGGGATGATGCCAGACTGCAATTTTGATGCAGTTTTGATAATCTTGATTGCGGCGAATTTCTGTTAGGGCTTTGGTGAGTGCATTAATGTTAATGCTGGCATGGGATTTGTAATGATGATCCAATTGCCAAGCGGAGTTTAACCCTAGAATGAGTAGCTTTTGGTTGGGGAAATGGTCGAGGGTGTATTGCTGGTCATAGTCTAGGGGATAGGGTTGGTTTTTGATAGTTTGGTAGAAGTTGCTGAAGTGTTCAAAGCGTCTTTTGTGGTTTTCTGGATCTACAACTGCAATATATGCACCGCCATCATCAATTACACAACTCTCATTTATTGACCCTTGATATTTTCTGCGAAGTGTTGGGATGTAACCTTCTTCCTCTGAGATTTGCCAGTTGAGGTCATGATTACCGGGAACGATGATAATTTGCTCAGGTTGGAGGGCGAAATCTTGGCGGAGTTCGTTAAGAAATTGTTGGGCTGCTGCGTATTCGTCGGGGGTTGATTTGTTGGCGATGTCGCCGGAGAGAATGAGGGCATCAAGTTGAAGAATATTGAGTTCGTTTTGCAAGTCGCTTGCTAGTTGGTTAGACCAAAGTTTGGCTTGGTCAGATGTGCCAAAGTGTAGGTCAGAGAGGTGGAGGATGTGCATTAAAGAAGGTTTAATTGGGTTTGATTGTGAGATATCTGGTTGGGATTTGGATTCAGCAATTGGTTGAGTAAGTCTGTAGTTATAGTAATTACATTCTTTTTGTATCGCTTCAAGTGCTTTAATTGCATGATTAAGAATATATCCATAATTTCCTAATACAGAGTATTCATATTTCAATATCTTTTGAAGTGATGTGATAACCTCATACTCTACTTCATGGAACTTGATATTTTTCAAAACTGATGTCACCCAAGAAACTACCTCAGACAATTTATAATCATATTGGTTAAAATTAATGTATCTAGGAATTACTAAAGGTAATTCGATTTGTGCTTTGGCCTTTGCTGCACTAACTCTTACAAGATAGTTTTCATCTTGAATAAGATTAATTAACTCAGGAATCGCTTCTTTGAATTTCATTGCCCCCAGAGCTTCTGCTGCGTCAAGACTTACATCAAAGTCTTCATGTCGAAGAAGATTAATTAGTTCAGGAATTGCTGCTTTTAGTTTAATTTTTTCCAGAGAGATAACTACACTAGAGCGCACATCAGAGTCGTCATCTTTTAGCAATTCAATTAGACCAGGAATCACCGCCTCTGATTTTATTTCTCCCAGGGCCTCCGCCACACTAGAACGCACATCAGAGTCTGCATTTTCTAGTAATTGATTCAGATAAGATATTGCTTGCTCAGATTTTGTTAAGCCTAAAAGCCGAACTTTAAATAAGAAAGAGACTTCTAAACTAGCAACTAAATCAACTGTCTGTTGTTGGAAATCCGGCTTCACTGCTCCTGCTAACTTTGCCCCTAACTGCCAATCTACCTCTAAGGCTAACTTTACTACTCGTATTGCTTGCGCCGCATCATCCACCAATTTCAGCATCAATTTGAATGGTTCAGTCCATTTTAAATAATTTAAATACTCTCGCTGGAGGCAATCATCACTGAGGCTTGGTAACTGCTTGAGCAAACATTCTGCCGTGTAATATTCCTGAATTAGTTGGTGGCGGAATTCAATTTGGTCATTTGCCCCAAGTTGAATTAAGTGATGGTTGAGTAAGTCTTGCAGCCAGTTTAAACCTCTGTCGCGTGGTTTATCAAATTTCTCAGCTTGCAAAAACTGGGTTAAAACTTCCTCTGCTTTTAATCTGGGTATGGCAACATTTAATTCTGTCAGCTTATCCCCTTTGGTCATGTAAAACGCCAGATGTTTTAATAACGAGAACCACCACCGCCGAGACTCATCTGTAACTGGGATATCTTGCCGAAATTTACGTTCATAGCTTTGGGTAAACTGGCGAAACACCAAACCCAAGTTCTGCGGGATGTCTCCTGTGGACTGAAACAATGAACACAGCATCCACAGCAGCAACGGTGTTTCTCCAAACTCCCGCAACCTGTCGCCTAAGTTCTGCAACATCTGCTCACCCTGTTCTGGCAGATAGGCGCGGACAAATTGCTGCATCTGTTCTGCTGTCAGGGGTCGCATTTCCAGCTTCTTAGTAATGCCCAAATCACCCCCCACGCCTAAATCCCGCGTGGTGAATATCATCGGCGTGCTTTTTTGGTTGTCTTGCCGGAATTTAGATAAATCTTGCCGCGCTTTTTCTGAGGGTAATTCGTTAATACCATCCACAAGCAGCAAAAATTGTCCCTGACACAGCAGTTGTTCTATGGTTGCAGTGTCTAGTAGTAGGCGATGGCGTTTTAAGAAATCCCGAATCAAGTCTAGGACTGAGGTTTGGTAATAGCGCAACTCTACTAGGATGGGGATTTGACCTAACCCCCCAACCCCCTTCCCTGCAAGGGAAGGGGGAGAATTAACTCCTCTGTCCACTTTGGGGAGGGAAGGGGGAGAATTAGCTCCCCTCTCCGCTTCGGGGAGGGGTTGGGGGAGGGGTTTCTCCGCTTCCTCCAGCAACAACCGCAACAACGCTGTCGATTTCCCCGAACCAGGCCGCCCTACTAGCAAAACGTGTTCTTTAGCATACTTCCGCAACCCTGCCAGCACGTCTAAACGCTCAACTTGCTGGTCTGCGCTTCTTTCTTCCTTGCCAGATTGCACCGTCTGCACCATAAAATCTAACAGTAGCGGTGAGTGTTTCTGCTCAACTCGCTGCTGTCCCACTACGTCCGTTAACGTGTATTTACACTTTTGGGCATAATCTTTGCAGAGTGATTGTAGGTAGTCATTCCAGTTGATCATGGCATGGTGTGCGGAATTGTGGGATGCTGATTTTGAGCAAAGGGCAAGGGTTACAGGGAAGGGTGAAATATTTTTGACCTCACCTCTAGTAGTCCATCAAATTTGAGTTGAGGGATAAGCAAGTTTGTAGTAAGGACTTTAGTCCTTAGAAAAATCAGGACTAAAGTCCTTACTACGAACCGTCAAAACTAACTTGATAGACCACTAGTAATAATATGTGAGGGATATGGTTTAATTTACTGAGTCAAATTATAACTGCTTTATCGGGTTCTAGATTCTCGTGAACGAGTATCAGAACTCCGTCGCCGAGTCTTTTTACCTCGTGAATGAGTATTAGAACTCCGTCGCCGAGTCTTTTTACCTCGTGAATGAGTATTAGAACTCCGTCGCCGAGTCTTTTTACCTCGTGAACGAGTATCAGAACTCCGTCGCCGAGTCTTTTTACCTCGTGAACGAGTATCAGAACTCCGTCGCCGAGTCTTTTTACCTCGTGAACGAGTATTAGAACTCCGTCGCCGAGTCTTTTTACCTCGTGAACGAGTATTAGAACTCCGTCGCCGAGTATTCACTAAACCCTCGGTAAATGTTGGGTTTCCTTGCGTCAAACGCCACTCGCCCAAGGCGGTGACTTTCCAACCTAAGCCTTAATTACAAATTACGAATTACGAATTACGAATTACAAATTACGAATTATATTAATTTCATCTCAGTGAACTCTACCAACACCAATGTCTAACCCATTACAAACTGAACCCCAGCCCCAACCTCTCAGTAATTTTGAATTAGACTTGCTCAAAGAGGAATACTTTTTTCTGCAAAACACCATCGAAGACTATAACAAGCAGATTTGGGTAATCAAAGCATTGGGAATTACTGGGACTGGGGGTGTTTTAGCATTGATGTTACAGCAAAAACCGATTGCTAGCGCGGTAAGGGTTAGCGATGCCGTCAGGCTTATCGCTATTATTGGTTGTACTATTCCCCTATTTTTCTGGATTCTGGAAAGTCAATGGAAACACTTTCAGCGCGGTTTCTATCCCCGTGTAGCTGAAATTGAATTTATCCTGACTCAAAAATATGGTTTCAACTCTCCTGGTATCTACCACAGTTGGAGTCATTCTTTGAAACGCATCCCCCAGCCTAAACGTCAGGGTTATCTGTGGGATGGGTTGCTCAATCGCACTGTGTTTGTTAGCTACGTTTTAGAAATTGCTTTTCTGTTACTGATGGCTGTTTTAGCCCCTATAATCTGGAAATAAAAAATACCCCGGTATAAATACCAAGGGTAAATTAATATAGCGGTTCTCGCTTTAGTGAGGTACAAGAACCCCAACCTGTATACACAAATCCGGGTTTTACCCCCCTTAATCCCCCCTTGGAAAGGGTGGAAACCGGAAAATCTAGTTCCCTCCCCTTTCCAAGTGATAGATATATGTCTCGTGCAAAATTGCATACAGTGGAAACCGGAAAATCTAGTTCCCTCCCCTTTCCAAGGGGAGGGTTAGGGTGGGGTAATTCGAGGAGTGATAGTGATTCGATAACTTGTGTGTACACCGTAGCCCCGCAAGCAAGGAGGGGGCTATGATGTACCTAATGTGATTAGGAAACGCTATAGCCAGTGTTTGCTAACAGTAACTCTCGCTTTTCTGATGGGCGTACTTGTACTTGACCATCATCATTGACATCAACAATAACTGTGCAACCGTCAGCGACTTCACCAGAGAGAATTGCTTCCGCTAGGGAGTCTTCTAGGAGGCGCATAATTGCCCGACGTAAGGGTCTAGCACCGTAGCTGGGGTCATAACCTTGGGTGACTACTAGGTCTTTAAACTGTTCGGTCACTTCTAAGATGATGCCTTTTTCAGTCAGGCGGCTAGCTACATCACGCAGCATGATGTCAGCAATTTGCTTGACTTCATCCCTAGCCAGTTGAGTGAAGACGATAATCTCATCCAAACGGTTGAGGAATTCAGGACGGAAGTAATTTTTCAGTTCTTCGTTAACTAAGTTACGAATGCGATTGTAACTAGCGTCGGCTTGGTTATCAAATTCAAAGCCTAAACCACCGCCACCTTTTTCAATTACCTTAGAACCAATGTTAGAAGTCAAGATAATTAAGGTGTTCTTGAAGTCTACCTTGCGACCTTTGGCATCGGTGAGGTGTCCGTCATCCAAGATTTGCAGCAGCATATTGAATACATCGGGGTGTGCTTTTTCGATTTCGTCGAACAGCAACACGGTGTAAGGTCTGCGGCGCACGGCTTCGGTGAGTTGTCCGCCTTCGTCGTAACCGACGTAACCAGGAGGCGAGCCGATAAGTTTGGAGACGGTATGTCCTTCCATGTATTCGGACATATCTAGCCGAATCATGGCATCTTCAGCACCGAAGAAGTAAGCCGCTAAGGACTTGGCTAATTCGGTCTTACCAACGCCAGTAGGGCCGGAAAAGATAAAGCTAGCAATGGGGCGGTTGGGGTTCTTTAAGCCAACTCTAGCGCGACGAATGGAGCGAGCAACAGATGTAACTGCTTGCTCTTGACCAATAAGCCGCTTATGGAGGGTGTCTTCTAGGTGCAGCAGTAACTCTGACTCAGATTCTGTCAGCTTGTTAACTGGTACGCCAGTCCAGGAAGCCACGATTTGCGCGATGTCTTCTTCGTCTACGACGATGGGATGAGTTGTTTTTTCTGTGGAAGCGGCTTGTAGTTCTGCTTCCAAGGCAATTTCCTGGTCGCGCAGTTCTCCGGCTTGATTAAAGTTTTGCAGTCTAACGGCTACGTTTTTAGATTTAGAAACTTCAATGAGTTTGCGCTTCAGTTCTTTATCATTGGAAATCTTCGAGTTCCGTAAACGCACACGAGATCCAGCTTCATCAATCAAGTCTATAGCTTTATCTGGCAAAAAGCGATCGCTAATATAGCGGTCTGATAACTCGGCGGCTGCAACTACGGCTGCATCGGAAATCTGAACTCTGTGATGCTGTTCGTAGACTGAGCGCAAACCATAGAGAATTTCAATAGTTTCTTCTATGGAGGGTTCACCGACTAAAATCGGTTGGAAACGTCGCTCTAAGGCTGCATCCCGTTCGATGTGTTGGCGATATTCATCTAATGTGGTTGCGCCAATACACTGGAGTTCACCCCGCGCCAAGGCTGGTTTAAGAATGTTAGCCGCATCTAAGCCGCCTTCTGTCCCGCCAGCACCGACTAAGGTATGAATTTCATCAATTACTAAGATGATATTTCCCGCCGTGCGGACTTCATCAATTACTTTTTTGATGCGTTCTTCAAAATCTCCCCTAAAGCGCGTTCCAGCCACTAATAAACCCATATCCAGGCTGATAACTTGCTTCCCTTCCAACACTTCAGGGACATCTTGGTTAATAATACGCTGTGCCAATCCTTCTGCGATCGCTGTTTTACCAACCCCAGGTTCACCAATTAACACAGGGTTGTTCTTAGTGCGGCGACCGAGAATTTGAATTGCCCTTTCAATTTCTTTCTCGCGACCAACTACAGGGTCAAGCTTGCCTTCTTGGGCTAGTTTGGTGAGGTTTCTGCCAAATTCTTCTGTGGTAAGGGTTTGGTTACGTCTGGTACTAGTACCGCCGATAACCACAGTGGGGTCTTCACCTAAACGTCGAATCACAGCAGTGCGGACATTTCTCAAGTCAACACCCAGATTTTGCAACACTTTAGCGGCGACACCTTCACCAGCTTCAGTTAATCCCAAAAGTAAGTGTTCTGTGTTGATGTAATTATGTCCGAGACCGTGAGCTTCTCTAAATGATTGCTCAAATAGACTTTTAACTTTAGGAGTAAAAGGAATTTCTGGTGGTACAAACCCAGAACCCCTACCAATAATTTTTTCGACTTCGCGACGTGCGTCTTTGAGAGTCACACCCAACTCAGTCAGCACTTTGGCAGCAACCCCAGTTCCTTCTCCCATCAAACCCAGGAGAATTTGTTCAGTTCCTACGAAATTGTGTCCCAGGCGACGAGCTTCCTCCTGAGCGAGCATGATTACTTTGATGGCTTCGGAAGTGAAGTGTTCAAACATAGCGGGTTATTGCTCCCTTGCTGCTTGGACTTTGGGTGATCTAAAAAAATTCACCCTTATCTAAACTTTTTTGTATTTTCTTAAAGATAATGTATCTTTATCTATGATCCTGTGGCAGTGGTGAGAGCCGTATGGACTCAGGTGTGGTAGCCGTCATCTTTAATTATCGTTGCTCTTGGTAGATTTTAGCTCTAGACTCGGAATGAATTAACAATCTAACCAAAGTATAAAGTATGACTGAACAGCACGGAAGTAAAGACCAACAACACCCACTTTACAACCGCGATCGCCCTCTTATTAATATTCTACTCGCTCAAACAGCCACAGACTACAATTTAGCAGAATTAGCCAGACTCAAAATTCGCTATCAAGGCTTCCCCGGCGCAAGGGACATACAAAGCGACCTAGATAAAGTTTTACAACAATGGGGCATAACTGAAGCCGAATTATTCGAGAAAACCCGCCAGTTACATGATATCGGCGGCATTTATAAAAGTCGCGGCAAACGAGAAGAGCAAGATTGGAATTAGGCAGGGGGCAGGGGGCAGGGGGCAGGGGGCAGGGGGCAGGGGTATTGGGAAAAATCTACCTTGTCTCCCCATTCCCTATTCCCCATTCCGTTTATATTGCCGTAATTGCCGCAATAGTTTCTGTTGAGATGATTTATCGGGCGTAGGGGGGTTAACCGTACTTTCAACGGTGACGGATGCTGGAGGGTTAGAGGTAATTGGTTTTTCCTGTTGCTTGGGGGTCAAAGCCAACTCTGATTTACTGGCTACTGCTTGCATTGACTCTAGAGTCGTAGCCACTTTGACCTGTTCTTGCATTTGGTCTGTGGAAGAAACCAAGGTACTCAAACCATTGACTAACTGCCGTAAATTATTCCGAAAAGCAGGGTCTCCAGTCAACTCATCCAAATCTGAAGTAATTTTTTGGGTATTTTCAAAAGTCACCCTAGCCGAATCTAGGGTTTGTTGCAGTAGCACAGAATTTTTAGGATCATTTAAAGCTTGAGTTGCATCCTTTAAATTAGCTGAAGCTTGCGCGGCGTTGGCTGAGAGGGTTTCTAAATTTTTCAGTAACTCCCCATCGGATAACCGACTAATAGCGGGGGAAAGACTAGTGACTGTTGCGCGTAGTTGGTTACTAGTTTCAGAAAGATTGTTTAAAGTCCCAACCAATGTAGAACGATTTGTGCTGACAATACTATTTAAGTCAGTTAGTAACTTATTGGCTTGAGTTGCAGTTGTGCCAAATTGCCCTGCGGTGACACCTAATTGATCTACAGTTTTCTTTGTAGAAGCAGTAAGTTCATTGGTGGCTCTTTGGACGGAATTGGCAGTAGAAGCAAATGTACTTAACTGGCCTTGAAAGCTTTTGCTCAAACTCCTCGCATCTCGGCTAAGTGCTGCTACGCCTGTGGCTGCTTCTGCTGATGTTTCTAAAAGTTTATTCACCCTTTGATAAAATTCAGGATTATTATAAACAGTTGCTAACTCCGTGCTACTACGGATTAATTCATCTAAACTAATACCAATTTTACCTTTCAGCCGAGAACCATTACAAACAATCAGGCTGGGGTCACAATTTTTATCTAAGGGTCTAGCTATTTCTGTGCCTGTGGGTAATGATGCTTTTGGGGTGATGTCAATAATACTTTCACTAATTAAGCCACTTTGATTAGCTTCAACTAACACATTACGGGGAATAATTAGGTCTGGTTGGGAAATTTCAATTTCTACTTCTACAGCATTTGGCTTGGGTTCAATACGAGCAATGTTACCGACTTTCACACCCCGGTAGCGTACAGATGCGCCTTTTTGCATCCCGCCAGCATTGGCAAATTCTACAACAGCTTTGTAAGAACTGCGAGATGCGGTAACTCTATTCAGCCATAAGATAATGACTAAAAATGCTCCTAATCCCAGTAAGAGTAATAAACCAACTGAGCCTTCCCTTAATGTTCGTCGAGATGCAAAACGAGTGGTGATAAAATCGCGCATATTGTCCTTTTTTGCCCCACTAACCAACAACCTGAATTGGCCCCCGCACACTACCACTCATAAATTGTGTAATTAATGGGTGGTCTGTGCCGTTTAGCTCACTAACTTGACCTTGCCACTGCACTTTACCTTGATACAGGAACACTAGTCTATCAGCAGTGCGCCGGATTGTACTATCTTGGTGAGTAACAATAGCATAGGTACTACAAACACCTTGGGTAATTTGCAAGTCCCGGATTAAGTCTTCTATCACTGTGGAAGCAATGGGGTCAAGTCCGGCTGTCGGTTCATCGTACAGTAAAACTTCTGCTCCTTCTTCCGGGTTGTCGGGGTTAGACATAATTGCACGGGCAAAACTCACCCGTTTTCGCATCCCGCCAGACAGTTCAGAAGGGTAGAGGTGGCTAATTCCCGGTAAACCTACCATTTCTAATTTTTCTTTGACTAAATCACGAATACGCGATCGCGGCAAGTTAGAGTTTTGATAAAGTAAAAACCCCACATTCTCTTCCACGGTCAACGAGTCAAATAATGCCGCCTGCTGAAATACCATACCAATACCAACCGGGTCTTTAGCATCCTCAATCAACCCATCTCTTTTTACTCCTTGCACATAAACTTCCCCCTCATCAGGAGTAATCAAACCAGCCATGACGCGTAAAATTGTTGATTTACCAGTTCCCGAAGGGCCAATAATCCCTAAAGCCTCTCCCCGATAAATCGTCAAGTCTACATTATCTAAAACCCGATTGTTCCCAAAGGATTTAGAAATGCCTTTTAGTTCAATTAGTGGTTCAGTCATTAGTAGTTGGTCATTCAGCATATTTGATTTCATTTTTTAACGCAGAGGGTCGCGGAGGTTCACGCGGAGGGGCGCAGAGGTTTCATTAAAGCTATTTGTGTTGTATTTTGAAACAATTGGGATGCTTCCTTGTCTCCTTCCTCCCACTACCCACTCATGACTCCCCTGTCACCTGTCACCTCTCCCCTGTCCCCTATTGATGTCATCATCATCGGTAGCGGTATCGGTGGTTTATGCGCTGCGGGTTTGTTGGCGCGTTATGGTAAGCGAGTAATTGTGTGTGAAAGTCATACAATTGCTGGCGGTGCAGCCCATAGTTTTAGACGACGCGGGTTTGAATTTGATTCTGGCCCCTCCTTTTATTGCGGTTTAACTGACAGCCAAAGTTTAAATCCGATTAAACAGGTTCTGGATGCTTTAGGTGAATCCATCCAAGTTATACCCTACGATCCTTTAGGACATTATCACTTCCCTGAAGTCAGTTTTGCAGTGTATAGCAATGCTGCACAATATCGTCAGGAAATACACAAAATTACACCCCAAGGTGCGAAGGAACTCGAACAATTTGAAAACCGCTTGTTGGGACTATACGAGGCAATGAAAGGTATTCCCACCATAGCACTGAGGTCAGATTGGCAGGTGATTTTAGTATTGTTGCAACGTTATTTGCCGTCTTTGGCGAAAATGCTACCTTACTTATCTCTGGTGCAGTCTTCTGTAGGTGATGTTATGGATGCTACAGTCAAAGACCCTTGGGTGCGGCGACTGATTGATTTGGAGTGTTTCTTGCTTTCTGGTTTAAAAGCACACGGCACAATTGCCCCTGAAGTAGCATTTATGTTGGGTGAACGTTCCCGTGCTGGGGTTGAGTATCCTGTGGGGGGGAGTGCAGCAATTGTCAATGCTTTGGTGCGGGGGTTGGAACGTTGGGGCGGTAAGTTACGTTTAGGGTGTCACGTTGAACAAATTTTGGTAGAGTCTGGCAAAGTCAAGGGTGTGCGGTTGCGAAATGGTGAAATATTGTCAGCCCCAATTGTGATTTCTAATGCTACCCTTTGGGATACTTATAATCAATTATTACGCCCTGAAGATTTGCCTGCGGCTTACCGTCAAACGGCTTTAGAGACTCCAGCCGTAGAGAGTTTTATGCACTTACACTTAGGTATCCGCGCCGATGGTTTAGATAATTTGACAGGACATCATGTGGTAGTCCATGATTCCAGCCAAGATATCAGCACACCGGGCAATACTTGCATGATTTCGATTCCTAGTGTGTGGGATAAAAATTTAGCCCCAGAGGGACAGCATGGTGTTCATGCTTACACCCTCGAACCTTACGCCGGATGGGAACGCAATGATGGGTATGAGGTGAAAAAACAAGAGAAAGCGCAATCTTTATACCGTGCCTTAGAGCGTATTATCCCTGGTATTCGAGAGCGTGTAGTGTTAGAACTCATCGGTACGCCGTTAACTCACGCTCATTATTTACGAAGATATCAGGGAACTTACGGCCCAGCGATCGCAGCAGGTAAAGGAATGTTTCCTAGTACACACACGCCGATACAAGGTTTGTATCGTGTGGGTGATAGCACTTTACCAGGAATCGGTGTGCCGGCGGTGGCTGCTTCTGGTATTTTATGTGCGAATAGTCTGGTAAATGTGGGGAAAACTACAAGAAGAACCTAGAGAAGTTCAAAGTCAAGCAAAAATCTCAACTGGAAGTATTTAGGAATGAATACACTATGTTCAATCAAGCAGCAAACTGGAAAGTAAAAATATGCAAAAATATTTTTGCTACTATTTCTATGGGGTTAGTTTTATTAGGTTTAGTCAGTTGCGATATTAGCAAACAAGCATCTCCGCCTCAAGTAGAACGACCAACAATAGAGTCTGAAACATCGCCAACCGAGACAGAACCAGATGAAGATGAGGCTGATGTAGAAGATGAGGCCGATGAGGAAGAACAAGATACCCAACAAGAAGATAGAAACTAGAGGTTGTTTGAGTTTTGATTTATGGTGATCCACAACAGTTCTAGTTCCCTCGCTGAAACTCTACTGCATCGACGGCAAAGACTAGCCAGTTTGATTAATTTTCCGGTAATTCTCTGGTCAGGTTACAGCAACCCCCGCAACTTTCCTGCTAATGCCTTTCCATTTCGTGCTAGCAGTCATTTCCTGTATTTTGCGGGATTGCCTTTACCCAATGCAGCGATTCGTCTAGAATCTGGGAAGCTAGAACTGTTCATGGACAACCCCGAACCTAGTAGCGCACTCTGGCATGGAGAAATGCCCAAACGGGAGGAAATCGCCGCCGCAATTGGTGCTGATGTTGCCAGAACCATGTCGGAATTGAAGCATCGAGGTAGGGATGCAGCATCAATTCCCGTGCAGAATTATCGAACTACCTTGATACAGTCACAAATTCTGCAAAGAGAAATATCTTCACCCTCTCATCTTGAGGGATTAGACCAGGAATTAGCAAAAGCGATCGCTACTTTACGTCTCACCCACGATACCGGCGCATTAATTGAGTTACGCAAAGCTGCTGCTGTGAGCGTTGAGGCACACAAAGCCGGGATGTCCGCCACACCCAAAGCCAAACTAGAAGCAGCAGTCCGCGCCGCAATGGAAGGGGTAATCATTGCCCATAATATGACGACCTCCTACAACAGCATTGTCACTGTTCACGGCGAAGTTTTGCATAACGAGGCATATCACCATCCTTTGCAACCAGGTGATTTACTCTTAGCTGATGTCGGTGCAGAAACTCCAATGGGTTGGGCTGCTGATATCACCCGGACTTGGCCTGTTTCTGGTAAATTTTCACCTACGCAACGGGACGTTTATGATATTGTATTGGCGGCTCATGATGCTTGCATCGCTACAATTAGCCCCGGTGTAGAATATCAGGATCTTCATCTGTTAGCAGCCACAGTCATCGCCGAAGGTTTAGTAAATTTAGGTATTTTACAGGGTAATCCCGAAGATTTAGTAGATATGGATGCCCATACGCTGTTTTTTCCCCACGGTATCGGGCATTTACTGGGTTTAGATGTCCATGATATGGAAGATTTGGGGGATTTAGCAGGGTATGAAGCAGGAAGAAAAAGAAGCGATCGCTTTGGCTTAGGCTACTTACGTTTAAATCGTCCCTTAAAATCAGGTATGTTAGTCACTATTGAACCCGGTTTTTATCAAGTGCCAGCAATTTTAAATGATGCAAATAACCGCGAAAAATATCAAAATATAGTCAATTGGGAACGTTTATCACAATTTGCCGATGTCCGAGGAATCCGCATTGAGGATGATGTTTTAGTTACAGATGATAGTAGCGAAGTTTTAACCCTTGAGTTACCAACTCAAGCCAATGCTGTAGAAGACTTCCTCAATAGTCATTAGTTACTCTCCCCAGTCCCCAGTCCCCAGTCCCCAGTTATTTAATTTTGACTTTTGACTTTTGACCAAAGAAAAAAGGATACAAGCCCCTAAATTTATTTATGGAGAAGAAAAAAGTGAAACAGCATTAATTCAAGCCCCCGGATTTATCCGTGGGGTATTTAATTTTGAATTTTGAATTTTGAATTTTGAATTGGAGCGAAGCGACTTGACTTGATTTGTCACTCATCCCCCATTCCAAGTCGGGTAAAAAACTACTAAGCTGGTAGATAGCACATTAAAAATTGAAATTTGCTGAATCGCACTGATCAGTGATTCGGACATCCCCATCGGCTCAATAACTGTAACTAAGATATGTTTGACGCATTAGCTGACCGTTTAGAATCCGCCTGGAAGAAACTACGCGGACAAGATAAAATTTCTGAATCTAATATCCAAGATGCTTTGCGGGAAGTGCGCCGCGCCCTGTTGGAAGCAGATGTCAACCTCCAAGTAGTCAAAGATTTTATTAGCGAAGTTGAAGCCAAGGCGCAGGGGGCCGAAGTTATTAGTGGTGTGCGACCTGACCAGCAGTTCATCAAAATTGTTTACGATGAGCTAGTGCAGGTGATGGGTGAGGAAAATGTCCCCCTCGCAGAAGTTGAACAAAAACCAACTGTAGTTTTGATGGCTGGTTTACAAGGTACTGGTAAAACCACAGCCACAGCTAAGTTAGCCTTACATTTACGAAAATTAGATCGCAGTTGTTTGTTAGTAGCTACAGACGTGTATCGTCCCGCCGCTATTGACCAGTTAATCACCCTGGGTAAACAAATTGATGTACCAGTTTTTGAACTGGGAAGCGATGCAGACCCCGTAGAAATTGCCCGCCAAGGCGTTGAACGCGCCAAGGCTGAAGGCGTAAACACGGTAATTATTGATACGGCTGGTCGTCTGCAAATTGACCAAGACATGATGGCGGAATTAGCCCGCATCAAAGCCACCGTCCAACCCCACGAAACTCTGTTAGTAGTGGATGCGATGACGGGTCAAGAAGCTGCTAACCTAACCCGCACCTTCCATGAGCAAATCGGCATTACTGGGGCAATTCTCACCAAGATGGACGGTGATAGCCGTGGTGGTGCGGCCTTGTCAGTGCGGCAAATTTCCGGTGCGCCAATTAAATTTGTGGGTGTGGGTGAAAAAGTCGAAGCCTTACAACCTTTTTACCCAGACCGCATGGCTTCACGGATTCTCGGTATGGGTGACGTTCTCACCTTAGTAGAAAAAGCTCAGGAAGAAATTGACCTGGCCGATGCTGAACAAATGCAGGAGAAAATCCTGTCAGCAAAATTCGACTTTACAGATTTTGTTAAGCAACTGCGCCTGTTAAAGAACATGGGTTCTCTGGGTGGAATCATGAAGATGATTCCAGGGATGGGCAAACTTTCAGATGATCAGCTCAAACAGGGTGAAACCCAGCTGAAACGCTGTGAAGCCATGATTAATTCCATGACCATGCAAGAACGCCGCGACCCTGATTTATTAGCTAGTTCACCCAGCCGGCGGCGGCGGATTGCCGGTGGTTCAGGCTACAGAGAATCAGATGTAAGTAAACTGGTAGCAGATTTCCAAAAAATGCGATCGCTCATGCAGCAAATGGGTCAAGGTCGCTTCCCCGGAATGCCAGGAATGCCAGGAATGCCGGGAATGTCAGGAATGTTTGGCGGTGGCGGTATGACCGATCGCCCCTCAGCCCCCGGTTGGCGCGGTTACAATAGTGGTGCTGGCACTAAGAAGAAAAAACCCAAAGATAAGAAGAAAAAAGGGTTTGGGAATTTGTAAGGTAGGTGACAGGTTACAGGTGACAGGTGACAGGTTACAGGTTACAGGTTACAGAGGTTATTCACTGCGTGACGCTAGCGCGTAGCTTGCTTTGCTACGCAACGCTACCGCGAACTGCGGAAGAGTACAATTTTGAATTTTGAATTTTGAATTTATCGGAAAAAGTTAGGTTTAATACCGTACTTCTCTCCGAGACGCTGACGCGAACGTCCCGCTCCGCGAACGCCCCTGGTGGGCGTTCGCGTTAGCGTCTCGTAGAGAAAAAAGCCTTGTTTCCCTTGGCGCAGCCTCTGTCTACGACACGCTCCGCGTTCGCGTAGCGTCCCGCAGGGAACGTAGAGAAGGCAGGTAAAAACCCCACCCCTTGTGGGTGGCTGAATTAATTGCGAATTGCGTTAGCGGAGCGGGACGTTAGTCCATTGCGAATTGCGAATTGGTTTTATATTTCTCCCTAGACTCATAGCGGTAAACCTTGGGCAAGTGCTAAAATTAGCATTTCAGTATTAGGAAGTTCTGAATTCAAAATAGGTGCTTCCTGAAATTATCCACAAACAGGAGAATAATTCTTCAACCATGATCAAATTGCGCTTGAAGCGATACGGTAAAAAGCGGGAAGCGAGCTACCGCATTGTCGCTATGAATAGTCTCTCTCGCCGCGATGGTCGTCCTTTAGAAGAACTGGGATTCTACAACCCTAGAACCGATGAAGTCCGATTGGATGTTCCCGGCATCGTCAAGCGACTACAACAAGGCGCACAACCCACTGACACCGTCCGTAGCATCTTAAGAAAAGCCAATGTCTTTGAACAGGTCAGTGTTACAACCGAATCATAATCCCACAGCAGCAACAGCTAGCCCTAACTATGTTGGGCTAGTAAAGTTTTTGATGCAGCCATTTTTAGAATCTCCAGAGTCTTTAAGTGTTGATTGTGAAATTTCTCAAGCTCTCAAACGGGTTTGGATTCGCATTGCCTTTGACAGTACCGACAAAGGGAAAGTCTTTGGCCGAGGTGGACGGAATATTCAGGCTATTCGGACAGTGATTGCAGCTGCGGCAGGACTGTCTCAACAATCAGTTTACCTGGATATCTACGGCAACACCACTCCAGGAAGGGAAGGGATGTCTTTTGAGGAAGACCAGCAAGAGCGATCGCCTTCGCCTACTCCTCGAACACTAGAACAACAGAACTTATCAAGACCTGTTGTGAAACCCCGCATCCGCTAAGTTAAAAATAAATCAGAAGCCTGAGCGGTCGGACTTACTTCCGCTCAGAAACTTCCCTCCAGCATTAAGAGGAAATTGACAAACTTTGCTCTCATTTTAGCGGCGGGTAAATCTACTCGTATGGGAATCTGCAAAGCCTCACTACCTTGGGGTGCAGGTCTAACTTTATTAACTTATCAACTAGAACAGTGGTTAAGTATCGGCTTTACTCCTGTGGTAGTGTTAGGTTTACATAATATTGACCGACAAAAGGATTGTCTTGTTGGTAGTTTAACGGTGATTAATCCTCATAGTCATGCTGGGAAAACAACTTCTATTTTGACAGGGTTAGAACATATTCCCTACAATTTTAAAATTTTAGCAATTTCCGCAGTTGACCAACCCAGAGAAGCAAAGATTTATCAACAACTATTACAAGCACATCAAGAAAATTCAGCCTTAATTACTGCACCCATATATCAAAATAAAATGGGGCATCCTATATTGTTTGCTCATCAAATGCGATCGCACTTAGCAAATATTCGCGAGGAAACTCTAGGTTTACGTCACATTATCCAAGAATTTCACAGCGTAATTAACAAAGTTGCTTTTGATGATCCGGCTGTATTATTGGATATCAATACGCGGGAAGAGTATAGGGGATAGGGGACAGGTGACAGGTGACAGGTGACAGAGGATAGGGGACTTCCAGATAAAAAAATATCCAAACTGTAGGGTGCGTCAGTGCGATAGAACCTAACTATACTCAGAAATTATTCATACTGACGCACCCTACCCAACCATCAATTGCGGATAATTTATTTTTTGGTGTTCCCTAGGGGATAGGTGACAGGTGAAAGAGGAGAGAGTCAGTCTAATGTCCCTTCCCAATTTTCTACACCTGAGTTTTAGCTGGTGTGGCGATACCTCGCTGCACTAGATTGCTTTCTAATTCTTTGATGAATTGCATATCTGTTTCTAGTAGAGGTTGGTTACTGAAGTTAGAGGGGTTTTTCTCCAAAAAAGCAAATGCTTGACGGAATTCATCGGGACTAGCTGCAAAGGGTGCATCAAAATGACAGGCAATAATTTGCTGAAAGTCCCATTTTGCGACTTGATTCGCCCAGTTGAGTACCTGGGTTGGTGCTTGGGGAAGAATTAGGGTTTGTAAAATGGGGGCTACAAATGGTCTGCCATTACCTCGCAGTGCTGTAAATGACTGCTGCCAATTTTCTTGCCAGTGAAATGGAAATAAGCCCAAGTACGCCTTTGGTGAGTGATCTGGTGCTTGCATTGCATCACGTAACATATCCCCCAGTCTAGTAATTTGCAGCGCACTGGGACGAAAGTAAATGGCAAATAAACAAATGCGCTGCCACCCTTGGCGGCGGTTGGTGGCGTTATCTGCAATTACTTGGTGTGCGTGTTCTCTGGCGTGGAATAGCAAAGGGTAGGGGTCTAATTGGCTGATGTCTGGTGGATCTTCTGATACGGATAAAACTATATCAGTTACAAGTAGAGTCCGCGATCGCTTATGGAACATCGCCACTTCTACAAACGAGCCTCGTCCTAAGTTAATGTCTAAAATTGCATAGTCCAACTCATCAGCAAAAGGAACTTGGCTACTATCTTCTGGTAGTACCTGGGTGCGCTTTGGCGGAAACCCTAACCAACTCAGAGGCAGATTAAAGGGGAAACTCCACTGATGGGGGGCAACAAATACCTGGGCTTGGGGAAAGCATCTAGCAAAGGGGCCAACAAAGACTTTATGTTCTAAACCTGAACTAGTTGGCAGAATAATATACTTAACTTCTCCGTGCTGGGCTACCAAATCTCTAACAAGTTTGACACACTCTGGAGTTGCTGCCACAGGTGCATAAACCAACAAACCACCTGCTTCTAGCTTGATCACAGTCATCCGAATGGGGACTATGGTGTAGAGGATGCCGTGCAACTGGTCAAATGTCCAAATTTTGTCTTTAACTACTTCTCGGCAAAGCGTCCGCCTTCTACCGTAGGGATAAAGTGGCAAAGCCGGCCAGAACGGCCATAACCAATCTCTAGGATTCTCACCCTGCGACTCTACCCGTGTTTTCATCATCGTTCAACTATTTCATGCTCCTTTCTCATTTCTAGCATTGAGCATTTAACAATATAATTAAGGAAGATTAAGCACAAAATACTTAAAATCGCGTTTCATTACGAATTACGAATATGAGCCAAACTGCCCTCAATCTAGTTGCTATATCTGTTTTTCTGATAACGCTATCGACATTGTTGGGGCCGTTAATTAACTTATCCCCTACCATCCCAGCGATCGCTACTTTCACTATTTTGGGTATAGCCACAGTTGATAGTTTCAGCTTGCAAGGTAAGGGGGGGACGATTGTTTTAGATTGGATTGCGCGATTTTCTCCACAACACCGCGATCGCATTATTCACCATGAAGCTGGACATTTCCTCGTCGCCCACCTTTTGGGGATTCCCGTCACAGGTTATACTCTCAGCGCGTGGGAAGCATGGAAAAAAGGTCAATCTGGCCAAGGTGGGGTGACTTTTGATGACCAAGAATTAGCTTTGCAGTTAGAGAAAGGTACAATTAGTACCCAAATGGTGGATCGTTACTGCACTGTTTGGATGGCGGGTATTGCAGCTGAAAACTTAGTCTTTGATCGGGCTGAAGGTGGTGCTGATGATCAGAGTAAATTAGCTAGTGTTTTAAAGATTTTAGGTTTTTCAGCGTCAGCCTATCAGCAGAAACAAAGATTTCACGCCCTACAAGCGAAAACTCTCTTACAAGAAAATTTGTCCAGTTACAAAGCTTTAGTCCAAGTTATGGGACAACGCGGTACAGTTACAGATTGCCAAAATGCGATTGTGAAAGGGGTGTAAGGGTGTAAGGGTGTAAGGGTGTAAGGGTGTAAGGGTGTAAGGGTGTAAGGGTTTAGAATTCTTCCTCACTTTCCCCCTATACCCCTATACCCCTATACCCCTATGAAACTGCTTCCAGGTTGGAGACTTGGGAGTATTGTTCCCAGCCAATGACTTGGTTTCGTCCAGCTGCTTTAGCCGCCAAGAGACACTGATCAGCACGATGTAATAAGTTCATTCCTTTTTCATCATCATCAGGTTGGAAACAAGCTACACCTAAACTAATGGTGATATGCAGATGTAAGTTACTGTTGATAGCAAAGGGTTGTTCTCTAACTATACGATTGAGACGTTCAGCTACTGTCATTGCTTCGTCACCATTTGTATGAGGTAAAAGCACTACAAACTCCTCACCACCGTAACGGAATGCTATATCCTGACTACGTAGATTGTGACGGAGACGGCTACACAGCAATTGCAAAAGGCGATCGCCAACTAAATGCCCATGTTGATCGTTAACTTTTTTAAAGAAGTCTACATCTATAATAATTAAGCTCAAGGAAATATCTTGAGTGCGGGCTTTGTTGATTTGTCTGGGTAAATCCCATTCTAAAGCACGACGATTGTTTAAATCTGTTAGTGAATCTGCTAAGGCGATCGCTGAGAGAATATCATTTGTATTCATCAGATCGCGGTACTTTTGGACTTTTCGCACACCAACTGTTAATTGACTAAGAATTAAGCTTTTAGTTGCAGTTGTTAGGCGATCGTTTGTTTCTTCAGTTAATAACCAAATATAAGCATCTGCACCTTGATTTAGTGCGTTAGCAGTCATCTCAAACTCCCATTCCCAACCGCGTTGACTTTTCTTGACTAGCTGCTGAGGACGATCCTCTATCAAAATACAATGTATCCAGGATAGCTGGTTTTGTTCTTTTAACCAGCTACAAATTTTTATGCTACCCTTCCAACTTGTCTGCACAAATATGATATCGGGCTGCACATTTTGGATGTGCGACACCGCCTGATTAAAATCACTAATCACTTTTAAATTAAAAGTGTTGGCATCATGAATTTGATCGGGAAGTGTGGCAAGAAAGTTATGACTTCCAAAGACCAGAATGCTGGTTTTCATTGGTGTGCTTTTTGCCTTTATTCTTGCTAATATTCAACTTTATTTTTCCAAGACCTTATATATTTATTATTCTCCAAAAATATTTGTATTTATCTATACAGTTTTACTTCTAAATAAGTAAAAGCTTAAAAATTTAATATCCTCTTAATACATTTAATAAAACATATAAAAACCTGGGCTATTCCCACATATTCTGATTAGATAAAACTTCCTTGTTTATTTTTAAAACAGTAAAAATACTGAATATTCTCCCAAGAAATCATATTAATTATGTATTTATGAGGTTATGATAATTTCACTGAATTTAAAATACCCATAAAGTTATAATTTAAGTTTCCAATAAACCCAAATTTAACTTACCTTTAATATCATAGTAACCTTAATCTAAAGCATCAGTAATAATAACTAAAAAGGTATCTCTTTAATCTTGTGGTATACATAAAACTTCTAAGTGTTTATGCTTAATTTTATGTTTTTTTCCTGGAAAATACCTAAAAAATACCAAAACAAAATTGTAATTTTAGATACTTTTTTAAATGTAAAATTTTAATAAAACTCATTCAAAAATACGAATAGAAATAGTGATTGTACACAGTTTAAAAGCCCATTAAATAAATTATTTATTAAAGCTAGCTAGGCATCAGTAAATATAATGATTACATTCGCAAACTGCAAGTTATTTAAAGTATGTTTAATTGTTCATGTATTGCAAATAATGAAAATTTATATTTTTAAAGAAAATGATTTCAGTAAACTCGCCTATACTGAATTTTCTCACGCCATTAACTAAAGCCATAGATCAATTAGAAATTGAAGAATTATGTCTTGATCCTGCATCTGTTCCAAGATAGATTACTGAAATCGCGCAGAGATGGAAGTGCTGAAGCGGTGCAAATTTGTGGCAGACAAGGGAAACAAAATGCAAAAATAGATAAAGTGCTGAGTTGTGAGTGTTAGCAGAGGGGTGCGTGAGCAGCGTTCTGAGTAAAAATACTAGCCTAAGCACCTCTATTCCCGGTTCGGATAACTTAGTCATGCTTCCAAGAGTCGTTGAACCCCACCCCCAACCCCTCCCCGTTTACGGGGAGGGGAGAAGAGGAGTAGCGATCGCTGGGGAGTTTCAATCTGGTTTCATTAGCCATTAAGCGGACATGATATAACCATTATTTCTTTTGACTTTTGACTTTTGACTTCACGGCGGTACTAGCTTTTACCTTTAAATAAAATTAGTTTGTCATTTCTTCCCATGTCTTCAAACCCCCAGTCCATCGGCGGTAACGAAATCCGCGCTCAATTCCTTAACTTCTATACCCAAAGGGGACACCAACCGTTACCTAGTGCGTCCCTTGTACCAGAAGATCCAACTGTGCTGTTGACGATCGCGGGGATGCTACCATTTAAACCGATATTCCTGGGGCAGCGCACACCAGATTTTAACCGGGCGACAACTTCCCAAAAGTGCATCCGTACTAATGATATTGAAAATGTCGGACGCACTAAACGGCATCATACATTTTTTGAGATGCTGGGTAACTTCAGTTTTGGTGACTATTTTAAAGAACAAGCGATCGCCTGGGGTTGGGAAATTTCCACAGAAGTTTTTGGCTTACCCAAAGAACGCCTAGTAGTTAGCGTCTATGAAGAAGATGACGAAGCCTTTGCTATCTGGCGGGATCAAATTGGTGTAACGGAAGCCAGAATTAAGCGTATGGGTGCAGATGATAACTTTTGGGTATCCGGCCCCACTGGCCCCTGTGGCCCTTGTTCCGAAATTTATTACGACTTCCACCCAGAACGGGGCGATGACAATATAGATTTAGAAGATGACACCCGGTTTATCGAGTTTTATAACTTGGTATTCATGCAATACAACCGGGATACAGAGGGTAACTTAACACCTCTGCAAAATAAAAACATCGATACTGGTATGGGTTTGGAGAGAATGGCGCAAATTCTCCAAAAAGTGCCGAATAATTATGAAACAGACTTAATTTTCCCGATTATCGAAACAGCCGCCAAAATCGCGGGGATTGATTACCACAACAGCGATGAGAACACCAAAGTTTCCCTAAAAGTCATTGGGGATCATGTCCGTTCCGTTGTCCACATGATTGCTGATGAAATCCGCGCCTCCAATGTGGGGAGGGGTTATATATTGCGGCGATTAATTCGGCGGGTGGTGCGTCATGGGCGATTAATTGGTATTACTGGGGAATTTATTAACCAAGTCGCTGAAACTGCGATCGCTCTTTCTGAATCAGCATACCCCAATGTCCGCCAACGGGAAGCAGGAATCAAAGCGGAACTGCAACGGGAAGAAGCCAATTTCCTCAAAACTTTAGATAGAGGTGAGAAACTCCTAGAAGAAATTATCCAACAGGTGAAACAGCAAGGACAAACCCAAATTAGTGGTGAAAGTGCTTTCACCCTTTATGATACCTACGGTTTCCCCCTAGAACTCACTCAAGAAGTCGCTGAGGAAAACCACCTCACTGTTGATGAAGCTGGCTTTAATGTCGAGATGCAAAAGCAAGTTGAACGCGCCAAAGCCGCCCACGAAACCATCGACTTAACAGTGCAAGGTTCTCTCGACAAACTCGCTGAACACATCCACGCCACCGAGTTTATAGGATATGAGCAACCAGCAGCAACGGCGAAAGTCGAAGTTTTATTAGTAGGTGGAGTTTCCCAAGAAGAAGCCGAAGCTGGAACAGACGTGCAGATTGTCCTCAACCAAACGCCATTCTATGCTGAATCAGGGGGACAAATCGGCGATCGCGGTTATATTTCCGGCGACGGCGTGGTTGTACGTGTGGAAGATGTGAAGAAAGAATCCGATTTCTTTGTCCACTTTGGACGCATCGAACGCGGTACACTGCGCGTAGGCGATAGCGTCACCGCCCAAATTGATCGCGCTTGTCGTCGTCGCGCCCAAGCTAACCATACAGCAACTCACCTCCTCCAAGCAGCGTTAAAGAAATTTGTGGATGAGGGGATATCTCAAGCCGGTTCTTTAGTTTCCTTCGACAGATTGCGCTTTGACTTCAACTGTCCCCGTGGTTTAACTCCAGAGGAAATCCAACAAGTTGAAGAACAGATTAACACCTGGATTGCTGAAGCCCACGCCGCCAAAATCGAAGTATTACCCTTAGCTGAAGCTAAAGCTAGAGGTGCTGTAGCTATGTTTGGGGAAAAATACGGTGATGAAGTCCGCGTCATCGATTTTTCTGGTGTGTCGATGGAATTATGTGGAGGTACGCACGTCAGTAATACTGCGGAGATTGGCGTATTCAAGATTATTACTGAAGCTGGCGTGGCTTCTGGAGTACGACGGATTGAAGGTGTTTCCGGCCCAGCTATCCTAGATTACTTGAATGTACGGGATAAAGTAGTTAAAGATTTAAGCGATCGCTTTAAAGTCAAACCCGAAGAACTACCAGACAGAATCACTACTTTACAAACGGAACTGAGAAACGCTGAGAAGCAACTAGAAACGCTGAAAGGACAATTAGCGATCGCTAAATCAGACAGCTTGCTCCAAACAGCGACAACTTTAGGCGACCATAAAATCATCGTCGCCGAGTTAGAAGGCGTTGACCCCGAATCATTGAAAACCGCAGCCGAACGCTTACTGCAAAAAATCGGTAACGGTGCAGTGGTGTTAGGTTCTGTTCCCGAAGCGGGGAAAGTCAGCTTAGTTGCAGCCTTTAGTCCAGAAGTGAACAAGAAAGGCTTACAGGCGGGTAAATTTGTTGGTGCTGTGGCGAAAATCTGCGGCGGTGGCGGCGGTGGTAGACCAAACCTCGCGCAAGCCGGCGGACGCGACGCAAGTAAGTTACCAGCAGCATTGGAACAGGCGCAGAGTGATTTAAGGTCTGCGTTGGGTTAGTTTTTCTGAGTAGTCAAGAAAATCTGTAAGAATTTTTAGGATGGGTTAGGGATAAGCCTAACCCATCGCTTATTTTTGGGATGAAACAAAACCATGTTGTATTGCAGATTCACTGTTTAAGAGGAATTTGAATAATAAACTCTGTACCTTTTGCCATTTTAGAGAAACAATCCAACCTACCCCGGTGTTTCTCAATGATAATTTGATAACTGATCGCCATGCCCATGCCTGTGCCTTTACCAACAGGTTTTGTTGTGAAGAACGGATTAAATATCTTCTGCCGAACCTGTTCAGGCATACCCAACCCATTATCAGCGATCGCTATTTTTGCCCATTGTGAATCAATGATAGATGTACTAATTGTTATACAACCAGAGTTATGTTGATTTTCATGTGGTGTTTGTTGGGAATAAAGTTCTTCTATTGCATCGATCGCATTAGCCAAAATATTCATAAACACCTGATTCAATTGCCCTGCAAAACAAGGGACTTGGGGCAACTGCCCATAGTGCTTAATTACAGTAATGCCGGGAAAATCATCTTTAGCCTTTAACCGATGTTGCAGGATCATCAACGTACTATCTAAGCCATCGTGCAAATTTGCTTTTTTGTATTCTGCTTCGTCCAACCGCGAGAAAGTGCGTAATCCTAAGACAATATTACTGATGCGATCGCTCCCCGTCTTCATTGAATTCAAAAGCTGGAACAAATCCTTAACAACAAAGTCAAGTTCCAATTCTTTAATCAGGTATTGAATCCTATCATCTGGCTCAGGGTATATCTCATGATAGAGATTAAGCACATCTATCAAACTCTGCACATAGCTACAAGCATAATCAATATTGCCATGAATAAAGTTAATGGGGTTATTAATTTCATGTGCAATGCCTGCTACCAAAACTCCTAAGGCCGACATCTTTTCAGATTCCACCAGTTTTGCTTGTATCATTTGCAGATTATTGAATGCTTCCTGTAGCTCCTGGCTACGGGTTTCAGCTTCTGCTCGCGATTTTTCTAACCCTTGAATGACTCTGTTGACTAACTTTGATTGGATTTCATAGGAGTTTTCTAATTCCACTCGGTTGGATTCCGATCGCTCCAATTTTTTCTGCAACAGACGATTGTGCTTTTCTAAGTCTTTCACCCGTTGTTGCAGTTGCTCACAAGAAGGATTATCCATGCTCGATTACTCCACTCCCAACAGCAGAGTTACAAAAGTTTCATTGTGAAATTGCGCTGCACCATTTGGGCGCAATGGTGCAATTTCACCATAAGTATAAAAACCAGCACAAGTTGTCCCAGCAGGTATTTCCGGTTGCAATACTTGATACTCTTCCTTGGTTCTAGTTCCTAGTACGTGCATTCGCCCCGTGCAGGAGAAGAATAACGCTACGGTTGGCTGTGTTCCAGGATAATGTTCAATCGCTTGCTGCATGGAGAGGCGAGCCGAATTCACCATTTCATCTCGGTTAGATCGTACAACTTGAACTTCCGAGTGGAGCGGAATATCTGCAAAAAAGGTAATGCTGCCAGAGGTTTGGTCGTAGTCTCCATTGGAGGTTCTCATGTACCAACTATCTCGGTTGGGTTCAAAGACTGCTAATCGATAGGCTGGAGAGGGGCGAATGTCGCCTAAATAATCTCGATAGAACTCCAAGGCAGGTTGTCCATCGACTTCATAAAGCACATTACCCGCGACTTTCGTGGCCGTTCCTTTTTTGCCAACTGGTGTCCAGCCACTTGATACTCCATGTCCCCAAAGTACATGACCTGAGAGTAACAGGATGGGGAGGGCATCACTGAGGATTTCTTGTCCAAAAAATTGGTAGGTTTGCTTAAATTGCCATTGGTCACAGGTTGTGCCACCGACAATGGGGACTTCTGCACCCAAGGCTTGCTGTAACCCTTGCAGGATTGAGAGTCCACTAGTGGTCAGACTTTCGGGAGTGGTAATGCACAGAGCGGTTGGACACTGAGTCTGTGCTTGGGCAGTTTGGACAGTTTTTCGGGCGATCGCTATAGGATCGGAGGAGACATGACGACCAACTGCCGCATGAAATTCTATTTCATCAGAACAAAATAGAATTAAGATGAGAGAGTCTTGCTGAAACTCTAAAACTGAGGACATTTCACCGTCGGTTGTCCCACCAATTAATTGAATGCCTGGGAAGGTCTGATGAATACACCCTAAGATTTCAGCATGATCAAAATCTAGGCCGGCTAGCAAAATCCCGGACTGAGGTTTCATGCCAGCTAGTCCAGTCAGGCATTGCTCCAATACTTCCGTGATCACCACATCAGTATCTGGATCGTTACTGTGTCCAACTACTGCTTTTAGCATTACTTCCTCATATCCTCTCTGTATTGTTGTTCAACAATTGCTGTTCCTTAGTGTTCAGGATACCCAAACTGATTATTTTCATACAATATCCGCTACTTTTAGCTCAACCTAAATATTGGCAAAAAGCATTTTGCTTAAACTCATATAAAGAAATATAACCCCATATCTACTTATAAATATATCTGCTGAGACAAATGACTTTTGACTTCCGCGTAACGTACTAGCCCTCGCCCATCAACAAACCAATCGCCTCAATTGTGGCGGTTTGTGCGTTCAAAATCGCCACAATTGTACATTACCGCAATGCGATCGCTCATTGCCATGACTAGTTCTAAATAAGTATAAATATACACAATTGCCGCGCCGCGATGCCTGCGGCGGGCTGTGCCTACGCGTTCTCTTAACAACCGTGAATGTATCGCAGATGTCGCCCCCACATCTGTGCGATCGCTATTTTAAACTCTCCGTTGCCACTCTTGATTCTTGGGGTTTTCGTTCGCTGGCTGCAAGCTTTCAACAGTGAATAGTAGCAAAGGTAACTGAACCATACAAGACAAATTGACGGCGACTGAAATCAAGTGTCATACAACCTGAGATTAATAGTCATTTTGTTACTACAATAATCTAAAGTTGTAAGTGTTATTTGAGAAAATATGCTTTTATGAATACATCACAAACAGTAGAACAATTACACGCACAGTTAATTACACCAGAAAATTTTCGGCGTTATGGACAAGTAATTTTTCCTAGTAACGATGGTAAAGCTTTTGATTTAGAGGATGCCCAACTCAACTTAAAAAATGGCACTCCGCGCTTTTATATTATGCGACTAAACAAGCGAGGGAGCAAGTTTTATAAAATTACTCGCCATGTGCAGTGTACACAATGTTTAGGTTCTTTAGAAGGAAAAGATTGGCTAATTGCAGTTTGTCCCCCCCATAATGATGTGAGTGAACCAGTATTAGCAGAAATGGCTGCTTTCCGCATTCCAGGCAATTGTTTTATTAAGTTAAATGAAGGAACTTGGCACGCTGGCCCATATTTTGAACATGAGTTTGTAGATTTTTATAATTTAGAACTCGCTGATACAAATGTCGTAGATCATTTCATTCATGATTTTCTTAATAGTCATCAACTAGAATTTGAGATGATTTAATATCGGAATCCGATTTTATTTTGGAAATATAGGTGGCTTTGCCGATAATATCTAACCTTTGGTGAGCAAAACCCAACCTATATTACTGAATTACGAATTATTCAAACACTACTGTTCTATTACCGTATACTAAGACTCGATTTTGTAAATGTAAACGTACTGCTCTAGCTAACACCACTCGTTCTAAATCTTTGCCTTTTCTAATTAAATCTTCAACTTCATCACGGTGGCTAACTCTGACTACATCCTGCTCAATAATTGGCCCTGCATCTAATTCAGCAGTAGCGTAGTGAGCAGTTGCACCAATGACTTTAACACCCCTTTCAAAAGCTCGATGATAGGGATTAGCACCAACAAATGCAGGTAAAAATGAGTGATGTATATTAATAATTTGAGGGAATTTAGAAATAAAATCTGGAGTAACAATTTGCATATATTTAGCTAAAACAACTAAATCAATTTTGTATTTTTGGAGTAATTCTAGTTGTTTTGCTTCTTGTTCTGGTTTGTTGTCTTTATTAATAGGGATGTGATGAAAGTCGATACTAAATTGGTCTGCAATTGGTTTTAAATTAGCATGATTACTAATAATTAAAGAGATTTCCGCAGACATTTCTTGAGCGCGTTGTCGCCAAATCAAATCATAAAGACAATGGTCTTGACGACTTACCCAAATAGCAATGCGGGGGACTGTATCAGAAAAGTGCAGTTCCCATTTAGCACCTAAAGGGTGAGAAATCGCATTAAATGCAGGCCCAATTAATTCTCGCGGTAAATTAAAGCCCTTTAACTGCCATTCTATACGGGAGAGAAATAACCCAGCCGCAAAGTCTGTATGTTGATCAGCGTGGATAATATTACCACCATTGGAATAGATAAAATTGGCAATTTTTGCTACTAGTCCCCGTTGATCTGGGCAAGAAATCAGTAAAGTTGCTGTGGAATTGCTCATATATAAATGTTGAGTAATCAATAATTAAAAATATCTCTCAAAAGAGAAATTAAAAAAAGAATTAATTTTTAATTTTCTATCAATAATGATTATCAGTCGAGTATGATTTCAGTATCAACACAAGTAAATCAATATCTCATCTATATGAGAAGTTATGAAAATTTCATCTCTCACTTTCCGCCACTTTTTTACATTGCAATAGTATTTTACCTAGTAATAGCTTACTTTTTATTTAAAAAATGGTTATTTTTCTTCCTGGAAGATAAAGAAATGAGTTCAAGTCAACGCTCTATATCTCGCTTAATTATAGGCATTGTTACTGTTTTTTGGCCAATCATAGTTCCCATAGCGTATTTAGAATTGTTAAATTTACATATGAAATATAAAAAAGAGATAGATTTTTTAATAAATCAAACAGATATCAGAATTACTGATGATAACTGCTAAATTAGATTATTTCATATTAATTATTGACTTTGAGTTGGAGTTGGTTCAGTGGTGCTGGGTGTAGGTGTTTGCTCAACCTGATTTGTGGGTTGTTTCCATTCAGATAATTCCCGATTTACCGCATTTTCAAAATCGGTAGATACCAACAGTAGATTTATATTACCGTTAGCTTGGGTAATTGGATCAACTTGAGCATAGACAAAACGACGGTTAAAATCAGCTTTACCTAAGATTATCTGATGAGTTTTTTGATTCTTCAGTTTAATGTTGATAGTCGCCTGGGGTTGATTTAAACCAAAGTCTCCAGTTTGATTAGCAGGAACAAGTAGATCGCGATCGCTCTTCCCCTTAATCAACAAATCCATTAAATAAGAAACAATAGCATCATTTGCAGGCTCTGACACAGGAGATTTAAGCAACCACTTAGGTTGAGGCTGAGGGTTGCGTTCCAAATTCAAGGTCAGTTTTGGAGTCTTTATAGTCAAAGCCTGCACATCATCTTCCGCAAAAGAGAAAATTTGTTGCTGATTCGCCTTAGCTTCTTCGCGCTGAGTTGCACCTTGAATTTCATAGAAATAAACAAACCCTCCCAAACCCAACGCCAGCAACATTAAAATCAAAGTCGTCTTTGGTAATTTCATAGTCAATAATCATTAGTCATTATTTCTTCCTATCACCTGTCACCTATCACCTCTCCCCTATCACCTCTCCCCTATCACCTGTCACCTGTCACCTGTCACCTGTCACCTGTCACCTGTCACCTGTCACCTATCACCTGTCACCTATCACCTCTCCCCTATCACCTGTCACCTATCACCTCTCCCCTATCACCTGTCACCTGTCACCTGTCACCTGTCACCTATCACCTATTACCACCCCTATCTCCGTTTCCACCAAATAGCAACGGCGGCGATAAAGCCAATTAAGGGTAAAACTATTACAGAAGATAAAGTGAGAAAGTTGGCTTGGGCGGCTGACATTGTGATACGGCGGTTTTTCGGTTCTTTGGGACGAATCGAAAGGGGTTGTTGATCTTGTTGACTTAGCCAGGTGACTGAGTTGAGGAATACATCACCATTGAGTTGCTGTTGGAATATGTTGTCTGTGGCAAAATCTGAGTTACCTATCACTACTAACCTTGATTCAGTAGTAGGTTTTTCGGATTGCTGTTCCGTTTGGGGAGTTTCAGTAGGAGTAGGAGTAGGAGTAGGACTAGCTTGATTTTGGGGTGTGGGTAATGTAGTCGGTGAAGGAGTAGGACTAGCTTGATTTTCAGGTGTTGGTGAAGTAGTTGGTGAAGGTGTAGGACTAGCCTGATTTTCGGGTGTTGGTGAAGTAGTTGGTGCAGGTGTGGGTGAGGGTTTGGCTGGTATTGTTTTACTTAAAGCCACGCCTAGAGTTAGAGGCCCTTTGAGGTCTTTGTCAGGGTTAAACTCTAATTTTTCACTTTGGAGGTCGCTTTCTGCCCAACTATCAGGATAAGGTTTAGTTTGCAGTAGAGGAGTAGACTGCACACCAGGGACTGGAGTAATTTCCAGAGGTCTAGCTAGACGATAAAAAGAAATACCGTTGCGAAAATCTTGAGTAATGGGGTGTTGTCCGTAATCTCTCACGATAGGTGCAGCCGGGCCAAGTCCTACACCAGCACCGGAGACATCCACTGCCAAACGATCATCTAGACGCACCCCCCACTCTTGTAGCAAACTGTTGAGATTGGGGTTGGTATTGGGGTCAACCATGAGTAACACGTTGCCACCACGATTAAGATAAGCTTGTAAAGCTTTGACCTCAGCATCAAATAGTTCGCGTTCGGGGCCAGCCACAACTACAACATCAGCATCATCAGGAACTTTGGGATTATCTGTCAGACTTAACGCTGAAGCGGTGTAACTTTTATCACTTAAACCTTGAATAGCTTGTGACATTCCCCCTTCACCAGCAACAATAGGATTTTCGCCATGACCTTGGAGGAAATAAACTTTGGCAGTGCGATCGCTATATAGTTGTTGCAGTTTATTAGTTAACTTAATCTCTGACAGGCGTTCATTGACATTTACTGATTGTACTAATTGCCGCTTGTCGCCAGCTTCTAGATATACTTCCCCGTAATCTTTCACACCAAATTTTTCTGCTAATCCCGGTCTACTTTGGGGATCAACATACTCAAACTGAAATTTTGAACTTTGGCGGCGATAATTTGCCAACAGTTCCCTATCTTGAGGATTTTGGTTAACATCAAACACCCAAAGCTTAATCGGTTGCTTGAGGTTACGGACTAATTCCTGTGATTGGGGGGAAATAGTAAACAATTGCGTATCTGTTAAATCTGTACGCACTTGGTAGCGAGTCGCTAAAAAGTTAATCAATCCGACGATTACCAATACCGCCAGAGTGGCGACCAAAGCATTAGTACCAGCCTGAGTAGAACGTTGTTTCCACCATTGACTTCGCTGACTTTGCCAAACTACCCACAATCCACAGATAATAATTCCCGTAATTAGCAGCACTAGGGGAATTACGCCCCAACTTTCAGCCACTAACCCAGCCGTTAAACCCGCTACAGTGAAAAACGGCCCCAGTAAGAATAAATATTTCCAAAGTTGTTTTTGTTTAATAGTTGTCATTTTATTTAGTCATCATTCATTATTCATTAGGTCTGAAACCAGAAGAACCCCACCCCGCCACAGCTACGCTTTGTCTCCCCTCCCCGTTCACGGGGAGGGGTTGGGGGTGGGGTTTCATTTCCTTGTCCCCAATCCCCAGTCCCCAGTCCCCTGTCACCGTTCGGCTGACGCTCACGGCGTTCGCGCTAGCGTCCCGCAGGGAAGCCTGTCACCTGTCACCTGTCACCTAAACCCCTATTGTCTCTGAAATCTCAACGCATCAATTGATTGCGCTGTGAGGAAGATACCTAAAAAGATGTAACTGCCAAATAAAACTAAGGAACTACTATCAAAGATGCCTTGAATCATTGTGTTGTAATGTTTTAACAGAGAAAAATGACCAACAATTTCACCTATTGGCCCACCAATACTTTTAGCAATTAAATCAACAAATAATAACAATATAACTAAAGCAAAAGTGAAAACAGCAGAGAGGATTGTACTGTCTGTTAAAGAAGAAATAAACATTCCTAAAGATAAAATTGCTGACGCTAGCAAGATTAACCCCAAATGTCCTACTAAGGGAATTACAGGTGATAGAGGCGGATTAGAACTACTAATAGCGATCGCTTCAAATACCATTAACGGTAAAATCAAAGTAGTAAAAAATGTCACCACCCCTAACAATTTACCGACAGCTACAGCCCAGTTAGTAATAGGGGAGGTGGCTAGGAGTTCTAAAGTTCCCCGTTTGCGTTCTTCAGCATAGAGTCCCATTGAGAGAATCGGCAAAATAAATAACAATAGCCAACCCATGCGGTCTAAAAATGCTTTGATAAATTCGTAGGGGACATCAATAGGTGGGACTGGGACGTTTAATTGTTGTCCTTGTAAATCGATAAAGGCGACGGCTGGTAATATCCCATCCGGCCCCAGCAAAATCATCACTAAAAATAAACCGCCGATCAACCAAAACACGCCTGCGATCGCATAAGCTAAAGGCGAGACAAAATAAGTCTGTAACTCTCGCCGATAAATGGCAATAATGTTACTCAGGACTATACCCATTTACGCTGTTTCTCCTTCACTAGCTGCTGATTCATCAATTGTGGCTAAATTTTTTTCTTCCCTGGTTAGTTGCAAGAATACATCTTCGAGGGTGGCACTAACACGCCGCATTTCATGCAAACTAAATCCAGAACTGACTAAAGTTGTAGCTATATCTTTTCCTGGTTCGCTTCCCGCCTGTGAAAGCACCCGCAAGTAGGAACGGTTTTCTCTAGGATCATTCACAGGTACAGACTCTACCAAATTTACACCCGCGATGTTTTGCAATACCTGCTTGGCTAGGGCGGCTTCTCCTTCAATCTCCAACTCATAGCCTGCGCCGCCTGTCAACTGCGTCATCAGATTTTCTGGTGTATTAGTTGCGACCACCTGACCGCGATTAATGATGGTGACGCGGTTACAGGTCATACTCACCTCTGGGAGAATGTGGGTAGACAGGATAACTGTGTGAGTCCCGGCGAGGCTTTTAATTAAGTTGCGTACCTCAATAATTTGTCGGGGGTCAAGTCCCACCGTCGGTTCATCTAAAATAATCGCCGGGGGATCATGAACGATCGCCTGAGCAATCCCCACCCGTTGACGATATCCTTTAGATAACTTGCGAATAATTACCTGACTTTTTTCTTGCAAATTGCAACGTTTGATAGCTGCTTTCACCTTGGCGGCGCGATCGCCTGCTGATATACCTTTAATATGGGCGACAAAATGCAGAAATCCCTCCACCGTCATCTCTGGATATAACGGCGGCGTTTCCGGTAAATAGCCAATGCGTTGACGCACAGCCAAAGAACTTTCATGGACATCAAAGCCAGCAATTTTAGCTGTACCACTACTAGCTGGGAGATAACCCGCCAAAATTCGCATCGTTGTAGTTTTTCCCGCGCCATTCGGCCCCAGAAACCCTACAATTTCCCCCGGTTCAACGTTAAAAGTAACATCAGTAATTGCTGAGGTAGAACCGTAAATTTTACTGAGATGTTCAACTTCAATCATCGGTTATTTGGCGATCGCAACTTAAACTAGGGTACTCAACAATAGTGACATTTTACCGACACTCTTTGTGAGTGCAAGGGTAATTGCTGACTGCTTGACGCTAGAAACACCCCACAAGTTGCCAATCTACCAGAAATTGGTTTACCTTAGTCCACCCAGGCGCAATTCCCTAGGAGACGGGAAAAGAAGGTTTATATAGCCCAAATTTTAATCTTGCAGGCTTTATTTTAATATATAAAATAATATTAACTATTTGATTAGATACTCCTAAAATTTCTGCAAATTTCGTGCTATCGATATCTAAATCATCTAGAATATCTGCAATTACTTCACCAGGATGTATTGGTCTGACTAATCTAGTATCAGTCATATCTTGCCAATTATCCATAACTAAAAAATAAATTACCAAATCATTCCCAAATTCAAAACGAAACCGTTTAAAACATCTTCCCCTGATACTGTAACAGGAGATTCCAAAACCTCAACTTCCTTACCTTGTTTATAAATTTCTACCTGACGAGATTTACGATTAATTAATAAACCTAACCGCACACCATTGTCTATATATTCCCTCATCTTTTCCTGTGCAACCTTCAAACTATCACTTGGCAAAAGTAACTCAATGACAAAATCAGGACAAATGGGGGGAAACTTTTCTTTTTGCTCTTCAGTTAAACTATTCCATCTTGACAACTTTATCCAAGCAGCATCAGGTGAACGATCGCCACCATTAGGCAATTTAAAACAAGTAGAAGAATCAAAGGCAATGCCAGTACCATCAGCATCAGTCCAATTCATTACTTGTTGAGTAATTCTAGCGTTTTTATTTCCCGTTTCTCCCCCCGTGGGTGGCATGATAATTAATTCTCCCGTAGCAGTGCGTTCAAATTTCAAGTCACGGTTTACTTGACATAGATTAAAAAATTGCTCATCTGTCAGTTCCAATACTGATTGAAGGTTGACGGTTAAAGCATTCATGGTGATATTCCAGACTGAAAGATTAAGGCAGGCGTAAAGCCTGCCCATTTAATCCTATTCTATGCCTTCAATTCGGTCTTCAACTTCTTGGTACAACTCGCGGAGGCGGTCTAAATTCTCCTCGCTAGTTTCCCAATAACCGCGACCATTCACTTCCAACAAAGTTGAGACAATCTTGCGGAAAGAATGGGGGTTGAGGTTTAGCAACCGTTTCTGCATTTCTTCATCTTTGATGAAGGTTTCGTTGGTATCCTCGTAAATCCAGTTATCGACTGCGCCGGCTGTCGCACTCCAACCTGTGGTATTTACCAACCGCTTGGAAAGTTCCCGTACACCTTCGTAACCGTGAGACAACATACCTTCATACCATTTGGGATTTAACAATTTGGTACGGGCATCTAAGCGCACTGTTTCGGATAATGTGCGGACTTGGGCGTTGGCTGTGGTGGTGTCTGCAATGTAGGATGCTGGTTTTTTACCATCACCACGCAGACTTGCTACTAGCTTGGTGGGGTCGGAGTCGAAGTAGTGGGAAACGTCCGTTAAACTAATCTCTGATGAATCCAGGTTTTGGAAAGTCGCATCAGCAGTTTTTAAGGTGCTTTCAAACAGCTGTCGGGATTCGTCCATCATTCCGGGGTTATCGGAATTGAAGGAGAAGGATTTGCGGTTGAGGTACATTTCCTGTAACTCGGCTTCGCTGTCCCATGTGCTGTTCTCTACCGCCAAGTTGATATTTGACGAGTAAGAACCGGAAGCGTTGGAGAAAACACGGGTTGCTGCTTGTCTGAGGTTAATTCCCATTTCCTCAGCTTGCTTCAAAGCGTGTTTGCGAACAAAGTTCATTTCTAAGGGTTCATCGGCTTCCGCCGCCATCTTCACCCCTTGGTCTAGCAGGTTCATTTGGTTGATGAACAAGTCGCGGAATACACCAGAACAGTTAATGACTACATCAATTCTGGGTCGTCCCAACTCTTCTAGGGGTATTAACTCCAACTTGTTCACCCGTCCCAAAGCATCGGGAACTGGACGTACACCGACCATCCACATAATTTGTGCTAGGGATTCGCCGTAGGTTTTGATGTTATCTGTTCCCCAGAGAACGCAGGCGATGGTTTCTGGCCATTTACCTTCGTTTTCGGCTTTGTTCCGTGCCAATAGCCTATCGACAACGATTTTAGCTGATTGGACTGCGGCAGATGTGGGAATTGATTGGGGGTCTAGGGCGTGGATGTTCTTACCTGTGGGCAATACATCCGGGTTGCGGATGGGGTCGCCACCAGGGCCGGGTAGGATGTATTCGCCTTCTAAGCCTTGGAGTAATGCGCCGAGTTCATTGTCTGCACAAACTTGTTGCAAACAGAATTCTAAATACTCGAACAGGGGTTTCAAGGCTGAGGTGTCAACTTTGGGATAACCTGCTTGATGCAGGGATTCTACCCAAGGTTCTTTTTTACCCATGTTGAAAAAGTTCAACTTGGAAATTAAGGAAACCCTTCCTTCTGCGTCGATTTGTTCTTCTACTAAGGCGCGAACGGCGGCGCGGGTAGCTAGGGTGATGTCTTGTAGTAGTTGGACATCTTCTAATATGCCCCGATCGCTATTTCGATAAATTTCGTCAATGTCTCGCCCAATACTGCTGGCGATAATGCGGGGTAAGCTGAGGATTTCTTCTTCCTGACGATCTAAGCTGGCAATGTTTACCAGAGTGGCGATCGCCTCTTCTGCACTTGGGGGTTTACCAATGACGTGCAAACCACAAGGTAACAACCGCGATTCGATTTCCATTAGCTTACGGTAGACGCTGCCGACAATATTATCCCGTTCTTCGGGTGTCATATCTTTGGCATCGGTTTCTGGCAAGTTAATATCTTTATCCAGGTTGACGATGCGGCATTTATCCATAATCGTGTTGACGATGGGGATACCGCGACCGCTATCTTTTAAGGTTTGGTAGGAAGCAATTAACTCGCTGAGTTCCTTCAAACCTTTATACAAACCAGCGTTTTCCGCAGGTGGTGTCAGGTAAGAAATTGTTTCCGCGTAACTGCGACGTTTCGCAATTGTGGCTTCGCTGGGGTTATTTGCTGCGTAATAATACAGGTTAGGAATTGTGCCAATTAAATTATCAGGGTAACATTCACCCGACATCCCCATTTGCTTACCTGGCATGAATTCCAAAGAACCATGTGTACCAAAGTGCAGGACAGCATCAGCACACCAAACTTGCTCTAGGTAAGTGTAGTAAGCTGCAAAACCGTGGTGAGGACTGGCGGAACGGGAGAACAACAGCCGCATGGGGTCGCCTTCGTAACCAAAGGTAGGCTGTACACCAATGAAGACGTTACCGAATTGCTTACCGTAAATTAACAAGTTCTGTCCGTCGCTGTTGAGGTGTCCTGGTGGTGGCCCCCAGTTTTCTTCTAGGCGTTGGGAATAAGGTGTAAGTGCCTCGTATTCTGGCACTGACATTTTATAAGCAACGTTAAGTTCAGGACTAGCATACTGTGCTTGCGCGTCGTGGATGACTTGTTCCATCAACGCTTGCGCGTTTTCTGGTAAGTTCTGCACGTCGTAGCCATTGTTTTTGAGTCCCTGCATCACCTCGAAAATTGAGCCGAATACATCCAGGTAAGCTGCTGTACCGACGTTCCCTTTATCCGGTGGGAAGCTGAAAACGGTGATGGCAACTTTTTTATTCAGCTTGGGTTTGCGGCGGAGGTTAGCCCATTTTAAAGCACGTTGGGCGACGGCGGCAACGCGGTCTTGGAGGGCGATCGCTTTCCCGGTTGTGCCATCTCTACCCGATAATATAATCGGCTCGATCGCGCCATCTAATTCGGGAATGGCAATTTGTAGAGCTACTTGTATCGGATGTAACCCTAAATCGCTATCTAACCACTCTTCGGTAGTTTGGAAAACTAAAGGCAATGCCACCATGTAAGGACGGTTGAGGCGTTTGAGTGATTCAATCGCCTTGGGATGGTCTTGTCTAGCCGGTCCACCCACCAATGCAAAACCAGTTAAAGATATGACTGCATCTACTAACGGTGCTTTGGTAGTGGGTTCGTAGAAATAAGCATCTACAGGCTTGGAGAAGTCCAAACCACCAGCAAATACAGGTAATACCTTTGCACCCAGCGATTCCAACTCCTGCACCATTGCCACATAATGGGCATCATCACCAGTAACTAGATGTGTGCGTTGCAATACCAAACCCACACAGGGAGCTAAAGGATCTTTCAAATCGCTGGAAATATCCTTACGGACTGTGTACCAATTGAGGTACTCTCTCACATCCTCAAACATCGTTGGTGCTAAAGGATGCCAAATCCCCAAATCGGGATAGACTACCGGTGCTTGATATTCGACAGATGAGGAGTTTTGTTTATCTACAGATTTAAATACGTATTTATCCGTTAGCATCAGCAAGAAGTTTTCCAGGTTTTCTGGCGAACCTCCCAGCCAATACTGAAAGCTCAACATAAAATTGCGAGCATCTTGTGCTTTGTCCATTGGTAAAAACTTCAGCACTTGAGGCAAGGTTCTCAACAGCTTCAGCATCCCATCTTGGAAGCCAGCACCGGATTTTTCCTTGCGTTTCCGCATAAATTGAGCGATCGCACTTTTTGACTGACCCAACTGTGCCAAAGAAAATGTACCCATTTTGTTTAGGCGCATCACCTCTGGCATCGAGGGAAAGACAACCGCTACATCCAAGCGATCGCGGTGTGGTTCTACTGCTGCTACTACTTTCTGTGCTAAGTCTTCGATAAAAATCAATGAGGCGATAAAGATATTGGCACTCTCGACTTCCCTTTTGAACTCTTCATAGTTCTCAGGATCTCTAAGTTCCTCAATCAAATAACCACTGATTTCAATCGCCAGGTTGGTATTGTTCGAGTTAATCGTGCTAACCGCTTGCGACAATGCACTCTGATACTGGGACTCAAGCACGACATAGACCACCTTAATTAACTTACGTCCGCCTAGGTTATCAGGCGCAATGTGTCTAATGGTGGACTTGACGTGGGTGAACATGCTTCCTCTGCTCCTTTGATGCGTGTTCTCTAATGGATGTTCTTGGCGACTCATGCCGCCAAAGTTTGAAGATTTTGTTCGGCAATATCAGTTTTTTATCAGAAAAACCTTACCCAATGGGCATTTTGTCCTGTAACTGACATAAATCGATATAAAAATCGTAAACTTTATTAACAAACATTAATAAATAATAAAAGTAAATGCTCACTATATGTAACAAAAACTTAATATTCTTGTTAATTTCCTCTTGGTGATATGGAAATATGGTTAAGGCTTTGTAGTCAAGCCGGTTCTTCAAGTGTAAATACGGTCAAATTTAAGATAAAAAAATCACAAAAATTCAAAATTGATGCTTATTATGTAGTTATACTCAGGTAGTTTCTGATACTAGAAATTAAATTAGACATACGCAAAAATATAAATAAATTACAAAGTATGTCCAAGCTTCTAGTTTCGCAATATTACACAGAAGTAGACAAGATTATTTATTACGGCGGAACACGCAAAGAAACATCTATTCGCGTAGCTTTTCAAAACTTAGTTAATGAATATTGTAAATCCAGAGAATTTAGATTAATTCCTGAATTAGATTACAGAACGCCTAGCGGTAAAATTGTCTATCCTGATGGTACGGTTAAAGATGCTTTACGGCTAGATTGGGGTTACTGGGAAAGTAAAGATGAAGATGATAACTTAGACCAGGAAATTTACAAGAAATTATCTAAAGGCTACCCAGATAGTAACATTTTATTTGAAGATTCCCAAACAGCCGTATTAATTCAGGGTGGACAAGAAACTCAGCGCATCCCGATGAAAGATGCTGATGCTTTAGATGAAATAATTACCAATTTTATTAATTATGTTCGTCCTGAAGTTGAAGATTTTCGAGAAGCAATTACTAAATTTAAGACAGATTTACCCACTATTTTAATTGCTCTCAGAACTTTGATTGATCATCAAGCTGAAGTTAATCTACCTTTTCAAGCAGCCAGGACAAAATTTTGGGATATCTGCAAATCATCAATTAACCCGGAAGTAACTTTATTAGATGTGCGGGAAATGATAATTCAGCACATTCTCACTGAGGATATCTTTCTCAATATTTTTAATGAATCCCAATTTCATCGGGAAAATAATATTGCTCGTGACTTGCAAGAAGTCATAAATAGTTTCTTTACAGGTAGTCTTAAAAGAACTACGCTTAGTACCATTGAGCGTTATTATGGCGTAATTAGAAGAACTGCGGCTAATATTTACAATCATCATGAGAAGCAGAAATTTTTAAAATCACTTTATGAGAACTTTTATAAAGCCTATAATCCCAAAGCGGCTGATAAGTTAGGAATTGTCTATACTCCTAATGAAGTTGTACGCTTTATGATTGAAAGTGTAGATTTTTTAGTACATAAAAATTTTGGTAAGTTACTGGCGGATAAAAATGTCGAAATTTTAGATCCGGCTACGGGTACAGGTACTTTTATCACCGAATTAATTGATTATTTACCTCAGCAGAGTCTCTCATATAAATATAGAAATGACATTCATTGTAATGAAGTGGCAATTTTACCTTATTACATTGCTAATTTAAATATTGAATATACCTATAAACAAAAGATGGATGAATATCAGGAGTTTGAACATATTTGTTTTGTTGATTCTCTAGAACATACATCTTTTGCAGGTAAGCAGTTAGATTTGTTTGCTATGAGTGTGGAGAACACCGCAAGAATTAAGCGACAAAATCAAGCTGATATTTCAGTAATTATTGGTAATCCTCCTTATAATGCTAAACAGGAAAATTTTAATGATCAAAATGCTAATCGTACCTATCCTGAAGTAGATAAGCGTATTAAGGACACATACGTTAAGCGCGGCACAGCCCAGAATCAAATTGTATTATATGATATGTATGTCCGTTTTATGAGATGGGCTTCTGACCGGATTAGTCAAAATGGGATTTTAGCTTTAATTACTAATTCTTCGTTTATTGATGGTAAGACTTTTGACGGATTTAGAAAAATTGTAGCTGAAGAATTTAGCGAAATTTATATTATTGATTTAGGTGGAAATATCCGCACGGGTGATAAGTCTGGTAGTGTGTTTGGGGTGAAAGTTGGTACAGCTATTAGCTTTATGGTGAAGAAGCGAAGTAAAACTAGTGTACCTTGCAAAATTTACTATATAAATATTGCTGAAGATTCCGCAGAAGCAAAGCTAGATTTTTTAGCTAAAACTAAATTTGATGCTTTGGCTTTTGAACATATTCACCCTGATAATAAAAATAATTGGATTAATTTATCAGATAATGACTTTGATGATCTCATCCCTCTTGTTAGTAAAGATGTTAAGGCTGGTGACTCTGAACAGGCTATATTTCAATTATTTTCTTCAGGTATTAAGACTCAACGTGATGAATGGGTGTATGACTTCTCCAAGTCTAAATTAGAAAACAAGATGAAGTTTTTTGTAGATGTATATGAACGTAAACGCAGAACTAATGAAGAGTTAGATTGTGACATCAAATGGGATGAAGATATGTTGAGTTATTTAAAAAGAAGCATAGCTAAGAACTTTGATGCTAAATGTATTAGTTCTAGTCTATATAGACCTTTTATCAAAAAATATCTTTATTTTGACTATCACTTTAATGGTAGAACTTACCAAATGTCCAACATTTTTACCAAGAATGAACTAAAAAATAAAGTTATTGGTTTTATGGGACAACCAGAAGCTAAACCTTTTACTGTAATATCAGCTAATACGGTTGTTGATCTGAATGCAGTTAGTCCTGCTTCTGGCGGTACTCAATGTCTTCCTCTTTACCGCTACGACAAAGAAGGAAACCGTATTGAAAATATCACCGATTGGGGGTTAAAACAATTTCAAAACCATTACCAAGATTCTACCATTACCAAACTCGATATATTTCATTACACCTACGCCGTTCTACATCACCCGTCTTATCGCAGCAAATACGAAATTAACCTAAAACGCGAATTTCCCCGTATACCTTTCTATGAAAACTTTCATCAATGGGTTAGCTGCGGTCAAAAGTTAATGGATTTACATATCAATTATGAAACAGTAAAACCATACCCTTTAAAAAGGATTGATTTACCTGCAAATCAAAACCATCAAAAAACACCAAAACCAAAACTCAAAGCTGATACAGCCAAGGGAAGCATTATTTTAGATGATATTACCAGCCTAGAAGGTATCCCCCAAATAGCTTGGGAATATCGCCTCGGTAATCGTTCTGCCTTAGAATGGATATTAGATCAATATAAAGAAAAGAAACCCAAAGATGCGACAATAGCGGCAAAGTTCAATACTTATAACTTTGCAGATTATAAAGAACAAGTGATAGATTTACTGCTGCGAGTCTGCACGGTGAGTGTAGAGACAATGGGAATTATCAGAGAATTAGAAAATATATAGCACTTCTCGTTTGTAGTACAAGCCCCTTCCCGCTCTTCTCCCTCGCTCCCAGCCCCCAGCCCCTTTTCCTCTTGTTGACTGGGCATTGGGTATTGGGAGTATAGCGGTTTCCTAATCACATGAGGTATATCATAGCCCCCTCCCCGCTTGCCTACGGTGTACACAGAAGTCGAATTACCCCCCTTAATCCCCCCTTGGAAAGGGGGGAAACAGGAAAATCTAGTTCCCTCCCATTTCCAAGGGGAGGGTTAGGGTGGGGTAATTCGAGGAATGATAGTGATTCGATAACTGGTGTATACACCGTAGCCCTGCTTGCGGGGAGGGGGTTGGGGGTGGGGTTCTTGTACATCACTAAAGCGAGAACCACTATAGGACAAATACGAGGTAAAGTAGCTATTGAGCGATGACCTTTTTTGAATTCAAAATGAAGAAGAGTTAGACCCATCAAAACTTTTCAAACATTCTCTAAATGTTGAATTGCTTATGACACTTGCAATAGATATGAAATTATCCAAAGAAATTTGGCAACAATGGCAAACAGCAAAGGGTTTAGCACATCAAACGATTGATTCTTTGACTAACTCTGCACAGACACTTAGGCAATCATTACAAGAAACTGCTACAACAACAGCTGATAAAACTATTGATGCAGCGACACAGATATTAAGTCAAGGTGTGCAAAATGTTGAACAAGTTAAGCATATGACCTCAAAAGCTATTCAAACAGCCTTAGCAAATCCCAGCGTAGGGATTAATTCTGCTTTTAATGATTGGTTGATACAGCATCCAACATTGTGGCGTTTAGTACAAATAATAGATTGGGCAGCAAATCATCCGATTATTGGTTTAGTAGCATTACTGTTTGGACTAACTCTCATCTGGAGCATTATCAAAGCCATTATGGGCTTAATTGAAAGAGCTAGTTGGTCAATTCTGCAAGTACCTTTAAACTTAATTCTAACTATACTTAAATTTAGCTTTTCCTCTTTAGTTAAAATTTTCAATTCAGTTATACAAAAATCAATAAATCATCAACCAACAGAATCAACACCAGTGTTAATTGAAGCAGTTAATCAAGGAAAACAGCAAAGATTAGCAGAAATATCTCTGAGGTTAGAAGCTATACATCAAGAGCAAAAGGAGCTTTTACAAGAAGCGGCAACTTTAATTGCTACTGATGATATTGAGCTAAAAATTCCAGAATTAACTCGTAATTCATAATTCAATATAGTTAATATTATCACAAAGCTAGAAGTAACGCACCTAAGGCGTTGGGTAAGGTGCGTTACGCTGTCGCTAACACACCCTACTGGACTATTTATCTGTTAAAAATCAAATATTAGTCCTAGTTATATTTAATTGAACAATAATCTCATCTTCATTGCTAGTAATAAATTTAGCAAATCTCTGTGCTAAAGGAGGTACAAAAACTAAAGGATTACTAAACCCAGAAAAAATATGAATACCATCATATCCTGGGATAGCACCAATTAAGGGAAGATTATTACTACTAAATGCTACTAAACAATGATGTAAAGTTCCTGGTAAATTACCCAATTTAGGTAAAACTTTAGTAATACTTTTTCTTAACCAATTTTCACTTTCCTCTGAATTTACATTTGCATAAGGATCTGTCAGCACACGACTAATTTGACCTAGGCGCAAACTACCATTTTGAAACTGAATTGCACCTGCATCTAATATTGGTGGTACTGGTTGATTACCTACTTCATCCCATAATTTATCATCTGTCTTAGATGTACTTTCTAATTTAAATCTTTGCAGATTGGCTGGCATGACTAAAGTTTTTAGCTGTAAATTAGCAGGTGGGGTTTCTATAATTTCTGCATGGGTAAAATACAGTTTGATCGGAATTCCTGCTGTTTTTAATAAATTACGGCTAAATCCGCCAGCGCACACAACCACATTTCCACAGGAGTAATTTTCAGAAGTAGTTGTAACACTACCTGATTTTACTTGTAAGACTTCGGTGATTTGCATTTCACCACCACCACGTAAAAAAGCCTGGATGTAAGCTTGTGCTGTTTTTTGGGGGTGAATATGTCCATGTTTGACAGTTAAAGCACCAGAAACCGCTTCCTGATTTAGCAATGGTTCTAGTTCACAAGCGGCTTCCACACTGATTAAACGCGGTGGAGTGGCACAGTTAGCATACAATGCAGCCGTTGCTTGGGGGTCACTATCGGCAGCAATAGTCAGCAATAAATCTAATTCCCGTAACTCAATATCAGCGTCTAACTCTTGAGACAGAATTTGGTAACGCGCGATCGCTTCTTGGCATAATTGGCAAGTTAGTGGTGTGCTTCCTGACCAATAAGCCAGTCCACCATAACTGTAACGAGTAGCATTTTCTGATATTTCGTTTTTTTCTAATAGCAGTACACTCAAGCCTATTTTGACTAATTCGTAGGCGAGTGTCGCACCCGTAATTCCACCGCCAACTACAATCCAGTCGTAGGTTTTCATTTAATATGTTGTTTATAAACTACCTAGTACCGCCGTGAATTCAAAATTCAAAATGAAGACAGCATCAGCATCAGGTTTTTAGATATTATACAACCAGCACAATTAGGCGGCTTGATTAACAGTTGGCTCTGGAAGTGGCTCATTTGTTGCTTCATAAGCCATAATTAAAGACTCTAAGGCTTCAATGCCGTTCGTCACAGCCTCTTCATAAGTATCACCATGAGTCCGCCAATGCTGTCCAGGAAAATCAGGAAATCCAACCAAGAAGCAATTGTCTTGTTCTGACCATTGAATCAACATTTGATACTTAAATTTACTCATATTCCTGCTTCTCCTGCCCTTGTTTCTCCTCTACCTCTTTTATAGCTTGTTTTACATCCTTTTCCTGGTATAGTTTAGCGTCTGCACCATCTTTACCTGATACGGTTAGTTTTCCAGCATATAAGGGATGTATCCAGTTAGAGTGGCTTCCTTTTCCTGGGAGTTCAGTAAAACCTACTTGACGTAGCCATTGTTTTAACTCTCTAATTTTCTTAGGCATTATCCACAGCAGATTAACTTCAATTTCAACCAAAATAAAGTATATAAATTAGGCGATCGCACCCTGTTTGATCAGAAAAAGCATTCATTCCTGAAAATTTTGATGAATCCATTCCCATCCATATTTTTCTGCGGCGTGGCTACTGTAATAGACTTTTCCTTGTCCAAAAACAGCACCGTCCACGGTTAAAACTCGAAACTGCCAACAGTCTTCTGTATAGAAAACCAACAACGTCAAACCCTGGATACCAACGAGCAGGTGAATTTTGACTTGGTTGTCTGTCATTAGCAAGCAGCCATAGATAATTACTGATTAGATCATTAATTATGGCAAAGCCAACGGATATTGGCGACTGTACCAGTAAAATTGGTTGGTAATAGGCTATGCACCGCTACGCTAATGTAATTATTGAATATAGCGGCAATTGCAGAAAGCTGGTACTGTGAATTGTCAAGTCTACCACTCTGTACAAAAAGTAGCTGTTGAGTCTATGACAATCACGATCGCACTCAATACCGATTCTGTTAACAACCTGGATTTATCCCCCATCGATACGGTAATTAATCAACTGCTACAAGAAGGAGCAACCCAAGACAAAACACAAAGCGTCTACGCTAACTATGAACAGCAGTTGCAGTTTGATATCAACTATCCCCTAGAACCAGGAGATCCTCGCGAACTGTCAGAAATCCCTGAATTACGCCTGTGGTTTGTACGGTTAGATGCCAAATATCCCTGGTTGCCATTTTTATTAGATTGGAAAGCCGGAGAACTGGCTCGTTATACTGCTATGCTTGTACCGCATCAATTTAGTGCAAAAGAAGGTATTCAGTATAATCCCGAAGCTCTAGAAATCTTTTTGATGCACAAGGTTTTTCTTTTGAGTGACTGGTTGAAACAACAAGACATTCCCTGGCAAGCGAGGATTAAATCTATGGCGCAAATGCTAGGTTACGAATTAGATGATGCCTTTTTTGCACTATTTTGAGGGACTGGGGACTGGGGACTGGGGACTGGGGATTGGGGACTGGAAAACATTTCTTTTCCGTTGTCTTCCTTGTCCCCTACTCATAACTAACTACTCAGCATCGGCTAAACGCCGCGCTACCGCTAACAGCACTCCTAACTCCTAACTCCTAACTCCTAACTCCTAACTCATTACTCATTACTCAGCACCGGCTAAACGCCGCGCTACCGCTAACAGCACTCAGCACTCAGCACTCAGCACTCACTTTTTACCCTCCCCAGACTTTTTGTAAAATTGTTTTGGGAGAAATATCTGCCACTGTTGCGGTAGGAGATTTGATACCCAGAAACTTGTCGCTGTTTGGTAACAATTTGCTTGGCTCTGTAGAACCAAACAGACCAATGGTGTAAGTCTGTACTGCTACACTGAGTTGTAATGGCACACTATCAGTAGTTAACATCAAGCTAGCTCCAGCGATCATTGCTGCTAACTTGCCGATATCTTCAGGGGTAGTCACCTTAATATTGGGACATAAATCTCGGAGCGATCGCACTAATGCTTCATCATTCGCTCCTTGAATGACTACTATAGGTAAATCTGGCTGTTTAGTTTGAAAGTCTTGAATGATTTCTTGCCATTTATCTAGCGGGTAAAGATCCAACGCCTGGGGTTTGGATACCCAGCTAGCACCGCCATAAATCAATACATAACTTGTTTCATTTACTCCTAGGCGTTTTTGTTCTGTTTGCGCCCACTCAATATCAGGTTTAGGCACATTTACTACTAACTCTGGGTTAGTGGTGCTAATACCTAATGGTTGCAGCAAGTCATGGTAAGTTGTTGCTACATACTGGGATGCGTTAAACGGTACAGTTTTGGTGAGAAATCCAGAGCCTTTACCTTGGTAGCCAATGCGTGTGGGAATTCCGGTTAACCAGAGGAAAAGACCCACTAACCAACTTTGACCAACGGTAATGGCTGCATCATACTCGCGATCGCGAATTGTGCCTACGAGGTTGCCCCAATCTGCCAGGCTATTACGGTCTTTGTAATCGAAAACCAGTACATCATTGACTGACTTACTCACCCGGTAGGCAGCCTTTGACCGGGGTTCGGTAACGACATCTAGTTGTGCGTTTGGATAACATCTCTTCAAATCGTCTAGAGTCGGAAAGAAGAGAATTTGATCGCCAATTCCACCAGGTACAAGGGCTACTACTCGCATAATAATTATTGACGCTTACTCGCTCCTTATTTTAGGTGAATATTAGGTGTTAACGATTAGGAATTGGGAATTGGGAATTGGGTAATTCAATTTTCGATTTTAAATTTTGGATTTTAGATTGGGTTTCAGTCGCCAATCCCCAGTCCCCAATCCCCAATATTAAGTTTGAGGAATGCTGTGTATTTACTAATTCCAGCCGCAGGTGTCGGCAAAAGGATGGGAGGTCAACGGAATAAACTCCTTTTGGAGGTGCGATCGCAATCTATTCTGGCTTGGACTCTCCTAGCTGCACAAGCAGCCAGCGAAATAACTTGGATTGGGATTATTTCTCAACCCACTGACTGGCCAGAATTTAAGGAAATTCTCGCCAACTTAAAGCTAACTAAACCAGTGGAGTTAATTATCGGCGGTTCTACCCGTCAAGAATCGGTGTATAACGGCTTACAGGCACTACCACAGGAGGCAGAACAAGTTTTAATTCACGATGGGGCTAGATGTTTAGCAACACCAGATTTACTGAACGCCTGCGCCCAAGCTATTCGTCGATGTTCGGGCTTAATTGCGGCTGTACCAGTGAAAGACACAATCAAAGTCGTGGATGGAAATGGCATAATTCAAAGTACACCCGACCGTAGTCATCTTTGGGCAGCACAGACACCCCAAGGATTTAATGTCAAACTGTTAAAACAGTGCCACGCTGAAGGCGTTAGTCAAGGTTGGGAAGTCACCGACGATGCAGCTTTGTTTGAAAAATGCGGCATCGCAGTGCAAATTGTGGAAGGAGAAGAGACAAATTTGAAAGTGACAACTCCCCAAGACTTAGCGATCGCAGAATTTATCCTCAGTAGTAGGCACTGAGTAGGGAAAAAGCATTCTTATGAGGCGTGAATTTCCATCAGTTGTGGGGTTTTAATATTGACTTAAAATAATAAAAGAGGTATAATCCCACACATTTCTCAAACATAAATCTTTCAGCCTGAAAAAAAATAAAGCAGCTTAAAGTCAATAGTCAATTACTAACAACTAATGACTATTGACTAATGACTAATGACTCTTGACTCTGGAATAAATGAATACAGCCACAGCGACTAAGATAGAAGCGATTCTCTATTTGAAGGGTAAGCCTTTATCACTCGGTGAAATCGCCGAGTATGCCGCCTGCGATCGCGCGACGGTCGAGGAAGGCATAATTGAACTAATGGACAACTACGCCCACCGAGAGGGTGCTTTGGAAGTTGTAGAAACGCCGGCTGGTTACAGCTTGCAACTAAGGCCTGACTTCCATGAATTAGTACAAACGCTGATTCCCGTAGAATTAGGACTAGGGGCATTGCGAACCCTAGCGGCGATCGCTCTTAATAGTCCTATCCTCCAAAGCGATTTAATCAACCTACGCGGCTCAGGAGTATATCAACACGTTCCCGAACTAGTCGAACTAGGTTTTATTCGCAAACGCCGAGATAACGAATCCCGTTCCTATTCGCTACAAGTAACCCCAAAATTTCATCAATATTTCCAAATTGAACAACTCCCCCAAATTCTTGCCCAAAATGAGAAAGAACAACAACTAGAACTAGAACTAGAAACAGGGGAATAGAGATTAGGGGTGTGGGGGTGTAAGGGTGTAGGGGTGTAGGGGAAAATCCAATGCCCAATCCCCAATTACCCACTACCCTTGTACTATGGTTTAGAGTAGAATTAGCAACTAAGCTAAAAAAAATTGCCAATGGTGTTTGATCCTGACTTTTTGAACGATAACTCCGAGGAACACCCCAACCAACTGCTTTCTGACAACTTTGGGGAAAACCCCAATCAGTTACTTAAATATCTCCAACATCAGTCTCCAGAAGTTCTAGCCCGTATTGCTCAGTCCGTCAGCCCGGAAATAAAACAAATTATTTCCCAGAACGTGCAAGGGTTAGTGGGAATGCTCCCCGCAGAAAGTTTCAATGTCCAAATTACCACCGACAAAGAAAACCTCGCCGGAATCCTAGCATCGGCTATGATGACCGGTTATTTTCTCCGCCAAATGGAACAAAGGATGCAGTTAGATCATTTGTCTAATGGTCAATAGTCAACACTTCCCTGCGGGACGCTTCGCGTTGGCGCAGCCTCAGTGACGACAGTCAATAGTCCAAAATGGGTACGCTATCACTAATGACTACTTTTTGGCGGGATAAACTCCAGACTGCACTGGCACAGTGATAATTTTCCCAATGCGGTTAACTTCTATGACTAGAATATCTCCCACAGTGCTAGACTCAACCTGCTTCTGAACTTGTGCTGATGTTTTTACTGGTTTATTGTTAATCTTTTGAATTATATCGCCAGGGAGTAGTCCTGCCTCTTTAGCTGGTGAATCAGGTCGCACACCTTTAATCACAACGCCAGTTTTTTGTTGAATATTCAGCTTATTTTCTTGATTGATTTGTTGCTTTTTGCTGGGAGATAAATCTGTCATTTCAATCCCCAAAAAGGGATGTTGTACGCGCCCTTTGGTAAAAAGTTCGTTAGCAATACGGGCAGCAGTTTCAATGGGGATAGCAAACCCTAATCCTTGAGCATCAGCACGGATAGCGGTATTAACGCCAATTACTTCGCCTTGGGCATTCAATAAAGGCCCCCCGGAGTTACCAGGGTTAATGGCAGCATCGGTTTGGATAAAACTAACTCTTTTATCGGGGACACCAACCTGTGCGCTGGTGCGGTCTGTGGCACTAATAATGCCGATAGTAACCGTATTATCTAAACCTAAAGGATTACCGATCGCGATCGCCCACTGTCCGGGAATTAAATTTTGTGAATTTCCCAATTTCACTGTCGGTAGGTTATCTCCAGGAATCTTGACGACAGCTACATCTGTGATATCATCGACTCCCACTACTTTGCCTTCAAAAGTCCGGCCATCCTTGAGAGTGACGACTACTGTATCTGTGTCAGCCACCACATGAGCATTAGTTAGCAATTCCCCTTTTTCACTTAAAATAAACCCCGAACCAGTACCACGTTCAATCCGTTCTGAGGGAATTGGCTGTTCATCCTCGCCAAAGAACCGCCGTAATAAAGGATTGTTTAAAGCATTAGAAATAGGATTGGGTACTTTGCGAGTAGCATTAATCCTGACAACTGCGGGGCCTACTTTTTGTACTGCATTAGCAATAAAATTGACATTATCACCACCAATAGCCACTGGAGAGCTACTCACAGGGTTAGGTGTCACAGATTCTGAAGGTAAAGCCACTGTGACATTTTTGATTTGTTGAAACGAGCGATTTTGTGGTACAAGATAGCGACTGCCTAAAAAACCTGCCCCACTGCCAATCGCCAATAAAGACAAGTAAGCGGCTAGTTGCTTTAAAGATAAATTCATAATGACTTCGCTGAAGGACAGCAATGCAGTTGCTAATTTATAAGTTTAGTCAATTCACCAGGAAGTGGACAGATAAATTTAACGTGTCGCGGAAGTCCCCACCTTCAATGTACTCATAAGGTGGGGATAGGGAGCGGGGGATGTTCGCGGAGCGTCACGAAGTGAGGATTGCATCTGGAATTGATTTTTTGCTTATGCAAAAACAAATTCCAGATGTATGACGAATCCCCAATTATTTTATTTGAGTATTTTACCACAATACACATTTATGGTAGAGTACAGATATCAAGGAGGTGATGTTGAGTGTTACACAAGGTTGTGCAAGTCCGTTTATATCCGTCAGTTGAGCAGCAAATTCAATTAGCACAGGCTTTTGGCTGCGCTCGTTGGTGGTGGAACTACGCTCTAAATAAGTCAATTGAGACTTATAAGGAAACGGGGAAAGGACTTAGCCGTGCAGCACTCAACGCATTTTTACCTGCACTCAAAAAAGCCGAAGATACGGTGTGGTTATCTGATTGTTACAGTCAAGTTTTACAGGCTACAACACTCAATCTAACCACCGCCTACAAAAACTTTTTTGCAAAACGTGCTGGATTTCCTAAGTTCAAGTCTAAGTTTGGAAAACAGTCTATTCAATATCCTCAAAACGTATTGGTTGTAAATGGTGATGTCAAGCTCCCCGGAAATATCGGGATAGTCAAAGCCAAAATACACAGAGCGATTGAAGGGACAATAAAGACTGTTACTGTGAGTAAAACGCCATCAGGGAAATATCTTGCATCTATACTCACTGAGGTAGAAGGAGAAAACCCTGTTGTTTCAGAGGGTAAAATTTACGGCATTGACTTAGGGTTGAAGCACTTCGCTGTTGTAACTGACGGTGTTCATGTTTCTAAATATGATAATCCTAAACACCTTGCAAAGCATGAAAAAAATCTTAAGCGCAAACAGAAAAAATTAGCGCGTAAACAAAAAGGAAGTAAATCAAGAAATAGATATAGAAGAGTTGTTGCCAAGGTGTACGAGCGAATTAGTAATTCGCGGCAAGATTTTCTGCACAAACTTAGTTATAAGTTAGTCAGCGATAGCCAAGCTGTCATAGTAGAGAATCTTCATGTCAAAGGCATGGTTCGTAATCACAAGTTGGCAAAATCAATATCTGATGTGGGATGGGGAACATTCACCAACTTTCTAGCCTATAAGCTAGAACGTAAGGGTGGAAAGTTGGTTGAGATTGATAGATGGTTTCCCAGTTCCAAGCTCTGCTCTAATTGTTTCTATCAACTTGGTGAGTTGTCATTGGATGTCCGTGAGTGGACTTGTCCTCATTGCAACACTCATCATGACAGGGATGGAAACGCAGCGATAAATATTAGAGCAGAGGGTATCAGAATGATCAAGGCGGAAGGTTCAACCGTCTCTGCTGTAGGAGGGGAGGTAAGTCCTGTTCTTGGGCGAAAGTCTAAGTTCAGGCACTCCCCCGCGATTACAGAAGCTCCTAGTTCAGCCGTTCGCGCAGCGTGTCGCAGACAAGGCAACTAGGAGTAGTTCACCATTCAGTAGCTTTTTGAGGAAGGGGATTGGGGATTGGGGACTGGGGACTGGGGACTGGGGACTGGGGAAGCAGGGGGAAAAAAATACAATTCCCAATTTCCCAAACTAAAATCTAAAGTTAAGGCTGTCTTATCTTGTATCCATGACTTTTCCCTATCGTTTTTTTCTCCTTTGTGGCTTAGTTAGTGCTTTTGGACTAACAACAGCTATAATGCCAAACTCAAATAGTGCTAGTGCTGCTGTTGAGGGTTGCCCAATTTCGGCTTTGTCTCGTTTTCGGCGGCATAAGGTGGTTCGTGGTGATACTTTGGTTAGCATTGCACAGCGTTACAATCTTGTTCCTGAAACGATTGTGGGTATGAATCCATCTCTTCAGGATGGTTCGCTTCCGACTGTGGGTAGTGAATTACAAATTCCTCCTTTCAATGGGGTAGTTGTAGAAGTACCTCGCGGTCAAACTTGGCGACAAATAGCGACAAGATTTAAAGTTCGTCCTGATGCACTCTTTGAGGTGAATGGTTGTCAACAAGACCCCAGAATTGTCTTTGTACCTGGGGTAAACTGGTCGCCTAATGGTTTTACTGCGACTCCTAAAACTGCTATGTTCACTACCTCTGTTAAGCTATCTGGCTATCCTTTTCAGCAGGCGAGAGAGGTGACGTTACCCTATGGCTGGCAAATTAACCCCAATACAGGTGAGGTATTCTTCCATAGCGGCATAGATTTGTTAGCAGATGTGGGAACTCCTGTTGAAGCGATCGCACCAGGTAAGGTAGTATTTGCTCAAGAACAGGGTACTTACGGTAATCTCGTCATCATTAACCATAATGGTGGACTGCAAAGCCGTTATGCCCATCTTGATAGTATTCAAGTTAAAGTTGGTCAACAACTCAATAAAGGTCAGGTACTAGGAACTGTCGGCACAACCGGACAACCAACGGGTAAACAATCCCATCTGCATTTTGAAATTCGTTCGAGTTCTTCTCTCGGTTGGGTAGCAGAAAACCCCAAGGATTATTTAAAACCATAAAACACTGTTAGCGATCGCCTGAACCAATCAAAATTCCAAATTAAAATTTATCTACCACTTTAAATTTATTCCAGGGTTTCACAAATATGACTTTTCACGGGATCTGGAAAACCCCTCTCCTATAACTGTAGAGACGTTGTATCATGCAAGGTCTCTACAGTTAGTTTCATTTCGCTGTTGCTGCATTCAACAACACTTACACCGTAGTTCAAATCAACTAAAAGGTTTTACCCAGGAGCGTTGGAGAGCGATATCGAGGGCGATCGCAGCCATTGCAAACCACAATATACTTTCACCTACTAATACAACAAAGGGTAAAACTGTACTACTAGCATTTAACCCTTCGATTTGAGTTAAGCCACGCACCAAACCAAAAGCCAACACACCACCAGAGTTTAAGTGTGGATTTTGATCGGTGCGGATGATATAGCGGTAAGTCACACCGAATAGTAAACCAGAAAAACCAGCGATCGCCCCACTCATTAACCAATACCAATTAAAATCTCTTTGCAGACTTACGAGTATGGGAAAATACTTGGCCAGCACCAGGGTATTGACAAAGCTAGTAATTAAGAAAGCCAAACCCAAAGCCAAACCCCCAATAATTCCGGCTTTAAGGGATTCTAGCCGTTCTGCCATGTATTGATGATCTAAAATTCGGTTCATAATCAAGATTGAAAATTGGGAAGAGAGATTAGGTATGGCTTCATGATTCATCTTTAGTTGAGATAAAGATGGGAAAATTGCCCAGTACCCAGTCCCCAGTAACCAGTATGATAAATATTAGAGACGTTTTGTAAATCATTTCAGAAGTAAAACTATGGCGATTTTGACATTGGGTTGGGTATCACTACTAGTTGTGTTTACTTGGTCAATTGCAATGGTAGTATGGGGTCGTAACGGACTATAGAGGCATCGTGGAAAGTCCATTTCTGAGTATTTTGGCTTTAGTCGCCTTAGTGCTGCTAGTAGTAGTTACTGGTGGTGTTGGCTATTTAACTTTAGCAGGATGGCGCGATCGCCGTCTTCAAGAGCAAGAAAAACGTGAACTCCGACGCACCACTACTAAGCGGCGATGATTCACTAGGAACAAAGCGCAGTTTTTCCAAGAATATTTCCCTAGGGACACGGTATTTATTTATCGTGTCTCTCAATTTTTACAGTAAAAGTCATTAGTTGCTATCCTTCCTCCCCCTCAGCACGCTGCTCAAACCCACACTACCGTTAACAGCACTCACTACGTTAAATTTACCTCTGCTTAGGGAATTATGAGATATAAATTCATTCCCAATTCCCCATTCCCTATTTTTAAGACAGACGATGAAAACAGCCTTGTCTAGAGTAATATCCCAAATTCGTGAGTCTTTGGATATCAATACCATCTTTAAATTTACGGTAAAGGAAGTCCGCCAGTCTCTGAACACAGACAGAGTTGGGGTGTTCTGTTTTACTCCTAACTTGGAATGGGAAGGAGAATTTATCTATGAAGATGTGGGAAATCAATGGATTTCTGCATTAGGTACGAAATTGGGCGATCGCTCTCTTACAGAGGAATTTGCTAGGCTTCATCACCAAGGTACAATTACCTCAATGGCTGATATCCATGAAGCTGGAATCAGTGATTGTTATCTTCAGATGCTAGAAAAATTCCAAGTATGCGCCAATATCGCTGTTCCCTTAATCAAAGGTAAAGACTTATGGGGGTTATTGTACATCCATCAGTGTAGTAGCACTCGACAATGGGAAG
>NZ_CP091913.1:0-200000 GCF_022063185.1 Nostoc sp. UHCC 0870 | reverse complement strand
CTAGTCTCCAAGATTCGTTATCGCTGTCCCACTACCCCAATCGGTAAACCAATTGGTTTAGGCTCTTCCCCTTTCGCTCACCACTACTTAGGGAATCTCTTTTGATTTCTCTTCCTCCAGCTACTAAGATGTTTCAGTTCGCTGGGTTGGCTCTTTCCTGTCTATATATTCAACAGGTAGTATTTAGGGTTGCCCCATTCGGACATCTCCGGCTCTTCGTTTGCTTCCAACTCCCCGGAGTATTTCGTCGGTAACCACGTCCTTCTTCGCCTCTGTGTGCCTAGGTATCCACCATGAGCCCTTATTAGCTTGACCACAAACAATTGGTTTTCATCCGGCAAACACTTTGCTTCCGGCTCTGATTTCTGATTTCTTCACACTGATTTTACTCAGCACTCATCTCTCAGCACTCATCACTTTCTCTCTTCGGTGTTTGCTAATTTCTCGCTTTATCTATGCAGTTTTCAAGGTTCTGGCTGGTTTTCACCCAGCAGTCTAACTCTTTATCGATACATACTTTTATATATCTTTACTGTTAGTTGCTGAATTTTCCGGTTTCTTTTTTTTCAGGTGGAGGTTAGCGGACTCGAACCGCTGACATCCTGCTTGCAAAGCAGGCGCTCTACCAACTGAGCTAAACCCCCAAATCATAATTCGTAATTCGCAATTCTTTATTCGTATTTAATTACGAATTACGAATTAGCAATTACTAATTACTTTCAGGTGGGCCATCCTGGACTCGAACCAGGGACCTCACCCTTATCAGGGGTGCGCTCTAACCACCTGAGCTAATAGCCCAAAAGAACCTAATTATTAGTTTGAAAGCCTTTTCAACTTCTGCGACCGACCTAGGTTAGACCTTCTCAGTCTCTATTCACAACTTTCGCTGTTTTCGTTACTTGAGTGGTTTAGGTCTCCCTATAAAGGAGGTGATCCAGCCACACCTTCCGGTACGGCTACCTTGTTACGACTTCACCCCAGTCACCAGTCCTACCTTAGGCATCCCCCTCTCCTAAAAGTTGAGGTAATGACTTCGGGCGTGACCAGCTTCCATGGTGTGACGGGCGGTGTGTACAAGGCCCGGGAACGAATTCACTGCAGTATGCTGACCTGCAATTACTAGCGATTCCTCCTTCACGAAGGCGAGTTGCAGCCTTCGATCTGAACTGAGCTACGATTTCTGAGATTTGCATCACATCGCTGTGTAGCTGCCCTTTGTTCGTAGCATTGTAGTACGTGTGTAGCCCAAGACGTAAGGGGCATGCTGACTTGACGTCATCCCCACCTTCCTCCGGTTTGTCACCGGCAGTCTCTCTAGAGTGCCCAACTTAATGCTGGCAACTAAAAACGAGGGTTGCGCTCGTTGCGGGACTTAACCCAACATCTCACGACACGAGCTGACGACAGCCATGCACCACCTGTGTTCGCGCTCCCTAAGGCACTCTCCCCTTTCAAGGAAATTCGCGACATGTCAAGTCTTGGTAAGGTTCTTCGCGTTGCATCGAATTAAACCACATACTCCACCGCTTGTGCGGGCCCCCGTCAATTCCTTTGAGTTTCACACTTGCGTGCGTACTCCCCAGGCGGGATACTTAACGCGTTAGCTCCGGCACGGCTCGGGTCGATACAAGCCACGCCTAGTATCCATCGTTTACGGCTAGGACTACTGGGGTATCTAATCCCATTCGCTCCCCTAGCTTTCGTCCCTCAGTGTCAGTACAGGCCTAGCAGAACGCTTTCGCCACCGGTGTTCTTCCTGATCTCTACGCATTTCACCGCTACACCAGGAATTCCTTCTGCCCCGAACGTACTCTAGCTCTGTAGTTTCCACTGCCTTTACAAGGTTGAGCCTTGCTCTTTGACAGCAGACTTACAGTGCCACCTGCGGACCCTTTACGCCCAATCATTCCGGATAACGCTTGCATCCTCCGTATTACCGCGGCTGCTGGCACGGAGTTAGCCGATGCTTATTCCTCAGGTACCGTCATTTTTTTCTTCCCTGAGAAAAGAGGTTTACAACCCAAGAGCCTTCCTCCCTCACGCGGTATTGCTCCGTCAGGCTTTCGCCCATTGCGGAAAATTCCCCACTGCTGCCTCCCGTAGGAGTCTGGGCCGTGTCTCAGTCCCAGTGTGGCTGATCATCCTCTCAGACCAGCTACTGATCGTCGCCTTGGTGGTCTCTTACACCCCCAACTAGCTAATCAGACGCGAGCTCTTTCTCAGGCGGCAAGCCTTTCACCTTCCGGCACATCCGGTATTAGCCACCGTTTCCAGTGGTTGTCCCCGACCTGAATGCAGATTCTCACGCGTTACTCACCCGTCCGCCACTAGAATCCTAAGATTCCCGTTCGACTTGCATGTGTTAAGCATACCGCCAGCGTTCATCCTGAGCCAGGATCAAACTCTCCATTTTGTTGAGTCTTTCTTTTAGCTCTTTTGGCTGCTCTTTTACCACCTCAGCCTGGTGTCTTTATTTTCTTGACGCAGGGTAGTTGCTTTTTTTAGGCTTTCAAACTATAATTTTTTCAAGGTTCGGTTGCCCCCCGGACTGCGCTTCGTCGCGCTCTTCCCTTCAGGCACTTATCCAATATATCTAACTTCTCTTTCAGTGTCAACTCTTTTTTGAAAAAAAGTTTGCTCACTCTTTTCTGTCTCCTCTAAACTCGCTACAGTAGGGCTTTCTAGGCAACAATTTTGTATCCACTGTCCTGACTCAAGGAGAAAAGAGTGTGAATTTTCAGTCGGTAATAGCTACTTTGCATCAGTTTTGGGCTGCCCATGGTTGTTTGATTGCCCAGCCTTACGATATGGAGAAGGGCGCAGGTACTAAAAATCCTCATACCTTCTTACGGGCTTTAGGGCCAGAGCCTTGGTCTGTTGCTTATGTTGAACCTTGTCGCCGTCCTACAGATGGACGCTATGGAGAGAACCCGAATCGTTTCCAGCATTATTATCAGTACCAAGTTTTGATTAAACCCTCACCAGATAATATTCAGGAGATTTATCTTGATTCTTTGCGGGCGTTAGGAATTCGACCAGAAGACCACGATATTCGGTTTGTGGAAGATAACTGGGAAGATGCAACGGTGGGTGCTTGGGGTACTGGTTGGGAAGTCTGGCTAGATGGAATGGAAATTACTCAATTTACCTACTTCCAGCAGTGTGGGGGTATTGATTGCCGTCCCGTGTCAATTGAGATTACATATGGTTTAGAGCGATTGGCTATGTATCTCCAGGAAGTGGAGGCGATTACTAAAATTCATTGGACTGACAACATTAGTTATGGTGATGTTCACCTTCAAGGAGAAATTGAGCAGTGTACCTATAACTTTGAAGCGTCTAATCCTGAGTTGCTGCTGACTTTGTTTAATTTGTATGAGCAGGAAGCTACCCAGTTAACGGAAAAAGGATTGGTGTTACCTAGTTTGGATTACGTGATGAAGTGTTCGCACACTTTCAACTTGCTGGATGCTAGAGGAGTGATATCGGTAACGGAGAGAACACGGTATATTGCTAGAATTCGCCACTTGGCACGGAAGGTAGCTCATTTATATGTCGAGCAAAGGGAAAAGTTGGGCTTCCCTTTGCTAAAAAATGCCCTTGTTGCTCAGAACTAGTAGTCTGTCAAATCCAACCCATTTTGACGGTTAGAGATGGCGATAAATCGTCATCTCTAAAAATCCTCAGTTAATCCTTGATATACTCCTGCTTAATATTTCTTAAAACTTGGTAAAATTTCTTAACCCTCTTTAAAACAAAGAGGGTTAAGAAATTTATCTACAAAAATGGTGCGTGACAGATGGTGAATTGGAGTGAAGTTCTAGAACCGATCGCAGCTGGGTTTCGTTCTCTAGGAGTACCCGAACCGATTGTACATTGGGGACATCCGTTGATGATGGCGATCGTGATTTTTGTTGTAGGTAGTTTTGTGGGAGTGGCGGGTTGGAGAGGTAAGGTGCTGGAGGATAAGGATAAAGATGCTGCGCTGAAAAGTCGGATTTCCCACCGTCAATTAGCACCGTGGTTGTTTTTATTCCTGGCAGGTGGTTATATTGGCGGGGTTTTGTCTTTAGTTATGCAGCATAAACCACTGTTTGAAAGTTCTCACTTTTGGACTGGTTCGCTGATACTATTACTTTTACTAATTAACGGTGTAATTTCTTTAAGTGGATTTTTAGGCAATAAAAAGGTTTTGCGCGCTGTTCATGCCTATTTGGGTAGTGTGGCACTCGGTGTTTTACTGCTCCATGCTGTTCTAGGGTTTAACTTAGGTATCTCTCTTTGATTTTATGAGTGCGACTGTAAAATAAAATGCAGTCATATTTTTAAGTATTTTGATCAAGCCCGCACAAGCGGGCTTTGTTTGTAGAAACGGAATGAACTATACTTCACCAAAAGTATGAAAGGTCTTCCAGACAAATCAAACTAGCTATTTTTAAGTTGGCTGTAAATTCTGTTTATCGGGTGCTGGGACAAGAAGTTTTATGATTCAGACTAGTGGTGTAATTATTTGTCTTGCCTATATTCTGGGATTATTATTCACAGTAGTTCCTGGGGGTGGAGTATGGATTTTGCCTTTAGGGATATTAAGTGCAGTTTTGTCTAGAAAGGGTTACACCAAACCACCAATAGTTTCGCAGACATCAGAAATTTCTCAAAGTAGAGTCAAAGTAACACCTAATATATGGAAAAGTAATATTCAACCGCGAGTATGGTTAATAGCTGGTTTGGTGGGATTATTGGCAAGTTTTTATCTGCAATGGCGAGTGCCAGCACCAGATGCAAATGACATTAGTCAATTCGTCCCACCAATGAATAGCAATAATCAAGAACAACTGGTAATTGTTCGTGGTGAAATCAGTAGTAGTCCTCGTGTTACCCGGAGTCAACGGGGGCAATTTTCGCTAGATGTTTCTCAAGTAGATCAAGTCAAAAATCCCGTTAAAAAGGAAAAAGGCGAGGAAAATACTCAAAAAGGGGCAACAGGTAAGTTGTATGTCACAGTACCTTTACTTCAGGTGACAGGGTTACATTCTGGGCAACAAATTGAAGTGACTGGGGTTTTGTACAAGCCTAAAGCTGCATCTAATCCAGGTGCTTTTGATTTTCAGAAGTTTCTGAAGCAGGAAGGAACATTTGCGGGTTTAATGGGGCGACAGATTAATATTCTAGATGAAGATCGGCAATGGGGATGGTGGCAAATTCGAGATAGGATTGTGCGATCGCAAGTTCGGTGGTTAGATGTTCCAGAAGGGCCACTTGTAAGTGCAATGGTTTTAGGTAGTAAAGCCGTTGATTTGCCTTATGATATCCGCGATTTATTTGTCCAAGCTGGACTAGCTCATGCTTTGGCGGCTTCAGGGTTTCAAACTTCTTTAATTTTGAGTGTCATATTACAGTTAACAAAGCGGGCAAAAAAAGCCACCCAAGTCACCCTGAGTTCACTGGCGTTAATCACTTTCCTGTGTTTAACAGGTGTGCAACCGTCGGTACTACGAGCCGTGATTATGGGTTTTGCGGCGTTGGTGGGTTTGGCATTAAATAGGAAGGTAAAGCAGTTAGGTTCACTGTTATTAGCAGCAACTCTTTTATTGATATTTAATCCCCTATGGATTTGGGATTTAGGTTTTCAGTTGAGTTTTTTGGCAACCTTGGGATTGGTTGTCACAGTACCTGCTATTATTAGTCGTCTAGATTGGCTACCATCGGCGATCGCTGCTTTAATTGCTGTACCTCTGGCTGCTACTATTTGGACTTTACCTGTGCAACTGTTTGTGTTTGGAGTTGTCCCTGCTTACAGTTTGCTGCTCAATATTATTACAACACCGTTAATTTCGATTCTTAGTATTGGTGGGATTATTAGCGCGATCGCAGGTTTAATGTTTCCAGAAGCTGGTAGTGTTTTGGCTAGCTTATTGCATTACCCTACTCTGTGGCTGATTGAATTAGTGAAAGTATTCAGCCAATTACCAGGAAATTCCTTGGCTGTGGGTAGTATATCGATTTGGCAGTTATTGATTATATATATAGTGATATTGTTGGTGTGGTTGGTGCGTTGGTGGCAGCAACGGTGGTGGTTTGCCAGCTTAATCGCTTTTGGTTTAGTCATTGTTCCGGCGTGGCATTCAACCAGTACGTTAATGAGAATCACTTTGCTAGAAGCTAAGGCAGAACCAGTTTTAGTAATTCAAGATAAAGGTAAAGTTACCGTAATTAATAGTGGTGATGAGGGTACAGGAAGATTCACCATTATACCATTTTTAAAACAACAAGGCGTGAATCGGATAGATTGGGCGATCGCAACGGATTTCCAAGGTAATGATAATGATGCTTGGTTAGAAGTCTTACAACAATTGCCAATTAAAAATTTCTATGCCTATGCCATCAACAAAGAAAAAACCATTACTAATCAAGTAATTCAACAAGAATTACAAAAGCAAAAGGGAATTCATCAAATTTTACCTATTGGTCAAACTATCAATACTGGTTCGATAATTGCACAATTAATCAACGAACAACCTATTTTACAATTGCAAATTCTAGGGCAAAGTTGGTTATTAGTAGGGGATGTTAAATCTCAAGAAGTGCAAAGAATAATGAAAGCTGGCGGTTGGCCTAATCCTCAAGTATTGTGGTGTAGGTCTGAGTCTTTACAAGATTTAGTTACAGCATTAAAGCCACAAGTAGCGATCGCATCTGCTGGCGATGTTGACTCTAAAACCTTAGCCGAACTTAATAAAACTTCAACTAAAATCTTTTTGACAGCACAAGATGGTGCTATTCAATGGACACCCCAGGGGGAATTTGAGTCATTTATTCAGGTAGAAGAGAATAAATCTTCTGCTATATGACTAATTCACCGTCTGAGATTTTTTGTTACATTGTCTTCAGCTAACGCTACAGCACCCCATAATGGTGCATCATCTCCTAATGCTGCGGGTACAATTTCAAACATTACTTCTGGTAAAGCTGTCTCTTTGGCTACTTTTTGTACTACATTCCACCAGATTTCGCCTGCTTTGGTGACACTGCCACCTAAAATAAACATCTGTGGATTAATTAAATTAGCCACATAGCCAAGTCCTACGCCCAACGCCCAAGCAGACTTTTGCAAAACTGCTGTAGCTACATTATCTCCTTTGGCGGCGGCTTCACTAATTAGCTGACCTGTCAGTAAATTTAAGTTATTGTCTACTAAATTCTTGAGTATCTCCCCGCTTGGGGATTCCTGTGGACTGGCTAAAATCTCTCTAGCATTTTGTGCCATGTAAGGCCCTGACGCTAAACGTTCTACACAGCCACGCTTACCACACAAACATATAGGGCCAGATGGATCTACAATCATGTGACCAATTTCACCAGCCATACCCGCAGCACCCCGCCACGGTTTACCGTTGAGTATCCAACCACCACCTACACCAGTGCTAATAGTAACGTAAAACAGGCTATCGTATCCTTGACCAGCACCAAAACGACATTCACCCAAAGCGGCAACATTGGCATCGTTATCTACACTGGTAGGTACACCAAACTCTTTTTCCAGTAAATCTTTGAGGGGAATATTTTCCCAGCCTGGGACGTGATGAGATAGTCTGACTGTTCCTGTTGTTGCATCCACCGGCCCGCCAAAGCTAACACCGATCGCTGAAGGTGTTATATCTTGTAGCAGAGAGTGAATGAGCGATCGCATGATGTCTAAATCTGTTTTAGCATCTGCATTAGCTGGAGACAAACGGCGTTCATAACGCAACCATTCCCTAGAACCAGTATTCACTACAGCTGCTGCTAGTTTTGTACCACCAAAATCCAGGGATAAAGTTACTCTCATAGTCGATTGTTATCTGGTTAGTTACCAATACGATCATCTTCAACTAAAATGACAGGAATTAGGCTAGATTCCAAGACTGCTTGGGAGACAGAACCCACAAGAACTTTATCCCAAGGCTGATGTCCTCGCTTGCCAATGACAATATCAGCAACTCGATATTCCTGAGCAACACGGATAATTTCCTCTGGAATTGAGCCTGTAATAGCAATGAACTTATGGCGGATGTCTGCTAAAAGTCGTTGAGTTTTTTCTTGCAGATGCTCTATTTTTGGAGGATCATCGGTGCAAATGATATGCAATACAATCACTTCAGCATCACTACGACGGGCAAGTTCGGCGGCTTTAGTCAATACCTGACTAGCTATAGGGGAGGTATCAACAGCAGCTAGTATGACAATCTGACGGGCGATCGCTACTTTTGTTGGATCAACCTCCCCCCGCTCTAGCAATTTTGGTGCGAAGGTGGGAATAGCCCAAGCTCCCAAGGGGGCTGTGACTAGAATAGATAAAGCAGCGATCGCTAAAATTGTCTCTCCACCCTGAACTCCCTGTGCTAAGGGAATCGCCCCAATTGCTGCTTGAACGGTAGCTTTAGCAGAATTCCCTGGGAGCAAAAACATTCGCTCCCGCCAATTCCAGCTACTCCCTAATGTAGATAAATACCATCCCAAAGCGCGGCCAATCAACGTCCCAATTGCCAGAATTACCAATCCTGGCAGTAGATTTTTTTCTAAAACTTGTAATTGAATACTTGCCCCTAACAACACAAACAAAACAATTTCTGCTATAGTCCACAGGCTATCAAAGCCAGAACGCAACCGTCGTGCTAAAGGAGCATCCAACTCAATCAAGAAAAATCCTGTTGCCATTACTGCCAGATAGCCAGAGAAGAAGGGAAATTTCTCTGCCATAACTACCAGAAACAACGCTAAACTCGCTGCAACTAGACTATCCTGCACCGCATTTTGAGTCCATTTCTGTTTCACCAGCAACAACACTAAAAGCCTGGCTGTCACTAAACCCAACACGATTCCCAAAACAATTTGGCAAATTATTTGTAGAGGCAGGATTTGAACTGCACTCAGACTTAAACCTAAAGGCAAGGTGACTGTAGAAGTTGCGCCTTGTACTAAAAAGTTAAGTAATAGACTAAACAATAGTAGTAGTAAAACATCTGACAGCGCACTGCCAGTGAGAATGGCATCGGGTATTCCCTTATCAACTCCCCAACCTAAACTTTTCAGTCGTAACATTCCCGGTACAATCACCGCCGGTGATTCTGCTCCAATGATACAACCCAGCAATAGCCCAGTGGCAAAGTCGAACTTGAAAATCCAGATGGCAGCTAAGGCAATACATAGGGCTTCACACGCCGCAGGCAGAAACCCTAATCGCAGTGCTACTGTTCCTTGTTGTCCTAGTTTTTCCCGGTCTAAACCTAAGCCTGCCTTCATCAAAATTACCATGACAGCGATCGTTCGCAAAGGAGCAGACGCTGCCAGTACATCGGGGCTAATTAGGTCAGCAACTTGAGGCCCCAGTATAATTCCCACCAAAACCATGCCTACTAATGCAGGGGCTTTTAAACGTCGGGCAATCTGTCCGACAAAAAAGCCAATAAGCAAGATGAAGATAAAACTTTCTAGCATCAGGAGTTAGTATTTTAACTAGGCGACTAATTGCTAGAAGTTTTCAAAATTAGCGATCGCTTCTTTCATTTTATCCACCACTTCATCTACAGGAATAGCTCCCAATTCCCCAGAAGCACGGGTACGGATGCTTAAGGCGTTGGTTTCCACTTCCTTTGCACCTATGACAGCCATTACAGGTATTTTATCCTTTTCAGCGTTGCGGATTAACTTACCCAAGCGATCGCCGCTAGTATCAACTTCCGCACGAATACCCAAAGCCCGCATCTTAGTTGCCACATCTTTGGTAAAGTCTAACTGTGCTTCACCAACAGGCAGCAATCTAGCTTGTACTGGTGCTAACCACAAGGGGAAATCCCCCGCATACTCTTCAATCAAAATACCAATCAGCCGTTCCAGAGAACCAAAAGGCGCACGATGAATCATCACTGGACGTTTGCGTGTCCCATCTTCCGCGACATATTCTAAATCAAACCGTTCTGGTAAGTTGTAATCTACCTGTACAGTTCCCAACTGCCACTCTCTTTCTAAAGCATCGCTGAAAATAAAGTCTAATTTGGGGCCATAAAACGCCGCTTCCCCAATACCTTCAAAGTGTTCCATCCCCAACTGTTGCACAGCACGGCGAATTGCACCTTCAGCTTTGTTCCACACATCATCAGAACCGATGTACTTATCACTAGCTGGATCTCGGAAACTCAATCTAGCTTTAAAGTTTTTTAGTTGCAGACTATTGAAGACTGACAAAATCAAATCAACTACATTCAGGAATTCATCGTCTAACTGTTCTGGGGTAACAAACAGGTGCGAATCATCCACTGTAAAACCGCGCACTCTGGTTAAACCGCCTAATTCCCCTGACTGTTCATAGCGGTACACAGTGCCGAATTCTGCCAAACGCATTGGTAATTCCCGGTAGGAACGCAACTCACTTTTATATATTTGGATATGAAAAGGACAGTTCATTGGCTTGAGAACAAAGCCTTGCTCTTCCGCCGCCGCCGCTTCATCTTCCGCCATCAAGGGGAACATATCTTCTTTATACTTCTGCCAGTGTCCAGAGGTTTTAAATAAATCCACTCTGGCAATGTGGGGGGTGACTACAGGTAAGTAACCGCGTTTTAGTTGCTCTTGTTTGAGAAAGTCTTCTAAAATGCTGCGTAACAAAGTGCCTTTGGGTGTCCACAAGGGTAAACCCGGCCCTACTTGTTCAGAAAATATAAATAATCCTAGTTCTTTACCGAGTTTGCGGTGGTCACGTCGTAAAGCTTCTGCCTTGCGTCGCTTATATTCAGCTAATTGTTCAGGGGTTTCCCAAGCAGTGGCATAAATACGTTGCAGCTGGGCTTTGGTTTCATCTCCACGCCAATAAGCACCGGCAACGCTTTCTAATTCTATGGCTTTGGGGTTGAGTTCACTAGTATTTTCTATATGAGGTCCCGCGCACAAATCCCACCACTCATTCCCCAGGTGGTAAATTGTGATTGGTTCTTCTTTAATATCTCCCAGGATTTCTAACTTGTAGGGTTCTTTGATTTCCTGAATTCTGCGTTCTGCTTCCTGGCGGCTGACTTCTTCCCGAACTACTGGCAGTTTACGGTTGATAATCTTCACCATCTCTTTTTGGATGGCTTTGAGATCCTTATCGCTAAATGCTTCTGGACTATCAAAGTCGTAATAAAAGCCATTTTCAATCCAGGGGCCGATTGTCACTTGTGCCTTGGGAAACAGCTTCTGCACTGCCATTGCCATCACATGGGAAGCGGTATGGCGAATCTTCTTTAACTTTTCTGATTCGCTGGTACGCGGTAAATACATTTTCTCAGGTTGTGCTGATGCGTTGGGGGCTTGATTAGGCGACATTGGCTGCTGAACCATTGGCAATAAGTATTTTCAAATGTAATTTATCAATTACATTTGTGAAAAATCTACCCAAATATAACACAGGGTTATCACTCTACTACGATGGTGTTCCGCCTACCGTAGCTCATTGCCTACTCTGGGGTGAGAAACTCCCTAACTACTATTCTCTTCACTGAACCGTATTGACTTATGGAGATGGAATACTACATTTTATCAGGACTTACGCACAGAGGTTATTTGTGAAGAAGGGGTGTAAGGGTATGAGGGTGTAGGGGTGTAAGGGTTTTGAACACCTACACCCCCACACCCCTATACCCCTATACCCTCGCCCAAACCCTTGATTCTTCGTATCACTACGTAAGTCCTATTTATAATGCACACTACTGATTTTTCAGAAATCTTTCTGAAGGAATAGCTTATAGTAATGTTAAGAATTGTAAAAGACGTTAATATTAGTAAAGAAATTAGAAGTATTTCTCTCATTTTATGCGAAACTCAGAGTTACCCGATTCCCATATACTCAAGACTGTATTAGAACCTTTGTTAGACGATTTTCAGTATTGGTTTGAGCGATCGCAAAACTTTCTGGAAAAAGAAAGGCTCTCATTTATGAGTGAACAAGAGCAAACTGATTTGCGATCGCGTATTCAGCAAGCCCAAGCAGAACTAAATTCAGCCAAGATGCTGTTTCAAGCAACAGAAGGACAAGTCGGCATTGATATGGCAACATTAGCCCCTTGGCATAAATTGGTCACTGAGTATTGGAATGTAGTGCGACGCTTTCATTCTGAGCAAGCAACATAAAAATATATCTATGAAGATATACAACTCGTAGCAATTGCCCAAAATCCTTAAGATTGTTTTTATTAACAATTAATGTATCTTATGCTACGATAAATCAAATAACTGTTGACAAATTAACCAATTTATAGATGGATGCACAGAAAGTGTGTCAGATGTTTATCATCGCTAATCATGAGAATATCGGCGAGATAAACAGTTAAGAAATAAAGTTTTAAAAAGTTTTAAAATCTGCTGCCCTGGAGGAAAAAAGATGTTACACCTACTCTACATTCTTGCTTTTACAATTCTGGCTGTGATAGCTGTTGCTAACTTAATTCGGAATTTAATCATGTTTAGTTTTGATCGCGATGGGCTGCGGAATTATCCAGCGAGAAACTCGCAAGCGGGGAATCAAGGCGGCTTTGGTTATTTAGGAGCTAACAGCAACTTCGCACCACATCCAGAGTTATTAGATAGTACAGGCAAAATGATTAAAGAGCCTTTGTTGGTAATGCGTTCAATCAACGTTGAAGATGCACGTCAACAACTAGATGCACTTTATGAATCTTCTCCAGGACATAAAATAGAGAAATCAGAAGAAGCGTAAATATATAGTAATAGGTAGCATCAAATCCTGTGAAACGGAAGCGGTAGAAACACTACAATTTGTCTTCTAACGCCACTAAGCAATGCTAACAGTAAATATATAGGTCAAATCTTAGTAGGTAGAGAGTAGTGACAAGTAAAATCACTCCTCTCTACCTACTTTTTACGCTTCAATTACTACACGGAGATTACCGCGTTTTCGAGCAACACGACAGGCTGTAGTGCTACCAGAACGCTCAAATTCTAAATCTAGAATAGTAGTACCGACTTGCAGATTATGCAGTGACAGGCGACTGATTGACTCTGGCAAAGCGGGGTCAATAATTCGTAAGCAGTTATTCGGTGCATCAGGAACTAAATTGACAATCATTTGTAGTAGCTGGAAAATGCTACCAGTAGCCCAAGCTTGGGGAGTACAAGCAACAGGATACTGCACAGGCGTGCGATCGCCATTACGTTCGTAACCACAGAAAAGTTCTGGGGGACGTTGGTAAGGCTGTTGACCTGTCATATCAAACAAAGCTTGGAACAATTCTAAAGCTTGATCAATTAAACCAAGCGATCGCAATCCCATCGCAATCAAAGCATTATCATGAGGCCAAATCGAGCCAATGTGATAACCCATTGGGTTATAAGCTGGGGACAAACTACTCAAAGTACGGATACCCCAGCCATTAAACATATCGGGTGCGCGTAATCTTTCCGCCACACTGTAAGCTTTTTCTGGTGTAAATATCCCCAAATGCAGGCAATGACCAGGATTAGAAGTAATACTATCTACGTGCTTACCATCACCATCCAAAGCCAAAGCACAGAAATCTTGGTCTTCCATCCAAAAATCTTGATTAAAACGCACCTTGAGATTTTTAGCATCTTCCTGCCAGCGTTCTGCTAAGTCAAGTCGTTTCTTCGTCCTAGCAATATCTGCTAGACGGGTTTTGGCAGCATAAACGTAAGCTTGTACCTCACTCAAGGCAATAGATCCGTGGGCTAGGTCTCCCTTACGGTCTACAATACAGTCACCAGAGTCTTTCCAACCTTGGTTAGTTAGTCCCCGTTTAGATTTACGGTGGTAAGTCAGATAGCCAGTTGGTTGAAGATTACGATCAATCCAATCCATAGCGGCTAAAGCATTGGGCCAAAGCTTTTCTAAGGTTTCTTGATCGTGAGTCCAAGCGTAGTATTCAGCGTACAGCATCAACCATAGGGGAGTAGCGTCTACTGTACCGTAATAGGGGGTGTGGGGAATTTCTTGACATCTTGCCATTTCCCCCAAGCGCAACTCATGGAGAATTTTACCTGGTTCTTCCTCGCGCCAATCGTCCTCAACCTTACCTTGGTAAGCTGCCAGTAACATCAAGGTTTCCTTGCCAATTTGAGGATTCAGCATCAGGGTTTGGGAAGCTGTAATTAGGGAATCTCGCCCAAAGAGTGTAGAAAACCAAGGTACACCAGCCGATACAGTCTTATTTTCACCAAAAGACTGGCGCAGCAAATACATATCCTGTTCAGCGCGTTCAATCAACCGATTCAAAAAGCTTTTATCGGCGCGAATATTGGTAATTTGTTGTACCCAGTGCTGTTCTTCCATCATCTCAGCTGCTTTAGCCTGTCCTAAAGTCACAGCTGCACTCACCGTAGAAGTAGAAGTGTTGTTAGTCAGAAGATTCACCCGATAGCCTAGCTTTTGGGTAGAGTGAGAAGCCATTTCTAATCGCCAAACCGCAGTGTATCCCTTGAAATAGTCTGGTTGGCGATGTTGAAATTGAATGCGGGATTCCATCACCAAACCATCTAGACCTTGATAAGCCAAGGATAAGACATTTTCTTTTGCTGCTGAGGGCTGAGTTTGGGTAGGGCTATCAGGGTGAAAAGCGGCTAAGTCTTCTGATACAGGTTCTACAAGGCGTAAGAGTTTCCCCCGGTTTTTTCTCTCATAACCCCGGACTTCAAATAAATCGACAAAATCGGCATCAAAGCTAATACTTAGTTCAAAGCTGACAGTGGTAGTGCTGTAATTGGCTACTTCAATTTCTTCAAATAAAGCACCATTAAGTACCATTTCCCGGCGAATACCGATAGTATCAGCTGTCATGCGTTCATCGATTTTGGGGTTAGTACACAAAATCGAGAGCGCAAACCCCTTTTCTGCCGTACCACTGAGGAGTACAGGCGATCGCCCATCAATTTGTAACTCCAGACGACTCAAAAAACGCGTGTCGGCACAAAATAGCCCCATGCTGGGATTACCGCCATCATTGAGGGAACAGCCAGAAATGTTCCCCATTGTGTCCGTCACCAAAAATAGATCATCATCCTTAACAGTCAGAGTTGGCTGTGGTCTTTCACTTACCACACAAGGCCACTCTGGGATAGGTAATTGTTCGGCGGGGATAAAGGTTTTTCCATCCAATAAAACTTTGTCCGGGGTTGTCAGGGTATCCGGTGTCATTAGTCAAAATTCCGTGTACAGGGCTAAATTTTGGCGATCGTATCAGCGTCAACAGGCAAAGAGTGCTGTAGTCAATGGTCTAGTATCCATAGTTAAAGAGCGTGGTGGTATTGACTTTTGACTAATGACCAGTTAGTCCTACATAAATAACAAATCTTTATCAATGTATATTGTTTAAATCTGAAGTCAAGGCTGAAAAATAGTAATTTTTAGTTCGTTTTTGCCGAGACAGCTAACAGTATTCGGAATTGGTGTTAATACTTAACCAAGATACAACAATATCCAAATTTAGGCAGAACTTACCCAAGAGCCTAATTTATAAAGGATTACACAGAAGAAAAAATTCTTCTCTACTGACAAATTTGTGCTAATTTTCGCCTGTCTTGAAAACGAAGAGTGGGGAGTACAGGTACAGGTGCAGGGCTGTAGGAGGCAAATACAGTAAACACACACATTCTTCGTTTCATATCCCCGGATACATCACGGGGGATTTAAGCTTCACATCTCGTAAGATTTTGTCTATATGGACAACTTTTAATTAATAAACTTCCCAATAACATGATAGGAGAGCTGTTCGAGAATGTATATTGGGCTTAGTAGCCTCTTTTTTTTAAACATCACGATGCCAGCAAATGGATCAAGAAAACTTGGGTGAAGACCAAAATAGCTTTGATGTGTCTATCCCTAAGACAAATCAAGGCTGTAACGACAAGATATATTGCCGTTGTTGGTTTATTTTCAATTTTAGGGTTTTCAGTCTGTAGAGAAAGCTACAAGTACGTCTGAAAGGTGGGAGTAAATTACTGCCAGTGCCTTGAGAACAATTGCTGTTCAAAATTATTTACATTTTGCACCTGTGTACTTAATTTGAGAATCAGTTGTAACTTGTAAAATGCAGCTGTGACGTGGATGTTGTTCAAATTGGGCTTTTTAAAAGATATTCATGAGCATTTCGACTTCCGTGCTGAGTGATCTGTTAGAGTCCCTACCTTACCTGCGGCCCCAGCTATACTTTAAAGCTTCATTAACGGCCCTCTCCCACGCAATGGAAGATCAGGTGTTGGCTGCGACTTTAGACCAGCCTCTAATAATTGCTAGCTTTCAGAGAGAGAGATTCTATCGCCAAGAAGCTCATCGCTATAAACGTTTATCGCAGCGAAGTAATCAAATATACGTATTGTCTGCACCAGAGACTGATTTTACTAATAGCTCAGAATATTATGAAAAGGTAGCCTTTCAGCCAGACGACCCTTTAAGTCAAGAGTGGCATTTGGTCGTAATTGCTGATAATTATGCTACTTGCTTAGTTTGCCGTGAAAGCCTGGGGTCGATCGCTAAAAATCAACAAGTACCTGATTGGCTTCCTAGTTTGGATACGGATACAGGGCGGCGATTTGAAGGAATTTGGACTTCAGAACGAGGAGTCAGTATCAAAGCAGCCCAGTTGTTATTAGACAGGATTGTGGTGTATAGACCAGACTTGGTGAGCAAAGTTGAGAAAGCACGGCAAAGATTTGGGATTGGAGATAGCAAAGCTTACGTCTCCAGTGTTATTAGTGAATATGCTTGTGACATCGACACAGACCCCTTTGTCCAACGCTTAGTTACCTACCTGCAAGCTAGTCAGTATAAATTGCATAAAGCTTACCGTTCCATCGCTGCCCAAGCCAGGAAAGAACGCTTAGTTAACTCAATTAGTACAGCAATTCGGCGATCGCTAGACCCCCATCAGGTACTACAAATCGCTGCTCAAGAATTAGGGCAGCACTTAGGAGCAAGTCGTTGTTTAATTTACCGCGCTCAAGCTGCGGATACCCAAGCAACTATCGAACATGAGTTTTTAATCCCTGGGGTAGTTTCTATTGCTGGGCAAAGTTGGGAGTTAAATAGCAATCCCCTATTCCAAGAAGTGGTAGATCATGGTGAAGGTGTCTGTGTTACGGATAGCTTGAATGATTCTCGTGTCACTAATTCAGTCACACTATCCTTAATAGTCAAAAAATTTGCCGTGCGTTCGTGGTTGATCGAACCAGTATTATTTCAAGGGCGACTATTAGGGATTGTAGAACTACATTATTGCTCTCTACCGCCGCACCAATGGCAACAAGGAGAACTGGATTTAGTAGAGGCGATCGCTACCCACATTGGATCTGCTTTAATTCAAGCTGAAGCCTACGCCAACTTAGAAGAACTCAATAAACAGCTAGAAGCCTTAGATCGCACCCGCAGTAATCTGATAGCCATCACCGGTCACGAACTCCGTACCCCTTTATCTACCATTCAAGTGTGCCTCGAAAGTCTTGCCACTGAGCCTGATATGCCCTTGGAATTGCAGCAAGTCATGCTAAATACAGCTTTAGCTGACTCAGAACGGATGCGAAAACTAGTGCAAGATTTCTTAACCCTTTCTAACCTAGAAAGTGGTCGTGTGGAATGGCATCCAGAATCCCTAAGCTTACAAGAATGTGTAGATTTAGCACTTAGCCGCATTCGCACACGTCCTACAGTCGAAAAACCACCCCAAATCACAGCGCACATTGCCGAAAATTTGCCTCTAGTCAGGGCTGACGGTGATTGGTTAGTCGAAGTTTTAGCCAAACTAGTGGATAACTCCTGTAAATTTACCCCCTCCCAAGGTCAAATAAATATCAGTGCCGACTACAACAGCGATCGCATGGTAGTAGAAGTCACCGTGATTGACACAGGGCGAGGGATTGAACCCAATCGGCTAGAAATCGTGTTTGACCGTTTCTACCAAGAAGAAGGAGCATTACGGCGCACAGCAGGTGGTACAGGGCTAGGTTTAGCTATTTGCCGCCAAATCGTCAACGGTTGGGGTGGGAAAATTTGGGCAGAGTCAAGCGGTAAAGACCAAGGTAGTCAGTTTCATTTCACTATCCCCATTGTTCAAGGTAGCCAAGAGGAAAAGAGGCCAAAAGTCAAGAAATTGGGGAATAGAAAATAGGGATTGGGGACTGGGGACTGGGGACTGGGATTTTTTATTCACTACTCATTACTCATTACTCATTACTCATTACTCAGCACTCAGCACTCAGCACTCACCAACTCACCAAAGACTGTTACAGACTGTGACGCGATCGCAATATGATGGTGATGACGGTGTTACGATGCCCTAAAAACGTTGAGAGAATCCCTTATGGCAGAAACACTTTCTGGCAAAACTCCACTCTTTGCTGGCAGCACTGGCGGCTTGCTCACCAAAGCTGAAGTAGAAGAAAAATATGCTATCACCTGGACTAGCCCCAAGGCTCAAGTTTTTGAACTTCCCACCGGTGGTGCGGCTACTATGCACGAAGGTCAAAACTTGCTGTACATAGCTCGGAAAGAATATGGTATCGCTTTAGGCGGTCAACTCCGTAAATTCAAAATCACCAACTACAAAATTTATCGGATTCTGCCTAATGGCGAAACCACTTTCATTCACCCAGCCGATGGCGTATTCCCAGAAAAAGTGAACCCTGGTCGTGAGAAAGTACGTCACGTTCCCCGCAGCATTGGGGAAAATCCCAGCCCTGCACAACTCAAGTTTTCTGGTAAAGCTACCCATGATGCGTAGGGAATAGGTACTGGGGACAAATTAGTGCTGAGTAATGAGTAATGAGTGTTGAGTGAAATTCTTAACTCAGGACTCAAGACTCAGCACTAGCCAAGTCCCCAATCCCCAGTCGCCAGTCGCCAGTCCCCAATCCCCAATCCGCCTATGATTTTTCCCGATTTTTCTGAATTTTCTCAGCTAGCTGCACAAGGTAATTTCATCCCCGTGTATCAAGAATGGGTAGCAGACCTAGATACACCTGTTTCCGCTTGGTACAAGTTTTGTGCAGGACAGCCCTACAGCTTTTTGCTGGAGTCGGTGGAAGGTGGAGAAAAAATCGGGCGTTATAGTTTAGTTGGTTGTGATCCACTGTGGATTTTAGAAGCCAGGGGCGACACTACCACCCAGACACACCGCGATGGTTCTCAGGTGGTGTTTGCAGGTGACCCGTTTACAGCTTTAGCCAACTGTCTTGCACCTTTTCAACCAGTCAAGCTACCCGAATTACCGCCAGGAATTGGGGGATTATTTGGCTTTTGGGGGTATGAGTTAATTCGTTGGATTGAGCCGCGTGTACCAGTGCATCCCCAAGATGAGCGCAACATACCTGATGGGTTGTGGATGCAGGTAGACCACCTATTGATATTTGACCAAGTAAAGCGGAAAATTTGGGCGATCGCCTATGCTGATTTACGTGACCCAGCAGTAGATATAAAATCAGCATATCAACAAGCGTGCGATCGCGTTACCCAGATGGTAAGCAAGTTATCTTTGCCCTTATCGCCACAAAAAACCATCCTGGAATGGACACCCCCCAACCAGGCTAAAGTCGGGGAAGCACCAGAATATAGCAGCAATTTTACCCGTCCAGAATTTTGCACCAGTGTTCAAAAGGCCAAAGATTACATCAAAGCTGGTGATATCTTTCAAGTCGTCATTTCTCAACGTCTTTCTACACAATACACAGGCGACCCCTTCTCTCTCTATCGTTCCCTGCGACAAATTAATCCTTCGCCTTATATGGCGTATTTTCACTTCCAAGACTGGCAAATTATTGGTTCTAGTCCCGAAGTTATGGTGAAAGCCGAACGGGATGCAGAGGGTGAGGTAATAGCCACTGTGCGTCCCATTGCAGGGACACGTCCACGGGGTAAAACAACTCAGGAAGATTTAGCCTTTGCTACAGACTTATTGCAAGACCCTAAAGAAATCGCTGAACACGTCATGCTAGTCGATTTAGGACGGAATGATTTGGGGCGGGTTTGTGAAAGTGGTAGCGTCAAAGTTGATGAATTAATGGTAGTTGAGCGTTATTCTCATGTGATGCACATTGTGAGTAATGTGGTAGGTAAATTAGCACCCCATAAAACCGCCTGGGATTTATTAAAAGCTTGCTTCCCGGCTGGGACAGTTAGTGGCGCACCGAAAATTCGGGCGATGGAAATTATCAATGAATTAGAACCGAGTCGCCGGGGTGTGTATTCTGGAGTGTATGGTTATTACGATTTTGAGGGGCAATTAAATACTGCGATCGCAATTCGCACTATGGTAGTTAGAGATAATACCGTAACCGTACAAGCTGGCGCAGGTTTGGTGGCTGATTCTGAACCAGAAAAGGAATATGAGGAGACGTTAAATAAAGCTAGAGGTCTACTCGTAGCAATTCGTTGTTTGCGGTGAAGTTGCGATTAGACTTAATTTTTTGCTTCAGGTGGAAAAGGAAAAGATTAATCGCTAAAGCCTTCATGTAGAGACGCAATTTATTTTTGAGTTATCAATTGTTATTTGGTAGATGAAAACCTCTTATGAGCGTGAAATTTATTTACTAAAGGTAAGCACATTCTCACTCACCAAGCAGAGATCAGCTACAGCATATTTTACAAATACTGAACTTTGGGTAGCATTACAAGACCCTTTAACTTTGACCGTCTTATTATTATCCTTAATCAATTTAGCTTGGTAAGTGTAAAGAGAGTCACTTTGAGTTGCAAAAGTTAGTTCACCTAAAATTGTATTGTTGTCCAAACTTTGCTCTAAAATCTTACCTTCAACTTTATAGTTAAACCAATTCCATCCTTGATTCAACATTAAATCTCTTTCTAAAACTTGCAGTGCAGGGTGCAAGATTCCCCACCCCCTATACACTTCCTTTAACCTTTGAACATCGCCAGTGCGTGTTAAAATTGCCTGGAATGAATCCTCATCTAAACGCCCATAATACCTACCTTGTGGTAAGTCTATAGCAGTGGGTGCAAATCGATGTCCACCAAAATGACTGGATCTCCAAACCCGCACGTTTTCTAAGTTCAAGTTAGCAATAGTATCTGTAGCATAGAAATAAAAAGGATTACCATATCTGGCACAGCATTTGTCATGACTGCCGTGGGTACATATTAGTATATCTCGACTAACACTAGGTTCTATTTCATAAATAGGTGTTTTTCCCCATAACCATTTTTTGACAAATAATGCTACTTGCTCAATATGTGGCAGTCTAAATTCATGCTTAATATATCCAAAGCTCAATCCTGTTTGTTTTTCATAAATTAAAAGAGTTGTATGTTCTACTTTATGGGTTAAATCATTAGCAATTAAGAGAAATTTGATCGGTAATTTAGCTTGCTTAACCTCTTCTACCAAAACCTGTAAATTATTGGGGACCCATTTAGAATTAAAAGCATTGGATACCCACGGTAAAGGACATTCAACAAGAATATAGGTTTGGTAGTCAGTAGCACTACCGATAACTTCTTCTCCTAGTTGGCGTGTGGAATCAGAACAAAATAAACTATCCATTAATTTCTACTAAATGACGATATTTATAGACAATGTTTTGATACAATTAATTGTAGTTAAAACTACAATTTCTCCCTGTTTTGCATTGATTGTTTAACCCCAGGTAGCCACTTTATAACATTCTTTCTTAAAAACGTCTTGCTTATTAAGAAAGATTCTAGAATAGAACTAGAAAATTGTTTAACCTTATCTATTACATAAGATTCAGGAAGTTTTTAACTGAATTATTACCTCAAATTCTAATTAACTGTGTATTTATATCTAAATAATGCGGTATTCAAATTTTTTAAAGAAATATAGATATATAACTGATATTTATAAAAAATTAACATTTTTTTTCATTAAATCATCCTCAAGATAGTCCTATTAAGTTGTTATTAGCTAAAAATTCTAGATTTTCCTCTTACCTACCTCTAACTAACATTTTTTAGATGTTGTCCCACCAATCTACATTTTGAAGATTATTGCTAAAATTTCTCAACAATTTTGGAAAAAAATATAAATCCTTGGGAAGATGGTATAGTGTTATACTGCTTCTATAGATATGTATCTCATCAGCTAAGTTATTACTTAGGTCATGAGTATTTGTTTATCTTTTAAGTGTGTAGCTTACAGGCTGCCTTAATCAATCTGTCCAACTGTAAATTGAGCAAATAGTTAGACTGTCTGCTAATTATTCCTTTTAACTGTTGTAAGTTGGATATTTGTTGAGATAATTAATCTAAATGTAACTCAAATTGAATATTAATGCAAGTTTTTATTGATATTTATCATACTAACCTAGATAGATTAATTCTATATACCTTGCTAAATCAAGCTTTCCCGGCATTTTTCTATAAAAAAATATATTTATGACCCATTGATAATACCAATCCTATTAATAGAAATTCTCAATAGTATGTAAATCGATAAGACCTGCCTTGAAAATAAAACGGGCGGAGAAAATTCAATTTTCTCCGCCCGAAAAGACTATATAGGATTGCTGTCAACTTTCTGATACAGCTTCAGTTGAAGTTTCACTCAAGGGACGGATGCCAACAATCTTGCCACCTAAGCGGCTAATACGTCGCATCTCATCATTCATGCGGCTGTAGGGGACTTGAATCAGAATAGTGCTGCTATTGCGAACCGGGTACTTATTGTTCTCGGTTTGGTCGTTCTGCTTTAATCCTTCTACTTCATAGACAAAAACACGATTGTCTGAGGTTGAGCTTGACACTCTCATGCGTGGCTGTACCAACATGATGGTTCTATCTCCTATTGTGCGAGGGTAATGCTGGCAACCTTACCGCCCAGCTTATTAATTTGCTGAAGGGTATTGGATAGCTGTTCGTAGGGGACAATGAACTCTTTATTGCTACGGCGCACTTTTGGATATCTTGGCAAACTAATACCCGTAACTTCAATGCGGTAGAGACCTGGGGTAGAACCTGTAGAGGATCTGCCAAAGGTGCGACTGGGTGCAGTTCCTTGTTTAGAGGCTTGGTACGCCCAACCTTCACTACCACCAGAAGGAGCGATGATTGCCGTAGCACTATTTTTAGCTAAATCAGATGCTAGACGAGAATTAGTACCAGCTAGCTGGGAGCGATCGCTATTGGCATAGCCGCGATAAAGGCGGAACATCCGCGTGAAACCAACGGTTTTCTGACCAATTCCTGTGGTCACGAAGTCACGGTAGTAAGGAACGATCGCATCTCCAAAATAGGTATCATATTCTACAGAATCGATATAAGAATCGATGTCTGCATCGAAGCCTTGATTTTGGTAGCGATCCAGATGTTCAATCACTTCCGATTCATCGTAAGGAGCGCGTCCCAACAAATGTTTAAAGTTCAATTCAATTACCCGTGTTTGAAAATGGGGGTAAAGAAATTTGGTTTTGTATAAGTCAGATTTAGCAACTGCTCGGACAAAATCTCTGACATTGATTTGACCGTTAGTCAGCAACGATTCCAGGCTGGTGAGACGTTCTGACTGCATCAGGTAGTCGTTGCCTAATACCTGACGATAAACTGCCTGAATCACAATTTTGGCATCTTCTGATGTCCAGTTTGGACGCAGTTCAATCGGGCGTGTTTGGTCAAAAGCCGCAGTTCCCAAACGAGATGCGGCAGTTGTAATTGCCATCGATATAGTTCTCCTTTTAGACTTGATATTGCAAAATAGATTGGTTTAAGCAGGAGAAATATTTACTACCCGGCTACCCCTTTGATTTAGCCGTTGCAGGGTGGGTGAGAGTTGGTCATAGGTGACTAAATACTCACTTATACTACGCCGGATTTGAGGTGTGCGTCCTCTATCTGCTTGCATAACTCGGACTCGATAAAGCTGTCCGCGATCGCCTGCGACAGTTCCAGTTAGTCCCTTGCCAAAACCAGGGGTCTGAACTGGACTCGCCACATTCCGGGCGAGATCCTCAGTTAACCACGCAGATTTATTTTTACCTTGGGCGCGATCGCTGTTAGCATATCCCCGGTATATCTGAAACATCCGGCTGAAGCCTACGGTTTTTTGTCCCGTTTGGGTTTCAAATCCCCGATAATAGGGAACGATCAATTCTCCAAAGTTTTCTTGATATTCGACTGAATCAATATAAGAATTGATTTCTGCCTCGTATCCTTTCTGCGTATAGAGATTGACGTGGTAGGCAATCTCTGCTTCATCGTAAGTTGCACGACCGAGCAGGTGCTTGTAGTTTAATTCGATGAATCGGACTTGAGGTGTAGAGTAAAAGAACTTTTGCCGATATAGCTCAGATTGTGCCAGCAACCGGACAAAATCCCGAACGGTAATGTTACCCTGCTGCAATAGCGATTCTGCACTCGTGAGGCGTTCGCTTTGCATCAAGTGGTCATTACCAAACACTTGACGATAGGCGGCATGAATTACCGCTTTTACATCCTCATTTGCTCGCAACTCTGTAGGAGGTGTGCTAGCAAATGGCTCAAATCCTAGCTGACTGGCTGCCGTAGAACTAGTCATGACTGAATCTCCTGAATTTCTACAAGGAAAAAACAAGCCCAGAACCCCATAAAACTGCCCATGCTAGAAAATTAGCATTCACAGCCTTTAGTTGTTCTGGGCAGGAGGAAACCCTTAGCTTAGGGCGTTGATTGCATAGTCAATGTAGGAATTTGCTTCTACAGCTGGATCACCACTCAAACCATGATTGGCTCTGATGTATTTGAGAGCTTCAACGTACCAGCTAGGAGACAAATCAAAGGTACGGTTGATTTCTGTCAAACCACCAATCAAGTAGTCATCTAGAGGGCCTGTACCACCTGCAATTAGACAGTAGGTGATGATGCGAATGTAATAACCAATGTCCCGCGCACACTTAGCTTTGCCTGTGGGAGTTGAAGCGAAGTTGTTACCCTGCATTTGGGTGGTGTAGGGAAACTTCTGATAAACTGCGTTGGCTGCGCCATCAGCTAAACTTTGAGCTTTAGAGCTTAAAGCTTTAGCAGCATCAAGGGTAGCAGCAGCTTGACGGAAGCGACCAAATGCAACTTGAATTTCTGTGGAACTGAGAAACCGACCTTGAGAATCTGCGGTAGCGACTGCTTCGGTTAAAGGTGTTTTCATGCTGATTATCCTTTCAACAAATATGTAAAGTTGTGCGGCAGAAAGTAGAAATCATGACGTGGTGAGCAGTTTACTAGCTCACTGCGGCAGCAGCGCGATCAAAGTAGCTACCTAATTCAGCCATTAAGGAGCTACAGTCACCACGGGTAACACCGTTAGGATCGTTAGCGATCGCGATCGCAGCTTCTTTCATTTTGTCTACGCCAGTTGCCACGGAAGCTCCGGGAACGCCTAGTGCTTGATATGTTTCACGTAGACCATTCAAACAGCGATCGTCTAAAACGCTGGCATCACCTGCAAACACAGCGTAGGTAACATAACGCAAAATGATTTCCATGTCGCGCAAACAAGCAGCCATCCGGCGGTTTGTGTAAGCGTTACCACCAGGTGCAATCAACTGGGGTTGTTCAGCAAATAATGTCCGTGCTGCATTAGCAACGATTGTGGAGGCGTTGCCGGTAATACGGTTCACAACATCCATCCGCTTAGTACCAGCAGCGACCATCGCCTTCAGTGCATCGATCTCTGCATCGCTGACGTATGTGCCTCTAGTATCAGCCTGGGAAACTACTTTAGTAAAAGCGTCAAGCATTCCAGCATCTCCTAATAATTATTACTATGCTGTGGATTCAACTTCGGTTCAAAGCCTGAGTGTTGATTTGGATGAGCATAGTTATTGATTGAAAGATAGTTCCACTATCATCAGTAAACAGGCAAAAAATATCCAGCGAGTTACACTCACTTGAAAATAACGGTAATTTAACCGCTATACTTTTACCTAGTTATGATTAACTAAGGGACAGCTATAAATCAATACTACTGATATCCACAACAATCATTTTTCTAATACTCTCAAGCCCAAATAATGAAATGGCTAATCATCAATTTCTCAGAAACTGAATCCGCTCCATCAAGGGTAGAGAGTGCAGTTGGTTTTTTGAACCTGAATTTGATTAAAGCAATCCATTTGTGCAAATTTTGTGCAATTTTGATTTTGTCTCCAGAGAATTGGTTAAAAAATATTAAGTAAACGCTGAAAGCCTTTTATAGCAAGGATTTATTATATTTTTATTTTGTCTTTAGACTTAACTTATTGTTACTTTTAGCAATATTTAGCAACAATTTGGTGTAAAAAAATCTGATTAACCAGTTTATTGAAAAAAGTGAGGTTTTGTTAATATAAGTTTACCTTAATATTTGTTAATATAATTTAAGCAAACTTCTCTTTTCAACCTCCCTTGATCAACGTCAGTCTCTCAAGTGTCTTTGCGTCGAGAAAAGATTATTACAACCTGGAGCGATCGCAAAATTCTCCCAGTCCAAGAATTCGAGACTGAAATTAATAAAAAAAGGTTTTTTGGGGTAGTTTATTTATGCGATCGCTTGCAGGCAGAATAATTAATTTAACTAAGCAAAATTACCAGGATTGAGATGAGCTACGATGTCCCGTAGGCGATCGCTATCCTGGTATGACACAAATTCATTGAAGATAATCTCAAGCTACATAGTCAAAAAGCATAGTAGTCATGTAGCGATCCGCCCACTCTGTACCAAAGGATTTCTCCAGAACTCGCCGAGTCTTATCATTTTGTTGCTGCTTTGTACAATAATTTCGTTGTCCTGCTAGCACCTTGGAAATGTCAAGATTTGATGTTAGGGGTGTCTCTGTACTAGCAATTTGACAATGGATGGTTAAAAATTCCCGCACCCGGTTGAGAAACATATCTTCTTCTTCAGTACCTTCTGGACGGACAAACAGACAAAATTCGGAAAAAATATCACCCCAAGGTGGTAAAGTCCGTGGTTGAGAAAACGGCACATCAGACAACACCGACAACTGTTGATAGTAGCGTTCTGGTAGAGTGCGATCGCTACTGATAGGAGACAAATCCGCGATCGCTGCACTTATTGCGCCGCCTCGCCCACCAACTAAATCTGTGCCAAAAATAGGAATCGCATATTCAGGATTAGGGAACATCACACAGTGCAGAATATCTAATCCACTGCCAACCTGAGCCAATTCTAAATGCAGTTTGCGAAATTGCGGAGCTTGGTAGCAATGATTTTCAATGATCAGCCGTTCGCCTTCCAAGTGTCCCTCAACGTAGCCTAAACCTTCTGGGACTGAGTAAGGGGATAGATCCAGGTGATTTTGCCAAATTTCTTCAATAGCATCCGCCAATCTGTGGATTAGGGGATTCTGACGGCTTCTTAACGATGCTTCCATAGACTTCAACATATGCTTCTATTTGAGTATATGATTAATACTTACCTTGACCTATAGTTCGTGCAAAATGTGTGCAGTTGGAAGGGGACAGGGGACAGGTGACAGGTGACAGAAGGGTGGGATGGGGTAGAAGTTATTCAATTTTGAATTTTGAATTTAAGTAACCTGAGTTCGGGTTAAGTAATATAAAGTTATTGTGACCGAGTTCGTAGTAAGGACTTCAGTCCTTATTTTAGGACTGAAGTCCTTACTACAAACCTTTAATAAATCAACTAGCCCAAGCTCTGACTCTTTGTAACCGCCTTAGAATACGGTTGGCTAGTTCAACTCCCATGACGGGTTTACATAGATAATCATCTGCACCGACTGTAAACGCTTGATTAAGGCTTGCTGGGTCTGTTAGCACACTGAGAAATAATACTGGCAAACGCTGCCAATTGGGGTCACTGCGGAGAATCTGGCAGAGTTCAAATCCATTAATATTTGGCATATTTACATCTAATACTAGGGCATCGGGGCTAACTGCTTGCAGTACCGTCCAAAATTGTTGCGGGTTAGCAAGGGTTGTCACCTTAAATCCCCAAGGTTTAAGCAGGGTGGGGAGAGTGCTTAACCAGTCTTGATCATCATCAATTATCATCACCTTGTTGGGAGTCTCTGGATCTCGTAGTAGATTGACTACAGCATCAATCACTTGTTCTGGTGAAGTGGATGTTACCAAAAAAACTTTTCCACCCCGTCGCATGGCTTCTAGGCGATCGCTTAATTCATCGCGATCGCCCATGACAATAATTGGTAAGTCAGGGTAGCGGTGTGCGAATGTCTGCAATGTTTGCCAAAAGTTACTGATTTGGGGTTCTGATGCGGATGAAATTGAGGGCGATCGCAACAGGATGACATCAGGATCTTGACCTACAGCACCCAAGAGAGACTCAGTTGCCATCAAGGTTGTAGCTACATCCAATACTGGAGTAATCTCAAGGCGAATTCCCCGACTAGCCGCAACACCTACTAGAGACTGGTTGAACTCAGTATCCGAACTTACAATCAGCAACAGTGGTAACTGCCCAGTAGGAATCTGAGACATTTGGATCAGTGTAGTATGGTCAATATCCTGCTGGAGAGCCGTCACTAGAGTTTTCATTAATGGCGCGTGTTTCGGTTGCAGTGGTTCTCTACCCCCCAACCAATACTCCAATTGCCTAGCAATGTGCATTGTTTTGGATAACCCAAAGACTCCCAAAGTCCCCGCCAGTTTGTGAGCTACTTGTTGCGCCTGTGCTTGTTGTTGAGGTTGCAGGCGATCGGTTTGCAAATCTCTGACAGCCTGTAACAAAACTGTCATTTGGTCAAGGCTTTTCGGTTTAGTGGTTGTCCAAGTCTCGTTGAGAAAGGCCAGGTATTGTTGTTGAGAATCCGGTGGAGTCAGATGTTGGGGGGAATCGCTGCGGGTTTCTCTAGACTTAGCTATTCCAGAAGCACCCCTAGAATTATTCTCTTGAGGTATTTTAGATAAGGCTGTCGATTCTTCCGTGCTAGGTGCTTTTAGGTAGTAGCCCCGTCCGTGCATAGTGGCGATAAAATCATGGGGCGCACCAGCAGCCACAAGCTTGTGCCGCACTCGACGGATATGGGAACGTACTGTTGCTTGAGACGGAAATTCTTCTGAAGACCATAATCTGTCTAAAAGTTCTTCCGTGCTAAATACGTGCTGACAGTCCCGCAGCATTAGTTCTAGTAAATCATATTCCATCGTTGTCAGGTTCAGGGGACAACCATTATACGTGACTTCACAAGTGCTGGGATTGAGCAACAAATCACCCCAAGTCAGCAAGGGAAAGGGATTAGCACTGCCTCGTCGCAGCAATGCCCGAACCCTAGCGATCAGTTCTATGGGATCGAAGGGTTTCACCATATAGTCATCTGCGCCTGCATCCAATCCCTGCACTTTGGCGGTAATGGTATCTTGTGCGGTGAGTAACAGAATAGGAGTGACGTATCCTTCAGATCGAAAACGCTTGCATAAACTGATACCATCCAACTTTGGCAGCATGATATCTAAAACGATCAGGTCATACTCAAACGTAGAACCATAAGTCCATCCCATTTCTCCATCTTTAACGACATCTATAATATAGTGATGGGTTGCCAGATTCCTAGTCAGGACTTTAATTAATACGTCATCATCTTCCACAAGCAAGATTTTCATTGATGCGGCTACCAATGGAGAATTCTAGTAATTTGCTCCGGCAAATCCAGGGAGTTAAAGGGTTTGGTAATGACACCACTCACGCCCAAATCATTAAACTGACGCTTTTCTGCTGTTTGTGCTTTGGCAGTTAAAAGAATGACCGGAATTTGTTCCGTCTCAGAATGAGACTGGAGTTCTTTAAAGGTAGCAATACCATCCATATCTGGCATCATTACATCCAACAAAATTACATCAGGTTTTTCCATTTGGGCTGTCTGGATGCCTTCCAAACCAGAACTAGCAGTGAAAACTTCCCAACCTGCTGTCATTTTGATGCCAAATTGCACAACGGTTTGAATGGTTTCTTCGTCATCAATGATTAAAATCCGCTTAGTATACATAGAAAACCCCTCATACCAATTCAAAATTCAAAATGACGCTCGTTCGCCCTTGGCGTGCCGTAGGCATGACTCGCTAACGCTGCGCTAACAAAATTCAAAATTTAAGAGGGTCTCAAGACTCACTCACTACTCACTCACTACTCACTACTCACTACTCAGCACTCTCAAGAGTGGGTAATGTGAACGCAAAGGTACTTCCACACCCCGGATTACTCTCAGCCCAAATTCTACCGTTGTGTTGTTCGATAATTTTGCGGCAAATGGTCAGCCCTAAACCAGTACCACCTTTTTTGCGGGAATCTGACGAATCTACTTGTTGAAACCGTTCAAAGATCCGTTCGAGTTGGTCAGATGGAATTCCTTGTCCTTCGTCTCGCACCCGAAACACTACTTCCATAGGGAGGTTTTGAGTTGAGGAGTCTTTCTCTACTTCAACAGTCAGCCAAACAGTCCCCCCTGGTGATGAAAACTTGATGGCATTACTAAGTAAATTTGTTAAAGCTTGCAAGATGTAATCCCCATCTGCCCAAACTGGGATATCTTGTGGTTGTTTGACTAGAGTTATTTCATGCTGTTGTGCCATTGCTTGCATTGCTTCTGCTGCCTGAATCATTAAATTGGCGGCATTGCAAGCTTGACACTCCATAATCACTTTTCCAGACTCAATGCGCTGCAAATCGAGGACGTTATTGACTAAACGGACTAACCGTTCGGTACTATCATCGGCAATTCCCAACATTTGCTGCCCTTCGTCCGAAAGATTACCCAACCGCCCTGTAGCTAAGATTTTCAAGGCACTGTGCAACGATGTTAGGGGAGTCCGCAGTTCATGGCTAATCACAGAAATAAATTCATCTTTCATTCGTTCAATGGCTTTGCGATCGCTAATATCGTTACTTAATGCAAAAAATCCCTTGACTGTGTTCTGGTCATCTAGATGCGGGATGTAAGTAACATCAACTGATCGCCCACTACCATCTTTCAAGACAATATCATTTTCATAGCTGACTGCTTGCCCGGCTAAAGCAATTTTTACATAAACTTGCATCCGTTGATAGCAATCTTCTCCCCAAACCTGACGCAAATGGCAACCATAAATTTCCTCCGGTGATTGCCCCAGCCAATCATGGTAGGCTTGATTATTAAAGCGATATTCTTGCTGCTCATCCACATATGCAATCAAAACTGGTAGAGCATTGGTAATTAAGCGCAATTGCTCCTCTCTCTGTCGCAACGTCGCTTCCGCGTGCATCCGCACATTTATTTCTTGTTGTAAATTATAATTGACATCCTGCAATTCTGCGGTGCGGGCTTCTACTACTTCTTCTAAGTGTTCTAAGAGTTGAGCTTGAGACAAAGCAATACTGATTTGATCTGCCAGTTGTTGCATCAATTCCAGTTCAAAATCTACCCAATGGCGATCGCTGTTGCATTGATGCGCGATTAACAATCCCCATAACTGATTTTGGAAATTGGTATTGAGATTTTGCACAATTGGGACAATCAGTTTGGCTTTGATCTGAAATTGATCGACAAATTCCACCAAACAATCGGCCAAACCAGCCGCCGGATCATGAACATCTGCGATCGCTCTTACCCTTCCGTGAGCATACAGTTGTTGATAATCCTCTGGAAAGACTTCTTGGGGAAATTCCAGATCCATCAGCGTGGGATAATCGGGTAAAACCGCTTCACTGATGGTTTTGCCTGTACCGTCTGGCAATACATGATAAATTAACACGCGATCGGCTTGCAAAATCCGTTGCACTTCCGTAACGGTGGTATGCAGAATTTCCTTGAGTTGTAAAGACTGCCGAATTTTGAGGGTGACTTCCGAAAATAATTCTACTCGCTGCTGCTGCTGTCGTAACTCAGCTTGCATTGATTCCCGACGCTGACTAATGTCTCGTAATAGCAGCAGATGACAGTGGGGAATTATATTTGGTGTGAAGGTATATTCCACCTCTCGCCGAATCTGGGAGGAAGATGAGACTAAGAGTTCTCCGATTAATGATTCTCCAGGTGGAAAACTCCCAGGACTAGGTTGAAGAGTAAATTCCGCAGTGATGAAAGTAGATAAATGTTGCCCTCTGAGTTGCCGACGCGGTAAACCTAGTAAATCACAAGCAGCAATATTCATCTCTACGAAGCACCCCTGATCATCAATTAGGGCGATCGCTGTTTGCGCCGCGTAGCCCATCGCGTCTTGGGCGTTCTCAAATAAAGTTTGAATCAGACGCTTGTGAGTTCGTCGTTGATGTTTTGTTTTTAACCTAGATTTTTTAGCGTCAGATTTTAATCGCTGCTTAGAAGAACGTTTAGACACCTACATCCATACACAGGGGTACATTCCTATTGTTTACTTAACCTATCGAAAGTTCAAATCTTATAAAGTTAATGTTGGAAAATTTAACATTTTGTACAAGTCTGCACCAGCAGCGTAGCAGCATCACAGATGTAGTTGGACATACCAGCACAGTCTAACAACTTCCCGACAACGCAGTGATAAAAGCTACAATTCGTCAATTCCAGTAGATTTTGCGATCGCCAAATAAATATAGAATAAAACCTACAAACTTATATAAAAAAATTTGGCTATTTTGAATACTGAAATTTTAGGGCGGATGCTGCTCGCTCACAACTTTGATATTTCTGGTGACATCGTACCAGCTCTCAGTCGAGAAGAATTTGCACAAGTGTTTCAAGTGGGCTTAAGTGCCTATGAACACCTACAATGTAGACTGGTGAATCATCCCCATTGGACTGTGGAAATTTTATTTCCTACCAATGAATTTTCGCCGCAACAAGTCGGAAAAATGTGCGCTCAAGCCTTAGCAGAAAAACGGCGATCGCCTACGGTGGAGCATAGCCCATCGCAACAATTAAATGCAGATACTATCCCAGAAATTCTGGTTTTGGGTGGTATTAAAACCACTCCGCCTACTAGTGATTCACCTGATGCTCTGCAACCAGGAGACTGGGGGGTAGATGTGGTAGAGACTTACTCTGGTGCAGCATTTTTACAGGCGATCGCTTGGGATGCTACCATTGCCCAAAAACCCCCCGACAGTGTATTTAAGGTTGAACTCAGGGAAGAGAAATAATTCGTAATGGGCTAACGCCCCGCTACGCTAACGTAATTCGTAATTCGTAATTCATCAATTAATTGACGTTCTCTCGCCAAGGGTAAGCTTGGCGGGAAATTCTTGCTACCTAATGCTTGCTAATGCTACTGTGATCTGCTTTTTAGTATAAGTACCAGCGAGTCTTAAGGTCTTTCCATAAGCGGGAACATCAGAATCGTTTGTGCAAAATGAGTGCAAATTGTCTTCATTTTATCAAGATTTACAAATCTTGACGCTCACCGTGGCGCGCTCATAAGAAAATTGATCATAACAAAGCGTATAAAACGCCTAAAAAGCTTGAGCATCTAGGAAATCAGAATGTAAATTCTGATGGAAGCTGGCAATTTGGGTTCAAAGGAATCAATCCGGTAATCTAATTTGCCTGGGTGAGCAATCTGAAATTTATTTACATCTTGAAACAATTTTCTTAAACTCTTTCGTTAACAGGAGATAGAATTAATGCCATTTGGACCAGCTTCACGCCTGGGAGTCAGCCTATTTGATGAAACCCCTCCCATTGAGTGGGTATCCGGTCGCTCACAAGAAGAGGCAGAAATAATTATTCTGGCAGTGTATCGGCAAGTGTTGGGCAATGCCTACGTAATGGAAAGTGAGCGGCTCGTTGTTCCCGAATCCCAGTTTAAGTTGGGTGCATTGAGCGTCCGCGAGTTTGTCCGAGCAGTGGCTAAATCTGACCTCTATTGTTCTCGCTTTTTTACCAGTTGCGCGCGTTACCGGGCAATTGAACTCAACTTCCGCCATCTGTTGGGTCGTCCACCACTGGATTTGGAAGAAATGCGGTCACACAGCACTATTCTTGATACTCAAGGATTTGAAGCCGATATCGATTCTTATCTGGATAGTGATGAGTATCAAAATACCTTTGGGGAGAATATTGTTCCCTATATCCGTGGCTACAAAACAGAAGCCTGCACTAGTATGGTGCAGTTTACCCACACCTTCCAGTTGGTGCGGGGTGCTTCTAGCAGCAGCCTGAAGGGTGACTTGTCTGGTAAAACTCCCAAACTCAATGCCTTGGTGATTCAAGGTACACCCACAGCAGTGATTTCACCTGCTAGTGATGGGGCAGCATTCTCTACACCTCCTACTGGTTCTCGTACTCGTCATGGAGTTGATGCTAGTGCTGGTGGTAAAGTTTACCGCATTGAAGTCACAGGTTATCGCGCTAAAACCTTCAATAATATTTCCAAGTTTCGCCGCGCCAACCAAGTCTTTCTGGTGTCATACGATAAGCTCTCTCAAGAGTATCAGCGAATTCACCAGCAGGGCGGTGTGATTGCCAGTATTACTGCTGTATAAATCAGCTGCAAACTTACAAAAATTGAGGAGATAGATTCCAATGGCATCCCAGACAATTCTTGAACTGTGGCCTAATGGTAGCTTAGAGGAAGTTCAAACTATCATCCGTGCAGTTTACAAACAAGTCTTAGGCAACCCTCATGTCATGGAAAGTGAGCGGTTGGTGACAGCAGAATCACAATTGTGCGATCGCGCCATCACTGTGCGGGAATTTGTCCGCACCGTTGCTAAGTCTGAGTTTTATCGTAGCCGCTACTTCGAGTCCTGCGCTCCTTACAGATTTGTAGAACTGAACTTTTTACACTTACTTGGTCGCGCACCCCAGGATCAAAGAGAAGTTTCCGAGCATATTGTTCGCACTGTAGCCGAGGGCTACGATGCTGAAATTGACTCCTACATCGATAGTAGCGAATATCAAACAGCCTTTGGCGAAAACGTAGTACCCTACTATCGCGGTAGAAGCAGCGAAGCTAACTCCAAGCAGATCGGCTACAACCGGATGTTTGCTATTGATCGTGGCCCCGCCCAGATTGATAGCTCAGTTAAATCTGCCCAATTGGTCTATGCAGTTGCTACCAACAGTACCAATGTAATTAAAGCCTCTTCGGCAACTGTCATTGGTTCTGGCACAGAAAAACGGTTCAAAATCGTGGTGACGGGTTCAAAATTCGATAGCCCTCGGCGCATTAGTACCACTGAGTACATTGTCCCAGCTAGTAAAATGACCCCGCAAATCCAGCGAATTAATCGTACTTCTGGCAAAATCGTCAGCATTACTGAAATTGCATAATGAGTGCTGAGTAATGAGTAATGAGTAATGAGTTTTGAGTGCTGAGTTCTGAGTTTTGAGTTTTGAGTTAACAGGGTGGGTAATGCCCACCCAAAATGATTTACCTTTTTAATTTTCAATTTTTCAAAAAATTACACGACAATCCTAAATTTAGGAGGCATTGATATGGCACTTTGGATAGAAGCCGAGTCCGTTGAATTACGCCCCAACGCTACGGAAGATGATTTGCAAACCATAATCCGAGCAGTGTATCGGCAGGTTCTGGGTAATGCTCATGTATTTGACAGTCAACGGCTAACCAGCGCAGAATCTCAATTACGTAACGGTGACATCACTGTTACTGGTTTCGTTAGAGCTGTAGCCCAATCTGATCTATACCGATCGCTATTTTTTGAAACTTCCTCTCCCTACCGCTTTGTTGAATTAAATTTTAAGCATCTACTTGGTCGCGCTCCGCAGGATCAGACTGAAATTGCCGAACACGTACAAATTTACAACACACAAGGCTATGAAGCTGAAATCAATTCATACCTTGATAGTGATGAATATGTCCTCAATTTTGGTGAGAATATTGTACCCTCTACCCGTGGTAATCGTACCCAAACTGGGGTTAAGAATGTCGGTTTCAACCGCACCTTTGCCTTAATGCGCGGGTTTGCTGCCAATGATGTGGGTAAATCAGCAAAATTAATTAGTGACATTGGTGGTAACTTACCGACCAAGATTGTTTCCCCATCTAGCGGTTCTGGTGCTTCTAGTAATACGGGTAAGCGATTCCGTGTGGCTATTTCCAAAGCTAATTTTGGTCTTCGGGTGACGAAAAGCATGGCAACCTTTCAAGTAGGATACAACCAGCTGTCCCAGAAAATTCAGAACATCCAGAAGACTGGCGGCAAAATTATCAGTATCACTGAAATAGCTTAACGCTAATCTTTGCGATCGCACTTTGCACCCAGACTAAGCGCGATCGCTAACAAGTCAAGAGTTAATAAGGGACTTACAAGTAAAAAATATTCCATTATTATCATTGATTGATTGTGATTGTTCACACTCAAAATTCAAAATTCAACACTCAACATTCAATGGATATTACGGAGTTTGTTGCCAATTCTATTGGGCGTTGGCGATCGCAGCGTAGCGCACATCATTTAGCGTTCAGTCATTTTGAAGCCGTACAGTCTGAGATTGATATTATCTCTCTCCCAGATGATGACCCGGCAGTGATTGACCTATGTAAAAGCTATAACACTGATCCTCATACAGTAGTTTCCCCATTTCGGATGAGTTGGGAAGGTCAATCAGACTGGGATGACAACGAAATCAAAGGCAGTTGTATCTTAGTTCCCGTTCCTGATCCAACTCATCCCCAACGTGGCAAACTCCTGCGTGATCAAGGGTATGCCGAAATGATCGCGGCGGCTGGTGACTATTACTTGACGGAAGACGGTACATTCGTACTGATTACCGCCTACGATCGCGCCGCCGCCGAAGAGAAAATCTGGTTTGTTAACCCTAATGTTCGTTGTCGGGTTTCTCTAATCAAAACCAGTGCCGGCACAGGAGTTGTCACCGCCTCCTTTTCCTCGGAAATCCGCCAAGGTATTCAGAGTTAAACCAGATCCGAAAATACAGGCAGAGGGATTTCTAATCATATATATACAACTTCAGAGCGTGCAGTCTAAGTAGGAACTGACCACGTTAGTTTGGTCATGCCATTGTTCATTAGTCATTGATCAATAACAAATTTTGTATTGTTTATTTATGCTCATCTACTTATGACTTCTTCACCAGCGCATATCTGCGAAACTACACCGAATAATTTAGTTACCTTAGCTCGTTGGATGGCAGGGGATTTTAGTAATTATCAACAGGCATTTGAAAATTCTAAAGATTACGCCCATATCCACGTTTTTTTTTCGGCCATTACCCTTTGATTTCTTCTCTGGAATTGGGCTTTATTCAGAACAAGTTTATGACTATGATTTGTGGCGACCTTATCGACAGGGAGTACATCGCTTAGTCGATCAGGGCGATCAGATTTATATCGAAAACTACAGCTTAAAAAATGCACTTTTCTATGCTGGTGCAGCTCGTGAGTTAAGCCTTCTCAAAACAATTACCCCAGACTGTATTGAGCGTCGATATAACTGCTCAATGATTTTTAAACGAGATGGGGACAGATTTCAAGGTGCTGTTGAACCAGGAAACCTGTGTTTAATTGAGAAGAACGGTTGCCAGACTTATCTAGATAGTTATGTAGAAATCACAGAAACAACCTGGGTGAGCCTCGACAAAGGCATGGATGTAAATACACATCAGCAGGTTTGGGGATCTACGTTTGGACCACTGCGGTTTAAAAAACGGGAGAGTTTCGCTGATGAAGTCCCAAATATCCTATGATCTTTCCCTGCCTAAACTGGAATCCACTAAAGCGAATATGCTGCCACCAGAAGCGCAGAAAAAAATGCAGTGCTGGATTCGCAGCCGGCATTTAATTTGTTCAGGTAATTTCTTTATTTTTGAAACCGTAGATTATAGCGCGGTGGATCGCTTTTCTCAGTGCATTACCGCATTGGGAGGCACAGTTATTTCCGTTGACCAAATTGACAAAATCTGGATGGGTGATCATCGTCAAGTAATTCTTTATCAGGCAAAAGCTAGTTTACATACACCCTGCCACAATTTAAAACAATATTGGCTGAAATACGGTGGCTTTCGCACCAGATTTGATGGTCAAGCTTGACCTCCTCCCCCGTTTTCAAAATGGGGGCTTTACACATCACACTCGTAAAGTAATTCATTCACAAAAACCATGCCCCAAATCGATCAATCTGCCTTAAAAGCTCGAAACAAATTACTTGCTATGTTTGTGGTGCTTTGTATACTAGATGCGACGCTAGTGATCCTTGCGCGGGATAGATGGGCTATTGGTCGTATTTTAGTAACAATTGTAGTGATGTACTTTGTTCTACAGGGTCGGAAATGGGCAAAATGGCTCATGATGGGTATCTGTAGTTTACTGGTTGTCATTCTAGTAACAATGGTTCTTTTACTCAGATCAAAGCTCTCAACTGTCCTCATCGTAGGGAGTTTGATCATGGTCGTTCTCAGTGCCATTATTGCTATCTATATGGCCAGTAGCAAAAATTTAAATTATTACTTCTCTTGGAAAAGGCAAAATTGTTGACTTAAAAATTCACTCATAGCCTACGGACAGGCTTACGCATTCCGCCAATTTGCACACTTCTCACTATGACTTAAAACAATAATTGGCTTAAATACGGCAGTTTTCTCACAAAATTTGATCAACAATTTTGATTGACAAGCTGACTTGGGAGAACCTTTATGTCAATTCCTCTGTTAGATTATGCACCTTTATCTCAAAATCATCGAGTAGAGGGGTTTGAGATTCCGGGTGATGAGCAGCCCAGAATTTACACAACTGATAACCTCCTCGCTGCATCGGATATGGATATGTTAATCATGGCAGCCTATCGCCAAATTTTTAACGAGCAACAAATGTTATCCAGCAATCGCCAGCGATTTTTGGAGTCTCAGTTACGGGCTGGTCAAATCACGGTTAGAGATTTCATTCGAGGATTGGTAATATCCGATTCCTTTCGACGACTCACCTACGACAGTAACAATAACTATCGGTTTGTTGAGATTTGCGTCCAGAGGCTTCTGGGTCGTAATGTGTATAGCGATCGCGAAAAACTTTCCTGGTCGATTGTGCTAGCGACTAAAGGACTACAAGGCTTTATTGATAATTTAATCAATACAGAAGAATACCTGAGTAACTTTGGGTATGAAACTGTTCCTTATCAACGTCGCCGTATCTTACCTCAACGCGCTCAAGGTGAACTACCCTTTGCACGCATGGCGCGTTATGGTGAAGATTACCGCAACCAGTTACCCCTTCCTAGCCGTCCCATCCGTCCCATTCCCACGGGAATGTTTGACGAATTTGAGCGGTTTAGTCTCTATATCTTCATCAAGCGTGCTGACTGGACTACTAGCTTTAGTCTGATAGGGTTGCTCATAGTGCTAGCGATCGTCTTCGTCCTGTTTTCAGAAGTCAACTACTTATTCTGGGGCTAGATGCTTTGACATCCACTCCGCTTAGAAGTGCAAGGATTCTAAGACTCAAACAGCAATCATAGTTTCACACCGACTTACATTGCCTAACCCAATAGTTGATGCTCCAAGCATTTGAATATTCCGTGCGGCGTTGTCGTCTCTTCCGTTCATGCTATTGCAGGAAGGACAACGCCACTCTCTGACTGACAAATCCCACTGTATGAAATGTCACCTTTTTATCAAGGGAACGGTAGAGCCAGCAAAGTGAATTTCTTTAGCGGACTTAAGTCCAGATTCTAATGCTCCTTGAAGCCAGCCTCTAGTCTTGGAAGTATGCTCTCCAGCGAAATAAATCTTTCCTTGCGACTTCCCTAATTCTAAAAATAGTTCCTTCTCCTGTTCATCTGTTGGATAGGCCCAGCCTCCTTTTGACCAGATATCTTTTGTCCATGAATGAAAATGCGATTGGACAGAGTAATTAGTTACTCCAGGCAGAATCTTCTCCCAATGCTGGAGTAATTTTGTCTGCTGAGTTTCCCCCTCAAAATCATCGATCTTCAGAGCTTTTTCTCCTTTTAAATAAGCATGAAGAATACCTGTTTTTTCAGGTCTATCCCAAGTAGTATGCCACAGTTCTTCATCGTCAAAAAATCCCCACCCATTTAAGTTATCCTTTTCCCAGAAACGATGAGGGAATTTAACAAAGCAACGGGTTGCGGCTCGATAGTTATATCCTCCTGCCGCCGCCTGTTTTTTTGCTGGAGATAGGTCAGGTGAAAAAGTAATCTGATTTAAGACGGTTAACGGGACAGAACACAATACACAATCACCAAGATATCGTTGCCCTGACAAACACCAAACTTCAACACCATTAGATGTTTGTACAATACGAGTAACAGAATCATCAAGTTTAATTTTTTCAGTCAATGCTTGGGCAAATGCTTGGGGAAGTAGATCAAATCCATCCGTCAGTTTTTGAATTGCTTCCGCACGCATTTCTGGTCGATTTGGAAATAGTTCTTTCCCCTCGACTAATTGACGTTTTTCGTCCTTCATTGTGAGATATTTCCCAACTGTCGGCGCAAACTGTGAAAGTCTTAAACCAAAATGTTTGATATAACCAAGGGTTAAATCATGATTTGGTGGGATTCTAGCTGCTCCAAGTTCTACTAAATCCTCTCCTTGGAAGACCCCTCGCCGGGTTAACACTCTACCGCCGACACGTTTCCTTGCTTCTAAAATGGTGACATCATGACCAACTGCTGTTAATTCATAGGCTGCCACTAAACCGGAAATACCTGCACCGACAATGAGTACCTTTCGATGCGGTAATCCTTTGGGTAAAGCACCGGGGGAAGTTGGTTTTTGGGCTTGTACTTGATCGTAGGTTACAGTTGCAGCGATGGCGAGAGTACTCCGCAATAAAAACTGACGACGATTTAGGTTGAACATAGAGGCAGAACTCATGATTGGGGAAGGACAGTAATTTAATGCTTTTTTATGACTCTGATAAAAGTAAAAAAAGTAGTAGTCTCAATACCTTTGCCAACATAAGAGCCTACAAAAGATAAAGGTTGCTGATTTTTATTTACCGAGAGCATATAGAAGAGCATGAGGGTATTCTTATTTCTCGACTGAATGATCTACATCACACTCATCAAGTTCAGCGTAAAAATGTCACTTTGACAACAATGGGGGTAGTATTTTTAGCCGTGTATGTACACAGTAGTTTAATTACAGGGAGAAAAATTTCTTAATAAATTTTATTAATAACCTTGTGATTGATGGTGATCTTCTTGAGCTTTACCTATTCACTTCAATTAAGTTATGTAATGTTTATCAAACTAAATCGAATAATGACACCCCTTCTCCTTTATGATTATGAGAAATTTGTAAGATTTCATTAAGGAAAGGGAGATTTTGTAGTCGTGGCAATTCCTCTTTTAGAATATGCACCCGTTTCTCAAAACCAGAGGGTAGCAGGTTATGAGGTTCCTGGAGATGAGCAACCCCGGATCTACTCTACAGACAACCTGCTTTCTGCAACAGATTTAGACATTCTGATTGAATCCGCCTATCGTCAGATTTTCTTCCATGCCTTTGCTGCTGATCGTGAGCGTTTCCTAGAGTCACAACTCCGCAGTGGTCAGATCACTGTCCGTGATTTTATTCGCGGATTGTTGCTATCTAATACCTACAAACGTAGCTTCTACGACCTCAACAATAACTATCGTTTTGTTGAGCAGACCGTACAGCGTGTTCTCGGTCGTGACGTTTACGATAACCGAGAAAAGCTTGCTTGGTCAATTGTGGTGGCGACAAAGGGTATCAAAGGCTTTATCGATGACCTACTCAATACTGATGAGTATCTAGGAGCTTTTGGATACGACATAGTACCTTACCAACGTCGTCGGGTACTTCCTGGTCGGACAGAGGGTGAACGGCCTTTCAACATCAAATCTCCCCGCTACGATGAATACTATCGTGGTAAGTTTGGCTTCCCTCAAATCCTGTGGCAAACCACTGTTCGCAGCTATACTGCTCCAGACAGACAGCCTAAAGCAGGTAGTCCGGCTCTGTTCCTGCAAATGGCTCAGAGTATCAATGCAAAAGGTAATACACCTCAGCAACTCTCAGTCATGAATATTGATATTGAGAAATCAGTTCCTTATCGCAAATAAGCTGAAAAGAGTGCTGAGTGCTGAGTTCTGAGTGCTGAGTTCTGAGTGCTGAGTTCTGAGTTCTGAGTGCTGAGTGCAAAAGCACTCAGTAAGTTTGAGTATTTCATTGAGCGGTGAAAGGTTTATCACCTTAAAGAAAGCAGGTGGTCTTTCAACTCAGCACTTTTCATCTTTCTAATATTTTTTTTGATGGAATTCTTAAGATTCATTATAGTCAGGCGCATTCATCATTTTCAGTGCGAAATCCTAGTTCTAGAAGAGCTTTGCGGATTTTGGCTTTAGAAGGACGGACTTTTGGCACGGTTAATCCCATTTCTCTGGCAGTTTCAAACAGATCCCGAATTAATATATCGAAGGAAGTATCATCTGCATCTTCTGGCAGTTTCTCAATTCTTGCTTCATAGGCTAAGGTATAAAGTTCTAGGTGATGTTTCCCCATCACTCTAGCTAGTTTCCTCAACGTTTCAGGTGTAGGACAAGTTCCCTTAAAGCAAGCACCTCTTAATCGAGGTTGAGGAACTCCAGACATATCCGCCAGACGGTTCATACTGATACCCTGTTCTTCCAAGTATTGAAGAATGAATTGTCCTAAAGGGGAGCAATCTTCAGCTTTTATTTGCAACCTTGCTGGCATTTTTCGGTATCAGGAAAATCTAAATATCTACAATATAGCGGACTCAAAGCGATTACGCATAATGTAGGGGACTGGGGACTGGGGACTGGGGATTGGGGACTGGAAAAGAATGTGTTGCTGATTCCAAGAGTTTCAATTTAAGAATAAATAGAACTTCTGCGACGGAGAACATCTAAGAGAGTTGTAAAGCTTTGTGGCGGTGGTGCTGTGACTTCAATCCAGTTCTCAGATATGGGATGCTGTAACTTTAGCCGCCAAGCGTGGAGTGCTTGACCTGGTAAATTTACACCTATAGAACGACCGGAAGCATAGAGGGGGTCGCCAACAATAGGATGACCCATATTGGCACTGTGAACACGAATTTGGTGTGTGCGTCCGGTTTCTAGTTGAAAATGAATTAATGTGTAGTTGCTGATACGCTCTTGTACTTGCCAATGGGTGATAGCTATTCTTCCGCCTTCTTCTACGGGGACAACAGCCATTTTCTTGCGGTCTTGGCGATGGCGACCGATGGGTAAATTTATCGTTCCACTGGTAGTTTTTGGCGCACCATAAACTACACCTAAATATTCTCGCTGTGCGGTTTTGGCTTGGAGTTGTGCTTGTAGGTGTTGATAGGCAATGTCGGTTTTGGCGATCGCGATCGCTCCTGTTGTATCTTTATCTAAACGATGGACAATCCCCGGTCGTTGCACACCCCCAATACCTGGTAAATTGGGACAATGCGCTAACAAAGCATTAACTAGTGTGCCATCAGGATGACCAGGTGCAGGATGAACCACTAAACCGGCTTGTTTGTTGAGAATCAGTAACTGTTCATCCTCGTAGAGAATATCTAGGGGGATATTTTCGGCTTTGAGTTCTAATGGTTGCGCTTCGGGAATTTCTAGAATGATGCGATCGCCTACTTTTACATTTATCTTTTTAGATGTGCAGACTTTACCATTGATTTGCACCTTCCCTTGTTCAATTAACTGCTGCATCCGAGAACGAGATAAATCAGGTAACTCTTCAGCGAGGTAACGATCTAGACGTGCGTTATCTTCTTCAACTTGTAAAAAAAAATTGTTAACCATTAAGTTTTAATTCTGGGATAAGTAAAAAGGTAAGACTCAAAAATAAAAACAATATTTTGCTTTTTATCTTTTTACTTTTGATTGTTTAAAGTTCGTCAGGATTAATTCCCTGAGCTTGTACTAAAATACGGAGTGCTTCTAGTTGGGTTTGTGCTTGTTCAGCGCGTTGATGTTCTTATTTCAATTGAACTTGTGTTTATTCTATCTTTTGAGCTAGTTCTCAGTATGTCATAAATGGCTCTCCACAGACTACGCAAATAATTATGGCTAAGTAGAACGGCGTAAATAATTAAAGGTTTGTAGTAAGGACTAAAGTCATTACTAAGAACTCAATCCTATTCTTTTACATTATTTAACATAGTTTGGTTTTTTCAAGTCTTTCTACTTAGCCGAACAAAAATCAAAACTGATTCCTATATATAGTCAAACTAGCAAATTGCATATCAAATTTGTGCAAGTCATAAGTTTGCTGAGTATTTTAAACCACTATCTATTTTGAGATTAATCCTTACAAGTCTCTATTGTAGGGCATATATACTTACGTATTGATAAAGAAAACGAGCTTTTTGCTACTGATGGGTTTGAGCCAATATCTCTAATTTCAGGAATTGCTGTACTGTTAGATTAGTTAGATTAACGAAAGATACAGAAAAAATTGCTGACTTTTGGGAAAATTCTTCCTGGTAATCAGTGAATATTTTGCTGTTTAATATAGTGGTGCAATTGCTTTCAGGGTGAATTGCATTTATTAGGGTTAGTGCTGAGTGGCTCATCCAAGTTAGGAATTTGTGAGCTGCAAATAAATGTACTGACTCAAATTTTACCTGCCAATAAACTTAGGTAATATCCCCGCCCACCGTAGTCCATCACAGTTATAACAAGATAGCTGAAAATTCTAAAAAATTTCCTGTTCATTCATATTTATATATTAAATTTATCCCTGAGTGCCACCCATGAAAACACTGCCTATTAGTCGATACAGATTTTTCCAGAAACTACAACCACTTTCACTATTAAAAAAAATCACTGGTAAGACTGTAACTGGCTGTTTGCAAGTATTTAGCACATCGGGTGCTTGGTCAATATATGTCGAGGAGGGTAAAGTAATTTACGCTTGCTACTCAGAAAGAATGTTTGAGCCACTTTACCGACATTTGCAGAGTTTAAGTCAGGAAATTACAACCCTACCTAGAGAAATCAATCAACAACTACAGGCTATATTTGAGACTGGCATTGAAAATCAATCAATACCAAACCCAGATTATCTAGCTATTTGTTGGTTAGTCAATCAGAAATATATCAGTCCTTCTCAAGCAGCCATATTAATAGAACATTTGGCTTTAGAAGTTTTACAGACATTTTTAGTTTTAGAAGAAGGGAGTTACGAGTTTATTCCCGAAAGTTTTTTAGATGACTTACCTAAGTTTTGTTATTTGAATCTGCGTCTATTAGTAGAACAATGTCAACAACGGGGCAATGTTTACGAAGGATTTACAAAAGACGCAGATCATCACGAAACATCAGCTTACAAAGAAAATATGCAGTCTACAGCTAATAGCAGACAAAATTATCATACCTATCCCAAACCAAAAACTGAGCCAAGATTACCAAATATAGAGGCTAAACGTTACACCTCTCCCTATGTAAATACTAATCATGGCTATCAGCAGATGTCATCAACTGCTGCTGATAGAAAAGTCTATAAAATATTTTGTATTGATGACAATCCAATTGTATTAAATAGTATAAAGAATTTTTTAGATGAACAAATATTTTCTGTTATTGGCGTGACGGATGCTTTAAAAGCTTTAATGGAAATTCTGCATACAAAGCCAGACATCATTTTCTTAGATGTTGATATACCTAATTTAGATGGCTATGAATTATGTTCTTTACTGCGTAAGCATACTTATTTCAAGCAGACACCTGTGATTATGATGACAGCTAAAGCTGGGCTAATTGATAAAGTTAAAGCTAAAATGGTCGGTGCTAATGGTCACTTAATTAAACCTATTATGGAAGGGGATTTACTCAAAGTTATTTTTAAACATATTATTTAATGATTATTGTATTTGGACATCTGGCGATACCTACGCTGACCCTGGTATTGATGCCTAAGAACAACAGTCTCAAAAACGAATGCTTCAAAACTTGAAGGAAAAAGCTCAGGCTTTTGGCTTAGAACTCATCCCTATTTCTAACTCTACGGAATGTGTTTCTTAGGAGTGCGCTATGTCTGCATCTATCTGCTTGGGTGGTGCGATCACCAATCCTAGTACCGCACCAACCCTTCAAAACAAATCGCTTAACATCCCGCACCCCGTGAGATGCAAATTGCTGTACTAGTAGCTCAGGGGCAAACAAATGCACAAATTGGGGTTGAACTGTGGATTACTGAAAATTCCGTAAAACAAGCTTTAAAGCGGATGTTTCGTAAGCTCGAAGTTTCGTCTCGCGCTGAGATGATGGCTCAATTGTCTGTCGGGACTCAACGCTGATATGAGAATACTTAATACCGATTTGTATAAAATCTTGGCTTATTTAAACGCAGGGTGACGTAAAGGATTGCATTATCCTTGCCTATCTTCGTAGTCCTGATCATTTTGAAGAGGCATAGTTAATTTCAAAAAAGTTTCCGTCCCACTTATAGATTTTAATACTCCTAGTACATTTAAAGACACTTTCGGTTCAGACTCAAACAGAATTTCTAAAATATCAGCCTCACTAATACCTTTTTTGGCTAAAGATTTATAGCCATTTTTGGAGATATAGTCCAAAATCAACCCTTTTACAGCCTGCGACTGATCAGCTTCAGTTGGCATAAGCTTTTTATCTTTTTTAGGAACTGGACGATATAAATTAGGAGTTTCTTGCAGAACCTGAAGACCTATCATTTCAAGTTTTTCATAAGTTAGTTCTGAAAATTCGGACACTATTTTTAAGACATCTGTATTTATAGACTTTGCAAAGCCCTCAATACGTGGATTTCCGGTTTGTATGAGACGATGGAGTGCTGATTTATTCAGTATGCAATCGTCATCACCTTCAGAATACCCATAGAAGGCATTTACTAGCCTTACAAAATCTTCTAAGGATAGACCTTTGCGATTTCCCTTTTCATTTTTGTTTGTGATCACAGTTTGCCACTGGCATACTAAAGCAGTATTATTTTGTGGTGATATTTTGCTACCAGGAAGAGGACATTGTGGTAGTTTAGGTCTTCTGACTATCTCCCATAAGAGCCGCCCAAATTCAGTATCTGCTGGGTTTGTGCTATTCAACATGGAACTTTTCCTAAAAAGCAGTTTAAACAATCACATTTGTAACATATGCAGAATTTAGGTAAAGAGAATCTTTAATTTGTGGGAAGGTTTAAGGGTCGTTTTGAACATCTATACCCCTAAACGCCTATGTTCTCATGCGTAAGTGCTAATAGAGAAACTTCACACCAATAATCAAACAGGGCGACAACCAGATAAAATACTGTGCATATTGACTACTGAACCAATAACTGCGATCGCCGGAGCTTCAAATCCAGTTTTTTCTACTAGTTCTACAATATTCTCCAACTCGCCAATTAACTCTTCTTGTTCGGGACGTGTCCCCCAGCGTACTAAAGCAATTGGTGTTTCTAAACTCAACCCCGCCTTAGTTAACTCTTCCACAATGTAAGGCAAATTGTGAATACCCATGTAAATCACAATTGTCTCTGAACCGCGAGCGATCGCCTGCCAATTTACCTGCGGTTTATACTTGCCTGCGGCTTCATGTCCAGTCACAAAAGTCACAGAAGAACTATACAATCTATGGGTTAAAGGTATACCTGCATAGGCTGGAGCAGCAATACCCGAAGTAATTCCCGGCACAACCTCTACAGGAATACCTGCGGCTACTAAATCAGCCATTTCTTCCCCACCGCGACCGAAAATAAAGGGGTCGCCGCCTTTGAGTCTGACTACAATGGCGTGGTCTTGGGCTTTTTCAATCAGAGTTTGGGTGGTTTCGTCCTGTAAAAGTGAATGTCTACCCCGACGCTTACCAGCATTGATTTGCTCTGCTTGGGGGTTAATCATGGCTAAAATTGCCGGACTAACCAAGGCATCATAGATCACCACATCAGCACATTCCAAGATACTCTTGCCTTTGAGCGTCATGAGTCCTGGATCTCCTGGCCCCGCACCTACTAGATAAACTTTACCCAAACTCTTTTGTAATTCCTTGTCTGTGCGGTTCATGCGTGAAGTGAACTACTCAGACTTGCCTAAGGCTGAAGTCTGAGCTTCCCAATTCATCGGGAATAGCCTCAAAAACTCCGTAGTTTTTTTGGTCTGACATTCCCTCCAAGGGCAGAAGTCCTGGTTCCCAAGACCCAAATTTTTCTCTTGCAACATATACCTATTAGCTTGGTTTTCGCTTGCGGCATTGATGGTCAAGACATTGTATATCTTACCAGAAAATTTTGGGGATTCGTCATACATCCAGAATTTGTTTTTACTGCGTAAAAAATCAATTCCAGATGTAATCCTCACTTCGTGACGCTCCGCGAACATCCCCCGCTCACAATACCTACCATTAGAGTACATTGAAGGTGGGGACTTCCGCAACACGTTAAATCCCCAATCAAATCAGCTAATTCGTCACTTGCGCCTAGAGGTTGAGCTAAGTAAAAACTCACCCCAGGGAATTGTAATTTTAACTCGTCAACCGCTTGAGCGATCGCATCAGTTATGCCACCAGAGAAGAGAAAGTAGGGAAAAATTGCAATTTCTCGATGACCAAAAGCAATTAACTCTTCTACCCGTGATTCTAAACTAGGCGATATAGACCAATAAGCCGTGACTACTCCCAAATTCGCCGCCATATTTTCTACAGGCTGTTGCGAACCCGGACGACGGCTACCATGAGATAATAAAATCCCTGCGGCTGCTTTGATAGTAGCTATTTGTTGTTGAAAAAATATCTGTAAACCGGAGTGACTCCCCAAATATGGTTGTAAGTCAATTGTGATATCTTCACCAACAGCCTGTCTTGCAAGTGCTACCTCTGTCGGAATATCCGTCATCACATGGACACCCGGTAGCAAAAATATGGGAATAATTTGTAGACGACCACACCCCAACAAAACTGCACCTTGAGCAAACCGTCTAATTTGCTCATGTAAAGGTTCTGGACATACTTCTAAAGATGCTGTACCCACCAGTTTCTCTGGTATTTGCAGCTTATTAGCCACCAGCACTGCTAATTGCTGCATAGCAATTTCTGGACGGCGATCGCGGCTTCCGTGAGATACTAGCAAATAAGCAGAGGGCATAAATTCAAAATAGGGATTTTAGTGGCTATTGTTACTATCGTACATTTATCTCACCCAAAGGCGCAGAGGCGCAGAGAGTGAGAGTTTAACAAAATTTAGGGGTTTAAGTCCCCGGCTTCTATCAAGCCGCAAGTGTTGTGGCGAGGTCTAAATCCCCGTTACAACACTTAATTGCGTTAGCGGAGCGGGGCGTTAGCCCATTGCGAATTGCGTTAGCGGAGCGGGGCGTTAGCCCATTGCGAATTGGTTTAAATTTCCCCTCTCAACCCCCCAATCTTCCCCCCACCGCGTCTATATGTCGCCACCACTGAGTCCCACCAGCCCACACCCGCGAAGGTAAATATCCTTCAGGCAATGACCCAATAAAAAATTGCCAACTGGGGGGAGAAAGAGAATTATATAAATGCCAACCAACCGCCGCACAAAACCTGACATAATCACAATCAACGCCTTCGTAGATTTGCTTCTGCACACTAAAACCAAAACGTCCTTGACTGTACTTGAGCCACAACTGGTCAATTATTTGTAAATCCTCACAGGGTAACTTAGCAATATCACCCATAAAGAAATAACTACCTGTTGGCTTTGATAAAGCCTGACACATCACCACCCAAGTTTCTTGGTCTGCCAATTGCCATTGTTTCAAGGCGAGTAAATCGCGCAGTCTGTGGTAATCAACACCAACCTCAGAATACAGCGTATTAGCTGGCTGTTGCTGAACAGTCCGAGGAAAAGAGTTTAAAGCTTGCAAAACGTCATTCGCCGATTTATAGCGTTGGGAGAGGGCATTTTGCAGCAATTGGTCAAGAATTGCGCCCAGTTGTTTACTGATAGTATTCCCTGATAATAGATAATCACGCCAGACCCAGCGATCGCTAGTCACATCAAACAAATCAAAGGGGGAAATCCCCGTTAATAAATGAATGCAAGTCACACCTAAACTGTAAAGATCACTTGCTGGTAGTGCTTTCCCCCGTGTTTGTTCAGGCGCAATGTATTCTGGAGAGCCTATGGTAGTACCTGTTTGTAGTAAAGCTGTAGCTGTAAGATGTTTCGCAATGCCAAAATCAATTAAAACTAACTCACCCTGAGAGGAACTGCGGATGATATTTGCTGGCTTGATGTCCCGATGAATAATTTGCTTGTCATGGATAAATTGCAACACTGGTAACAATTCTTTCAATAATTGCCCAATCTGGGATTCATTAAAGACCCCATTTTCTTGCAATTCCTCTTTTAGCGTCTGTCCGGGAATCCATGATTCCACTAAATACAGTTGATTTTTCTGTTCAAAGTACCCCAGCAGTTTTGGTATTTGGGGATGTTGCAACTCATCAAGGCGCACCGCTTCCTGACGAAATAACTTAACCGCTTGATGGCAGTTGCGACCATATTGGGACGAAAAATTAAATTGTTTGATGACACACCTGGGTTGAGAAGGAAGATGCTCATCCACTGCTAAAAATGTTATACCAAAGCCACCATGACCAATCTGCCGTAATAAATGATAACGGTGATTGAGTAAAAGCTGTTCACCACATTTGAGACAAACTGTAGCTGTATCGGGGTTTTGGGGATATAAACAGCCAATATTAGGACATATTTTCATCACAAGACATTTTCCTGGGCTTATCAATAGACCTCTTGCAAAAGTCCGAAAATGAGATGTGTCATTCTGAATGAAATGTCTAATCTTTGAGATGTTTCGCTTCGCTCAACATGACACCTTAAGCATTTATGCAAGATGTCTAATCATTATTCCCAATTCCGTCTTGCTTCTTGTCCTACTTTGTCCTGTCACCTGTCACCTGTCACCTGTCCCCTTCCATCCTACTGTTGCTCTGCGGTGTAAGTATAAAAATTGTTAAACGCACCTACGGTTTCAAATCTGTAAGAAGGTATCCAGGAATTCAATTTGAATTCTGTGCGATACACACTAAACAAAATTAAATCTTGCCTTTCGGTAGTGGCTGAGAGGATTTGCCGCATTTGGGGGTTAGCAGAACTAACTAGTTTGTCACAGTTAGTATTAATTAACTTTTCTATGAGCTTTGTTGTTGAATTGCAGACATCTTTTTTTAAGTACGATGTCAGTTTCTGCACAGCATAATCCTCATAGGCAGGCTGGCTAGGATTTGTGTTTGCCATCACTACTCCCAACACAGCCGCGAATCCTATAGAACCGACGTATGCCAAAATATTGAATAACTTCATACTTGCTAGCGTTAACTCCCTAGATATCAGTTAAATTTTCCAGACTGGGAAGAAATAAAGTCCGTTCCTATAGAAAATTTTCTTGATCAATTCACAAAATCAGTGCTATAATCGTAAATGTCAATGGCGAGCGTAGCCAAGTGGTTAAGGCAGTGGTTTGTGGTACCACCATTCGTGGGTTCAATTCCCATCGTTCGCCCTTCAAAGAATTAATCGCCAGTTTACAAAGAGCCTTGTTACTTTTTGATAGAAATAATATATCCGATAAACTAAGTTAATTTTGAGAATCCTTACGCATTCATGCTGGGGAGTACCTCAACAATCGGTAATGAGAAATCACGAGACCATTCATTCCACGAACCAAAATAATTTTTGGCATTAATTCCAGCTTCTTGCAAAGCAATCAGTGTATTAGCAGCCCTAGAACCTTTAAAGCAATATATATAAACAACAGACTCGGAAGTAATACCCACTGATTGACAAATTTCTAAAATCTCCCTTTTGGGGCGAAACATGGGGATTCCCGATGCAGAAGTCATCAAAAGATGCCATTCCAGCCAGACAGCGTTAGGGATTCTCCCCTTACGCGGACAAAAATCAGTACCATAGGGTGAAGAACTTAACCCTTGCCATTCATTGCGATCGCGCACATCTAATTTTATAATTGCTGGATTATTGTTGACATCTCCCCCGGCTAGAAGCCGGAGGATTCTAAACTGATGTTGCTACGGGGTCTAAAAGACCCACTACGCAACGTTTGCGATATGATTTATTTAATCTCTTGAACAAATCAATTCGCTGTGGCACTGTCAAAGATGCCCTACCCACCTCGGCTAGGTCTAACCCTAACTGTGTGGCTACTTTTCTCATGATGTTGGCACTTCCATTGCAATCTGCATTGACAATGAAGCCATCACGACTTTTGTATAATCCTCGTTTTATCCTTTTCCCTGAAGCTTTCCACCCTTGGGGCTTTTCGCCGTGCTTGGGCAGGGAGTCGCAATCAAGAAAAGATGCCTTAGAAGTGTAAGCCTCCTCAGTAATTGTCAAAGTAATACCGTACTCAGGACAGATTTGTTTTAACCTCTCAATTAATCGACTAGTGGGAATAACCACAAAATTCTGGTTATTTCTTTTCCCCATATTGGAATTTTGCTTCTGTCCAGCATTCCAACCAATGACAATGTTACCCACTCGGTCATTAAGACACTGATTGATAATGAATCGGGCTGCTTTGTTAATCGCATCTCGCATCTGGTTATTCCGTTTGCGTTGTACTCTATCAAGGTTAGAATCCCAGTAAAAATCTGATTTCCCTTGCTTGTATTTGGCAACTAAACGGGAATATCCTTGATTCAACGATCTGAGTTTACGACCATCAATAATCAAACTTTTCCCACGAGTTGAGACACCTGTTAGCCAATTAGAACCACCGTGGTCAAAACTCCATGCTTGTGTGTAATCTAATTGGGGATTTTTTGCTATTGCTTCTTTGCCATCGTCAATCACCCAATCAATCCATAATTGCCCGAAATTTGGACGTACTGTTACTTCTTTAACCCAGTCAGAATCGATAAATTCTGGGAGATATAATCTAACCTCAGTCAGTAATTCTGGTTTACTTTCTTTACTGATTGAAGGCTTAAAATATCCCTCGCTAAAATTCAGAGCTTGACGCGGAAATGTGACAGCAGCCAAACCTCCCTTTTTGCGATATTTTGGCAGAGATGGTTTATCAACCTCGCCGTTGTAGTAAGCTTTCACCAGTCCGTTATAAGCTGTAATTGACTCGCCAACCGACTTTAACGTTTGTTGTGCAGATTGAGCCGCCATTGCTTTGTAATGCACGTTCTGCTTAAGAATCAAATCTAATTCAGGATAAGTTGTACTGCATCTATAAATTTTCCACCCACTACGTAATTCATCGCCATGCCAATAAGTAGTAAAAGCATTACCATTTTCTTGTAACTTAGCGTAATGAATTTTCTTGGTTTCGTACAATGCACAATTTATCAAGCTATTAGCATTCTCACACTGATTCAACCAAAAGGCTGTTTCTTCGTCATTAAATTTAGCTCTAATTGAACAGGTTTTATACACTTGTTTTAGCCTCCTGTATGCTTTACTATAATTGTTGTCAGAATATAAGTCAACAACATTTATTTAGTGGCTAAACTATCACCATCAGACCACGAATACAGACGCACAAGTGGCTCAGTTTCATCTCTGAACTACCATTTTGTATTTGTTCCAAAACGGAGAAAAGCGGTGCTAATAAAAGAAGTCGCACAGCGTTTGCAAGAAATCATATTAGAGTTAGTAGTTGAGCATGAGTGGAGACTTATCGCTTTAGAAATAATGCCTGACCATGTTCACTGTTTTTTAAATGTTCCGACCCATGAATCCCCTGCTGATGTGGCAAGATGGATTAAAGGCAGAGCATCTCATCATCTAAGACGCGAGTTCCCGCACCTAAAAAAACTTCCTTCCCTCTGGAGTCCTAGTTACTTTGTTGCTTCAACTGGTGCAGCAAGTACAGAAGTTGTGAGAAAATATATTGAAAATCAAAAAAGCAATTAAAACTAAAATGCCTGATAAATCAGGCAAATAGCTTTCATCCCCCGGCTAAAAGCCGGAGGTTCTCAGCATAGGTACGATAGCCTCCAACATCTCGATTGTTGTCACCATCATCTCCGCCTGGGGATGCAATCTAAATATGCTGCTTTCAACTTCAGGGACTTCATCTGTAGTAGGTAATTCCGCCGCTAGCCAGGCTTTATAACCTCCATGTAAGACAGATACATGAGGACAACCCAAATAATTTAGTAAAAAAGCTGCTCTACAAGATTGACCGTAACCTTGATTAAAAGCATCTTCATACACAATTAACCGTTCCGCACCAGATATTCCTACCTCACTCATAATTTCCGCAAAATATTCTTGTAATTGTCTTAATCCTGCGGGGGAGGAATTTTTTAAAAGATAAGTAAAAAAATCTCGAATATTTATAGATTGAGGAATATGAGCAATAGCATACTCTTCTGGTGTACGCGTATCAATAATGACAGTTCGTGGAGATTTTACTGCTAACAGAGAGGTGAGTTCTTGAGGAGAAATGAGGAGTTTTGTATTCACGCTTTCATGCTGCTCTTATCGTATCATTCGGCATTATCGCGCTTTATTAATTCGCACTTTGGCATGAAATTTACCAATATTGAGTGTGATATTAATTTTGAATTTTGAATTGGAGCGTACCACTTTGTGGAAGCAAGCTACGCGTAGCGTCTGTCTACGACACGCTTCCGCGAACGTAGAGAAGTGACTTGACTTTTGACATCCGCGTAGCGGTGCTAGTCTCTATCAATGTTCCAGTTATTTAATATATCTTTCACTAAAATTTCCTGGATCAAAATTTGTAAAACAATCACTAAAGGCACAGCTAAAAAGACACCCAAAAAGCCAAAAAATGCCCCAAAAATTACTACAGACAGCAAAGTAACTGCTGGTAGGAGTGATACCTGAGTTTTCATCACCCAAGGCAATATAATCAGGCTTTCAACTTGCTGAATTATAAAATATAAAACTACTACTGCAACTGCTTTCCACGGTGCATCAACTACAGCCAACAAAGCAGGGGGAATCACACTTAATGTAGGTCCAACATTGGGTATAAACTCTAAAAATCCAGCTAAAATAGCATTAACTAATGGTAATGGCACACCCAAAATTGATAGTCCAATATAGCTCAAAATGCTAATTAATAACATAGTTAAAAGTGTGCCTCTAATCCAACCATTTAAAGAAACTGCACATTTATTTAAAATTACATTCATGCGCTGACGATAAAAGGCTGGAAATAATAAAATAAAACCTCTACGATATTTCTGAGGGTCTGCCATTAGCATGATAGTTAATGCTAAAAAAAGTAGTAATCCTAAAGCTATATTAAGTGAACGAGTAACTAAAAATAAAAAATTATTCAATAATCGATTTAACCAAGTTTGGAAATCTTGCGTTAGATATCTAAAATTACGGATATTATCTAACACATCATCGGGAAGTACCTTTAAAAACCAATCATTCCACAATCTGAGCCGATCTAATGCTATCGGGATGATTGTACCCAGTTGTTGTAATTGCTCGATAAGCTGCGGGACAATTATAAAAAAGAAGCTGAATATTATTAATAATAAAATACTAAGAGTTATGAGAATAGCAATACTGCGCTTGATACGAAATCTCTGTAATAAAATCAAAAACCTATTCAAAATAGTTGCTAAAACTATAGAGGCAAATACTATCAAAAGTATTTGGCGAATTTGCCAAAGAATATAAAAAGATATAGCAACTATAAATAAACCAATCCATTGCCCAAAGCGCACATTTTTCTCCCCATTATGCGATCAGCTAAGTAATTTTGCAGAATTGAATATTTAAATATTAGTGTGCCTTGGTTAACAACAAAGCTTCTCAAAGAAGGATTTTTAAGACAAAAGTGTTTATCTTGAGGAGTAATTACAAAGTAGTTGACTAAAAAATACTTCTCTAGCTAGAGAGCGATCGCACTGACACTGTGAGAACTTTACACTCAGGAGGATATATGCGACAACTAATCATCCAAGTTCCACAGGGGTTTGGTGGAGATGTTCTCGATATTGCTAAATCTCTGGAAGGGCAGAACCTCGCACAATTTGCAGCTAACAACGGTGACGAACCCATCGATGTGGTGATTGTTCATGTTTCCAATCGCCGAGTAGATCAGCTATTTGCTAAGTTGGAAGAACTCCCTAACGTTCATATTACTCTTCTTCCCTCTGGAGTAATGCCTTTGCGTCCACCTGCATCAGAAGCACCGGAACAAGTCAAAGATGTGGAAGAACGTAGCTCCATAGAAGTCTTTCTAGCAGGGTTACAAAGTGTCGGCTCTTGGCAGGGTTTTCTTGGTTATGCAGTATTAGCTGGGATAGTAGTTTGGATTGGCTTGTATACGAATACAGTTTTTTTGCTGGTAGCAGCCATGCTGATTGCCCCCTTTGCTGGCCCCGCCATGAATACAGCCATTGCTACCGCACGAGGTGATTGGCAATTACTCTGGCGTAGTCTTGTGCGTTATTTTTCAGCTTTAAGCGTGACGATTGTGACTACCTGGTTACTCAGCCTAATTCTGCAACAGGAAATTGCTACTAGTCTAATGATTGAACGTAGTCAGCTTTCAGCAGTAGCTGTATTTCTACCACTAGCAGCTGGTGCAGCAGGAGCTTTGAACTTGGTACAGTCAGAGCAAAATAGCTTAGTCTCAGGGGCTGCAACAGGTATGTTAGTTGCTGCTTCCCTCGCCCCACCAACAGGAATAGTAGGTATGGCTAGTGCAATTGGTCGCTGGGACATGGTGACTGATGGGATATTTTTGTTATTTCTGCAACTCTGCGGGATTAATTTATCAGCTTCTCTTTTATTTAGAAAGTTTGGGTTGTCTACTCAAGGAAGCCGCTACCAACGCGGCAACAAAAATATATTTCTTACTGCCTTAATTATCACTATCATTGCGCTTTCTATCCTTCTTTCCTGGCAGTTTATGAATTCTCCTAGTTTAGAACGCTCCACCATTGCCCAAAGAGCTAATTCTGAACTGCAAAAAGTAGTTAAACAGACGAATTTAGCCCAATTAGTTGAGTCTAATGTTCGCTTCACTCGTCCCAATATAGAAAGTCAAAATACATTACTTTGCGTTGTCTATGTGCAGCGTAGACAAGGAGTTACCGAATCTGCTGCGGCTATTCGTTCTCGTCTTACCCAAGCTATTCATCAACATTTACGCCAGGAAAACTTTAACTTCACACCTCTAGTAGATGTGATTGTGCTAGAGCAACCAGGAAACTGATCAAATACAATCTGATTCATTGTCAGTTGAAGACAGCATAACTGGTTGTTGATATAGAGGAACTGTGAAGGTGACAGTAGAACCAAGTCCTTCACCGAGACTGTAAAAATGTACTTCCCCACCCATAGTCTCTACTAGCTTCTGAGATATTGCCAGTCCCAAACCTGTCCCACCGTATTGGCGAGTACGCGAACCATCTACCTGTGAGAATAGTTGAAAGAGTTTGTCTTGTTGGTCTAGGGAAACACCAATACCTGTGTCTGCTACCCTAACTCTCACCATCCCAGGAAATTGCTGTTCTGGAAATTTCCCTTTGTGAACTACAATATCGGCACTAACGGTAATACCGCCTTCGTGGGTGAATTTGATGGCATTACCTGTTAAATTCAGCATAACTTGCAACAACCTCTGGTAATTGCCTTGAACTATTATGTCATCTGAAGTGGGAGGTAATTGCATCCTGAAGCTGAGGTTTTTTACTGCTGCTTGGGGACACATGAAGTTTTCAACATCAGCAAATAGCTCATCTAGCTTAACAGGAGCGCAAACTAGCTCCATTTTTCCGGCTTCGATTTTGGCTATATCTAAAATGTCGTTAATAATATTCAGCAGATGTAAAGATAGTTGGTGCGCTTCATCTAAAAACTGATTTCTTTCTTCAACATCGTCTGCCATACCTTCTAAAATCAGCTTTAAGAAACCAATCATACCGTTGAGAGGGGTACGAATTTCATGGGAGACGTTAGCGAGAAACTCACTCTTGAGACGGGAGGCTTCTTCGGCTTTTTGTCTGGCTGCTTCTAGTTCTTTGTATAAGGTAGCATGAGCGATCGCAGTTCCTAACTGATCTGCCACTTCTGTAGCTAGTTCTAATTCCCCATCTGTTAATGGGTAACATTCATCTGGCAGATTAATGGCAATTAAAGCATTGGCTTGGTCTTGATAGCAGGTAGCCACTACTAAAATTTTTTGTTGTGGGCAAAGATTATACCCTGGAACTTCCATGATCACAGGTTCTAAGGTTGTCAAGGCTTGAGCAAAGGCTGGTTCAGTATTAACATCTATTTCTAAACCCAGCATAGAAGGGCGTTCTGGTTGATGATACTCTGCTATTACCCGCACTTTGGAGCTAGAGGGCTGATAAGGGCAGATAATACACCGTTCTAGCTGCAATGCTTTGCCTAAACTATCAACTGTTTGTTGCCAGATTACATCTAAATCTAATGTCCGACGGATATTTCTGGTAATTTTATTGACTAGTTTTTGATGTTTTTGCGATCGCGAGTTGATGTCTATCTGTTCTGACGAATTAATTGCTACATTTACTTCCTGGGTATTGACTTTAACTTGTAATAACCTACCCGTTACCAAAACTGTAGTCGCATTAGTTCCCAGAGGCGGAATCATTGGACAAATTGCCAACTCCAACTCAAATAAATTGCGATCGCACTTAAACCAACATTGACACCTTTCGGGTACTAAACTAGTTAAAATACGATGCACTCTTTCCAAATAGGCAGCTTGATCTACGGGGATAAAGACTTCCTCACCATGACATTCATTGACTATGCTTTCGGGACTAAAACCCAAAATATCAGTTTTTTGCCAATAAAAAGACAGATAACGCCCTGTCCTATCCTGCGTATATACCAACTCAGCACCGAGGGTTGGTAGTAAGCCATCAGCTTTAGGGTTAGTAGATTCCAGATTTTGGGGAAATATGTTTGGCAATTCGGAGTTGGCAGTAATAATCATTACATCGAGTTGGATAGATAAATGGCAACTCAAAACAGTTTTACTTAAACTTGGCAAAGCTTGGCATAAAAATTTACAGCTTTTACACACTGAGTATTGCGTATTTTAGCTGTTCTGGAATCTAGATTGACCAACTTTACAATTTTCGGCTTGATTCTTTACAGCCTATTTATGAAATGTTAATCATTCCATTCTCCCCTGGGTGGAACAGGGATACGATGGGGGGTGCGTGTTAGTTCATCATCTCTGAGAATCTCACCCCGTAACCATTGGCGTATCGCTACTTCAATCACCTTGCTCGGATCATCAGTGAGATGCTGAATTTGCTCCAGTAAATCCGAGTCTAGGCGGACAGCGATTTCTACCTTATCGGCTGATATAGACTCCGCATCGGTAGCTCTTTCTTTCATATTCATAGGTTTATATACTCAGGAACGGTCTTTTCACCAGCTTTGTAAAGCAGTTGTATTCACTGTTCGGGTTGTTTACTGACAAAATATTAAAAGTTTATAGTTACATAGTTCCCCGAAATTTGATCAAACTAACAGCATCAGGTAGCAAGTGGCCATTTTCATAGCGGCTTTCAGACAATCGGCTGAAGTTTTGTCAGTAACTTAGAATATCAGGGCAATTACAGGCAGCAATTGACCATCATCTCTACACTATGTACTTACATATATTTATTGTACGCTTCAGGTTGATGAATACTAGCAGTGAAAAATGGACTTTATAGAGATTCTTAAAAAGTCTGTCGGGAATCTTTAAAAATGGGATCTGGGGAAAAATCAAGTCAAAAGTCAAAATTAAATAACTTCCCGTGGTTTATCAAGTTAGTTTTGACGGTTCGTAGTAAGGACTTTAGTCCTGACGACAAAAAAGCTTATCCCTCAATTCACATTTGATGACCTACTAGGGGGCGACGAGGTAGATTATGATTCCAATGCCCAATACCCAAGGACTATTGACTATATAACTAGCAGCGTCTTGGCAAAGAAAGCATTAAAATACATGAAGTAAATAACTTTTTAACCTTGGTTGCTGCTTCAGCAAAAATTAGTATATGACTGACGTTCCCGCAGCTCGCATTCGCAATTTCTGTATTATTGCCCACATTGACCACGGGAAATCCACCCTTGCCGATCGCCTTCTGCAAGCCACTGGCACAGTTGAAAATCGGCAAATGAAGGAACAGTTTCTCGACAACATGGATCTGGAACGGGAGCGCGGCATTACAATTAAGCTGCAAGCTGCCCGGATGAACTATCAAGCCAAAGATGGTCAGCATTATGTGCTGAACTTAATTGATACTCCCGGCCATGTGGATTTTTCTTATGAGGTGTCGCGCAGTTTGGTGGCGTGTGAGGGGGCTTTGTTGGTAGTAGATGCGTCCCAAGGTGTAGAGGCGCAAACCCTCGCTAATGTCTATTTAGCTCTCGAAAGCAATCTAGAAATTATCCCCGTTCTCAATAAAATCGACTTACCCGGAGCAGAACCAGATCGGGTAATCGGTGAGATTGAGGAAATTATCGGTCTAGATTGCAGTGGGGCAATTTTAGCCTCAGCGAAAGAGGGAATTGGGATTGATGAAATTCTGGAAACCATTGTAGAACGTGTGCCACCCCCACCAGATACCGTAAATGAACGCTTACGGGCGTTAATATTTGATAGCTACTATGATGCCTATCGGGGTGTCATAGTATACTTCCGGGTGATGGATGGGAGAGTGAAAAAAGGCGATCGCGTCTATCTCATGGCTTCAGAAAAAGAATACGAAATCGATGAGTTAGGTGTTCTCTCCCCCACCCAGAAGCAAGTCGATGAACTCCACGCCGGAGAAGTGGGTTACTTCGCCGCCGCCATTAAAGCTGTAGCTGATGCACGGGTGGGTGATACCATTACCCTAGCTAATGCCAAAGCTCTAGAAGCGTTACCGGGTTACGCAGAAGCTAACCCAATGGTATTTTGTGGGATGTTCCCCATTGATGCTGACCAATTTGAAGACTTGCGGGAGGCTTTAGAAAAGCTGCGGCTAAACGATGCGGCGTTAAAGTACGAACCAGAAACCTCCAGCGCGATGGGGTTTGGTTTCCGGTGTGGGTTCTTGGGTTTACTACACATGGAAATCGTTCAAGAACGCCTAGAGCGAGAGTACAACCTGGATTTAATTATTACAGCCCCCTCTGTGGTTTATAAGGTGATAACTATTAAGGGTGAAGAACTGTACATTGATAATCCTAGCCATTTACCTGCGCCCAACGATCGCGAACGCATCGAAGAACCCTACGTCAAAGTAGAAATGATTACACCAGAAATCTACGTTGGTACTTTGATGGAGTTGTCCCAAAATCGGCGGGGTGTATTCAAAGATATGAAATACCTCACCCAAGGACGCACCACCTTGACTTATGAGTTACCTTTGGCGGAAGTCGTCACCGACTTTTTTGACCAAATGAAATCGCGATCGCGTGGTTATGCCAGCATGGAATATCATGTGATTGGCTACCGCGAAAATCCCTTGGTGAAGTTGGATATCATGATTAACGGTGATCCTGTGGACTCCTTGGCGATGATTGTCCACCGCGACAAAGCCTATAACATGGGACGGTCAATGGCGGAAAAACTTAAAGAACTAATTCCCCGTCACCAATTCAAAGTACCCATTCAAGCATCCATTGGTAGTAAAGTAATTGCCAGTGAACACATCCCCGCCTTACGGAAAGATGTACTCGCCAAATGCTACGGCGGTGACATTAGCCGGAAGAAAAAACTCCTCCAGAAACAGGCTAAAGGTAAAAAACGGATGAAATCTGTGGGAACAGTCGATGTACCCCAGGAAGCTTTTATGGCTGTGCTGCGTTTAGATCAAACTTGAAGAAGGTGACAGGTGACAGGTTACAGGTGACAGTTTGGTTTTTGATAGGGGTTTAATCCTGATAGAGAACAGGAGATAGGAAACAGGAAATATTCTGTTCCCTGTCTCCTTTTACCTATAGTGAGGGGTGAGATACTTTATTTCACTTGAGCGCGGATCAGCTAATCTAAGAAGTTTCATCAAGATTGATAATTTTTGATCGGCTTTATCCACATAACTGAGAAAAAATCAGAAAATTTTAGTAAATTTACTTACTATAGTTACCACTCTCATACTTTTAAATCTTTATAAAGCATTGGGGAGTCTAGTTCATGAAGATACTGGTACTAAGTTGGGAGTTTCCACCGAGGATAGTTGGCGGTATTGCGCGTCATGTGGCTGAGTTGTACCCCGAACTCGTCAAACTAGGCCATGAAATCCACTTAATTACAGTAGATGTTGGTCATGCTTCGATGTATGAGGTGGTAGAGGGTATTCATGTACATCGAGTCCCAGTTTCCCATAGTAATGACTTTTTTCACTGGGTGGTCAACCTCAATCAAAGCATGGGACATCATGGTGGGAAGTTAATTCTAGAGGAAGGTAACTTTGATTTAATCCATGCCCATGATTGGCTAGTTGGGGATGCAGCGATCGCTCTCAAGCATACCTTTAAAATTCCCCTGATTGCTACCATTCACGCCACTGAGTACGGGCGTTACAACGGCATTCATAACGATATTCAAAACTATATTCACAGCAAAGAGAACTTACTGGCTTTCAATGCTTGGCGAATTATCGTCTGTACCGATTATATGCGCCACGAGGTAGCGCGAGCCTTGGAAAGTCCTCTGGATAAAATCGATGTGATTTATAACGGTATCCGACCTGAAAAGAAAAAACATCACGAAGATTTTCACGCCCAAGATTTTCGCCGTCAATTTGCTGAAGACCATGAAAAAATTGTCTACTACGTAGGACGCATGACCTATGAAAAAGGCGTATCAGTTTTAATCAATGCAGCCCCCAAGGTGTTGTGGGAAATGGGGGGTTATGTCAAGTTTGTGATTGTTGGGGGAGGTAACACCGACAATCTCAAACGCCAAGCTTGGGACTTGGGTATTTGGGACAAATGCTATTTTACTGGTTTTCTTTCCGATGAATATTTAGATAAATTCCAAACTGTAGCTGATTGTGCTGTTTTTCCCAGCCTTTATGAACCCTTTGGGATTGTCGCTTTAGAAAGTTTTGCTTCACGAGTTCCTGTAGTAGTATCAGATACAGGCGGCTTACCAGAGGTAGTACAACATACCAAAACTGGAGTTGTTACCTGGGTAAATGATTCCGATTCTCTGGCCTGGGGAATTTTGGAAGTGTTGCGAAATCCCGGTTATAGCCAATGGTTAGTCGATAATGCTTATGAAGATTTAGAACGCCGCTTTAGCTGGCCGAAATTAGCTAAACAAACTGATGCTGTTTATAACCGAGTAGTAGAGGAGCGATCGCAAATTGATTGGTAACAAAACGCAGCCTCAGCCAAAGCATCAATGTTTATTTTGGACTATTTTGAGCTAAAAAACAACACCAGCCTTGTACGGTGGGAATTTTGCCCTTGGGAGTGCGAAATTAAGCAATAGTTGCAGTTTGCTCTAGAAGGTTTAGTATGACAAGGGCATTCCCAAGTATAGCAAGGTTCTTGAAAACCGTAGGAACTATGTTGTTGAGGGTGATAACCCGTCTTACAGCATACCTAAGATTCGATTTTGATAGCAATACTGCTGAGATTCTGCCCCCATTAGCTGGCCCTGTATTTAACTTGGGTGGCGGTGGGCCTGATGTAGAAGCAGCTATCCAGTGGATGATTAACCAAGTCAGAGGCGGTGCTAACTCTGTCCAGAAAATTAATGTTGTTGTTATCCGCACCTATGGTAGTCATGACTACAATCGCCTAATTTCTGAAATGAAAGGCGTGAACTCTGTGGACACGCTGATAGTTAGCAATCGACAAGACGCAAACAGAGGTGAAATTGTCCAAAAAATCAGAAATGCTGGAGTAATTTTCTTTGCTGGCGGTGATCAATGCCAATACATCCGTAGTTGGAAAAATACCCAACTAGAAGCTGCTGTCCAGTCAGTTTATCAAAGAGGTGGTGGGATTGGTGGCACTAGTGCCGGGTCAATGATTTTAAGTGATTTCATCTATGATGCTTGTGCTTGTGAAGACCCAATTGAAACTAAGGATGCCCTAGAAGATCCTTACGAGAATATTACCTTTACCTACAACTTTTTCCGATGGCATCATTTGCAGGGAACTATCATTGATACTCACTTCAATAGTCGTAAACGCATGGGGCGCATTATGGCGTTTATTGCACGACAAATTCAAGACGGTGTTTCTAGTAGTGCGTTAGGTATCGCTGTGAGTGAGGAGACATCAGTAGTTGTAGATAAATATGGTAAAGCGAAAGTAATGGGGAGGAATGCAGCGTATTTTGTTTTAGGAGATCATCCACCAGAGATATGCAAACCCCGAACACCATTGACATATTACGACTACAAAATTTGGCGTGTTTCTAATGGTGACACCTTTGACCTGAATAACCCGCCCAGTAGGGGCTATTATTTCAGGAGTGTGAAGCGGGGTAGGTTTGATTCTGATCCTTATTAAGTCAATGACGTAAACTTTGAATGGTAGCGATCGCGTGTTTCGCTACTATATCAATTTCTGTTGGCGTATTAAACCTACCTATCCCAAAGCGAACTGAGGCATAAGCTAATTTTTCTGAATGTCCCAAGGCGGTGAGGACGTGGGAAGGTGTAGTTTTTGTAGATGTACAAGCTGAACCAGAAGATACGGCCATGACAGGCTGTAACCCCAACGACAGTGCAGCACCATCGACTCCCTCAATGCTAATATTCAAGTTTCCGGCTAATCGCTGGGTGGGATGTCCGTTAAGATAAATCCCTTCCAACTCCAAAAGCTGATTCCACAAACTTTGTCTTAACTGGGTGAGGCGTTGGTTTTCTGTCTCTTGTTCTGCTAAAGCAATTTCTACCGCTTTGCCAAAACCAACAATTTGCGGTGTGTACAAAGTCCCAGAACGCATTCCCCGTTCATGTCCTCCCCCATGCTGCTGGGGTGCAAGTTGGACTCTGGGGTTGCGTCTACGGACATACAATGCACCAATCCCCTTTGGCCCGTAAACTTTATGGGCTGTCAGAGACATTAAATCTATGTGCATTGCTTGCACATCTAGGGGAATTTTACCAATAGCTTGGGCTGCATCTGTATGGAAAATAATCTGACGTTCGTGACATATTTTCCCAATTTCAGCTATTGGTTGCAACACCCCAATTTCATTATTAGCCGCCATCACCGATACTAAAATTGTTTCAGGACGCAACGCCTTTTCCAATTCTGTTAAATCTATTAATCCATTGGCTTGAACTGGCAAGATAGTAATATCAAACCCAAGGGTTTTTAAATATTCACAAGGGTCAAGCACTGCATTATGTTCAGTTACTACAGTAATAATATGTTGACCTTTTTGAAAATAAGCTTCAGCAACACCTTTAATTGCTAAATTATTGGCTTCCGTTGCACCGCTAGTAAACACAATTTCTTCTGGTGTAGCGTTAATTGCTGCGGCTAATATTTCCCGCGCTTGTTTAACAGCAGCTTCTGTTTCCCAGCCGTAAATGTGACTAATACTAGCTGGATTACCAAATTTTTCTGTAAAGTAGGGTAGCATCGCTGCTAATACCCGTTCATCTACAGGGGTGGTAGCATGACAATCAAGATATATAGGACGATTATACATAGTTAGTTTAATTAGCCGCTAATTCCTGCAATTTATTTAACACTGTTTGGGCATGACCTTTGACCTTAACATTTGGCCAAGCATAGGCAATAATTTGATCAGGTGAAATTAAAAAAGTGGAACGTGCTACACCCATATATTCTTTGCCCATAAACTTCTTTAAACGCCAAGCACCATAAGCTTCAATCAATTGATGTTCTGGGTCACTTAATAATGTAATAGACAAGTTATGTTTATCAATAAATTTGCAATGGACTTTACCTAAATCTGGACTTACCCCTAAAATTTTTGCTCCTAATTCACTAAATTTCTGATGCAATGCTGTAAAATCTGTTGCTTCTGTTGTGCATCCAGGAGTATCATCTTTAGGGTAAAAATAAATCACAACCCATTGAGAGTTTAAATCATTAAGACTGACAATATCGCCATTGTGGTCTGGGCTAGAAAAATCAGGTGCTGGTTGTCCGATTTGGGGAATATCGTTCATAAAAATACTACTGTTATGGCTTTTCCTAATCACATGAGCTATATCATAGCCCCCTCATTGCTTGCTCTTAGAGGGTTGGGGGTGGGGTTCTTGTACCTCACTAAAGCGAGAACCGCTATAGAAAGGCAATAGTAATTATAACTAAGAATTACGAATTAAAATTATTCCTGATTATCACTCCGTTGTGCTTGAGAAGTATCATCAATTTCAAACACCCCTCGCACATTACCTGTTAAATCAGAGTTTTCAACTGTACCTATAGCTTGGTTATGGATATATATAGCATATTCTTGATTCCGATTAATTTTGCAATCTCTAATTACAACATTGCTACCATTTCTAATTTCTATACCAGATAAAGTATTATTAAATATATTGCATTCTTTAATCGTTCCTAGCCCATTATTATCTACTAAAATACCACCACCTCTACCATCCCGAATTTCCGATTTTTCGATTAAAGGATTGCCATTTTTACGTATTTCTATACCTGCACCTAATGTTGTATTGAAAATTTCGCAATTGCTGATATTTCCTTTACCATTTTTATCGATGAGAATACCACCATCGCGGATTCTGCAACCTTGAACTGTGGGGTTTCCACCTTCTTGGATGGTGACACCTGATAAAGCAGAATTAAAAAAATAACAGTCTTCTATAGTTCCTTGACCATTATCATAAACAAATACACCACTAGCTTTACTGTCATGGATTTCGCATTGACGGATAATAGGGTTAGCCGTGGGATTATGAATAGCTACACAAGCCAAAGAATCAGAGGTAATATTGCAATTTTCTAAAACTAATTGTCCTTGAGGAATATCCACAGCATAGAATTTTTTGTTATTCTTACCAGCCGTACAGCGCAGCGTCAAACCACTAACCTTAGCATAGTCAGATTTCATCAGAATGCAATCTGAATTTTGACTTTCAATCACAATATCTGCGGTAGAACCTTCACCCATAATTTCTAGTGGTTTGTTAATCACCAAACCTTCTAAATATAACCCAGGCTGTACAACAATACGTGTGTTTGCTTGGGCATTTTCAATGGCTTCAGCAATAGTTGTATAGTCACTACCTGCTAATTTAGAAACAGTAATAGTTGATTTATTTTTAGGAAGAACTGTATATAAAAGTGCTGACCCCAGTAATCCGATTCCACCAAAACCAAACACCTTTACTAAACGCCGCCTGGGAATTTTTGGCGGGTCAGTAATCACAGGTGGGTGTAAAACTTTGTCAATTTCTGCCAATTTTTGCAAAATTAGCTGAGTATTTTGAGGGCGTTGATTAGGTAAACGCGCCATCATTTGGTCTAGTAAATCTGCAAACTGCGGTAATATATTTGTGTGGTCACGCCAGCGCAATTCATCACTGTAACCATCATAAATTAGTGAGTTAGTTGGTTCTTTTCCAGTCAGCAAATAAACAAAAGTCCGACCTAAAGCAAAAAAATCCGATTGTTGCACAGCCTGACCATTAATTTGCTCTGATGGTGTATAACCTGCGGAAATTACGCCTGTAACTTGTCCAATAGATTGCTTGGCAATGTAGGTTTGGGTAATTGACCTAGCTGTACCAAAGTCAATTAATGCTAAACGACCATCTGCCCGTAGCATAATGTTAGATGGTTTAATATCCCGGTGAAATAGACCCTGTTGGTGAACTTGCTGAAGAATTATGACTGCTTCTTTCAGCCATTGAAGGGCTAATTTTTGGTCAATGGGTCGATATTCTCTTTGGGTTAAATACGCGCCTAAATCTAATCCTTCGATTTTTTCCATTACTAGGCAGTGTAATGGCTCTTGGCTATTCCTAGGAAAATAGATAAAGTAACCATTGGCTTCGACCCTAGGGATACCAGGATGATTGAGGTGAGTTAAGACCTCTGCTTCCCTTTGAAATAACTCGATCGCTTTTGGATGATGATTAGTTAAAATCTTGAGGACTTTAGTTGTTTGAGTGCGTGCGTCATGGACAACAAAAGTTTTACCAAAGCCACCCCAGCCTAGAACACTTACTACTCGATAACATCCTTCTAAGAGTAACTCTGAACCACAAGCTTGACAAAATAGGAGATTGTCAGGATTCTGTGGATTGGTGCATCGGGGGTTTATGCAGAGGCTCATGGCTTCGGCAGGTAACGTTTTTATCTGATTAGTTTAGCTTTTCTGAGGTACTTCACAAATAAAGTTTGTATTAAAAGCAATATTTAGGGGAGAGTGGTGAGTACATCCGTCAAGTTAAAGGTCAAAAGTTACCTTGCCCACTGGTGCAAAATGTAGGCGTAAAAAGCATCTTTATCTACTTCATCCATCGCTAAAATCTTTCGCCCACCAGGGACAACTCTAGTACGCCCCTGACTAATACCAGTGGTAATAATTTCCGTTTCCCACTCACGCAATTGATAAAATTCTGGGTGTCCTAAATAAGCGGTTGCTAACACATCCCAGAAATAATAATCTTGGGGTATGACTAAGGCATAACATTGTCCTGCTAAATCAGAAATAGGGTAGTGGCGTTGTCTCCCCATTTTCTGGACTAAATCTGATGTCATCGGCACATTGTTGGTTAAATCCAAAGGACACATAATAATTTCAATTTGGGTTTCCCATACCCGCGCCGCAGAAATTGCATCCCAATAAACATTCCATTCAGCAGAACCATCTTGTCCAGATTCTAGGCTTTTTTCGACATTACCAGGAACATTCAAAGCACCCCCCATCCAGACAATTTTCTTGATTTTGGCTGCAATATCTGGTGCTTGATCTAAAGCTACAGCTACCGTTGTCAGAGGCCCAGTCACCATGAGAGTTACTGGTTCTGATGCTTCACGCAAGACTTGCACCATAAAATCTTGACCTGTTTCTGCAACCAAAGGCGTTTTGATAGTTTCGTTTTGGTTGAGAATGGGCAGATGGTCAACAATAAACGAATCACGGCGATATAAGCGAGGAAAAGGATTAATTCCGCGAACTGTGCTTTCTGCAACTGGTATGTGAGAGAATCCCATCAAATCAATAATTTTACGTGTAGCACTAACGGCTGGCTGCACATAACAATCAGCAGGTGTGACTACAACGCCTAGAAGTTCAATATGATCCATTGTCAACAGCAGCATAGTCGCTAGATAATCGTCTACACCGCCATCATGATCCATTAATACCAGTTGTTTGTTCATATTAGGAGACAAGAAAGTATGGATGAATTTATGCAAGCTGCGATTCAAGAAGCAAAACAAGGCAGACAAGAAGGGGGAATTCCGATTGGTTCTGTTCTTGTCAAAGACGGTAAGATTCTCGGTAGGGGACACAATAAACGTGTGCAAGATGGTGATCCTGTTACCCATGCCGAAATCGATTGTCTCCGCAATGCCGGTAGAATTGGCACTTACAGAGGTACAACATTATATTCAACCCTAATGCCGTGTTATTTATGCGCTGGGGCTGTCGTGCAGTTTGGGATAAAAAAAGTGATTGCTGGAGAATCCAGAACTTTTCCCGGTGCGAAAGAGTTTATGGTGTCCCACGGGGTAGAAGTAATTGATCTAAATCTGAATGAATGCGAACAGATGATGAGTGATTTTATTACTAAAAACCCTGAGTTATGGAATGAGGATATTGGGAATTAGGCATTAGGTATCATCAGTTATTAGTTACTCCCCGTTCCTTCAAAAAGGCATCAAATGTAAACTTATCAGGTAAAGAAGTTTGTGCGCCTAATGTTGTAGCGGCTAAAGCACCTGCTGCTGTACCCCAGACAACAGCCTGACGTAAAGAAAGTCCGTGATAAAGTGCGGCGGCTAAACCGCCATTAAAGGCATCACCAGCCGCTACGGTATCAACTGCGTCAACTGGGAATGCTGGAACAAAAAAAGTTTCTTCAGGGGTGGCGCAGATAGAACCTTTCGCGCCTAATTTAACGATCGCACTTTTCACTCCCCTTTGCAATAACACCTCGGCAGCTTTGGCGGCTGCTTCCTCACCATCTACAGGAAAACCCACTAATTGTCCGGCTTCTACTTCATTGGGTGTAATAATATCTACCAAGGGATAAAGTTCTGCTGGTAAATCAGATTGTGCTGGGGCAGGATCTAAAATTACTGGAATATTGGCATTGTGTGCGGCTTTGGCGGCTGCTACCACCGCAGTAATCGGAATTTCTAGTTGTAAAAGTAGTGCTTTAGCTGTTGGTAATAGCTGGGATAATCGCCCTACATCTTCTTGATTGACGTGTCCATTAGCACCAGGAATGACAATGATGTGATTTTCACCGTGATGATCTACAGTGATGATTGCTACTCCTGAACTGACGTTTTCATCGGCGAAGATATTTTGAGTTTTTACACCAGTATCTTGCAAATGTTGAACTAGTTCTGCACCAAAACTGTTTGCGCCTACACGTCCTACCATGTGGGTAGGAATTCCCAGCCGCGCCAGTGCTACTGCTTGGTTTGCACCTTTACCGCCAGGAATTTTAAAAAATTCTTCTCCGGTTAATGTTTCACCAGCAACAGGCAATCGAGGAGCTGTTACTACTAAGTCTATATTGATGCTGCCGAAGACGATAATACTCATAAAAATTAGTATAGAGTTTAGGCGATCGCTTCAGTATATGAAAGGTGACAGGTGACAGGTGACAGGGGTAATAAATCGCGTCTCTACAAGTTCAGGTATCTACGCTTTCCCACCCTAATGCCAATTCATCGACTACAGAACAAGCAATTGCCAATGCTTCATCTTCTTTTTGCTGCTGCCATTGCTTTAAAAGAGTTTCAATCAAAGCACTGCGATTTTTAACTTTTCCGTCAATGTAAGTTAATAATTCATCTGGCAATGAGATAGAGATTTTAGCCATATGCTACCTCTAGTCATACTATAAGTAGTATAAACTAAACTGTAGATTGTCTTGCTAACCTCCAGGCAATTTGTTGATATCTTGGTAGAAAAACTGAGGTTAAGTCCTATGGTGACTACAGTACCCAGCAATTCCCAACGGGTTATGCTGCCCAATATTAGCTGGCAGACCTTTGAAACTATACTGGCAGAAATGGGAGATCATCGTGCTGCGCGGCTGGCTTATGATCAGGGAACGCTGGAAATTATGACTCCTTTAATGCCCCATGAGCATAACAATAGATTATTAGAACATCTAGTTTTTGTTTTAGCGGAGGTACTCAACCTCAATATCAAAAGCATTGGTTCAACAACTTGCAAACGTCCAGATTTACTGCGGGGGGTAGAACCAGATTCAGCTTTTTATCTGCAAAATGAACCTGTGATGCGGCAAAAACGGCATCTTGACTTGATGCAAGATCCCCCTCCAGATTTAGTAATCGAGGTAGACTACACCAGCGCGTCGATTGAAAGACTACCTATTTATATGGCTTTGGGTGTTCCAGAGGTTTGGCGGTATGACGAACCGATAATGCAAATTTATCAGTTACGTGGTGGTGTCTATGTCCCTTGTGATGTCTCCCCAACTTTTGCCAATCTCCCCCTAACAACTGAAATTCCTCGATTTTTAGCAGAAAGTCTGAACATGGGTGAAATTCCCATGATTAGGTCATTCCGTAATTGGGTAAGCCAGAAAATACAAAATTGATCTTCACTGATGCTTAAGGCTTCTCGACAGTCATTGCCAAAACGATTAATATATCAAACTGTATAATGATCAGGCTGGGTTTTTATGGCTAGTGTAGAACGCGACGAAACCAGGGAAAATCGCATTGAACAAGAAATTATTGTTGATGCGGAGGATAAAGAAGATCGGGCAATGGGTTGGTATTATTACCTAGATGATACTTTGGAGTTTCCCTTTATGGGTAAGTGGAAGAAGAAGTCACGGAAAACTTCTACCATTGAGGAGAAGCCAGTAGAAGTTTTGGGAATGGCCCCAGAGGATGATTGTTTAAAAGATATGTATGTGGAAGTTGCTTATATTGGGGGTAAGGAGGATGATATACATTCTGCCAAACTGTCTGACATAGAAGCAATTGACGCAGATGATGACACTCAAGAAGCGATCGCAGATTGGATGTATTGGCTAGCTAGAGGCTACAAGTTTTAATTTTAAGGTAAATACCGCACTATCCGGCAAGGATTACCCACGGCAACAACTTTTGCTGGTATATCTTTCACAACTACACTACCAGCACCAATTGTAGTATTGTCCCCAATGGTGACTCCTGGGCAAATAATTGCACCACCACCAATCCAAACATTATCACCAATTTTAATGGGGGCTGCTAATTCTCTCCCAGTCAGCCGAATTTCTGGTTCTGTGGGATGGTAAGCCGCATAAATCTGGACGTAGGGAGCTAACAAGACATTTTCACCAATTTCGACTTGATTACAGTCTAAAATTACACAACCATAATTCATGTACGCACCATTGCCTACGGAAATATGACTACCATAGTCACAATGAAATGGCGGTACTATGGTGATTTTTTCTCCAACCTTACTAAACAGTTCTTTTAAAATTTGCTGGCGTTGTTGTGGTTGTTCTACTGTGGTTGCATTATACATTTGTAGGAGGCGACTAGCCCGCTTTTGATCAGCAACTAATTCTGGATCATCTGCTAAATATAGTTCGCCTGCTAGCATTTTTTGTTTTTCTGTTTTTTCGATCATATATTTTTAAGCAATTGCGAATTGCGTTAGCGAAGCGGGGCGTTAGCCCATTGCGAATTGCGAATTGGTATTATGCTTTCTTGAACGCTGTAATCTCTATGTCCCAGGTATCGCTCCCCCAATTGCTCCAAAAAGACTTACCCTTTACCGCTCTTGCACCCATGCAGGATGTGACAAACCTCTGGTTTATGAAAATCATTGCCCACTACGGTAGTCCTGACTACTTCTTCACCGAATATTTTCGTGTGAATGATACCTCAAGGCTCAATCGTAGCATTCTGGCAGCAATCACCGAAAACGATACCGGCCGCCCTGTTTTTGCTCAAATGATTGGCGAAAGCATTCCCGATTTAGTCAGAACAGCAAAAGAACTCTGTCGCTATAATATCGCTGGAGTTGACTTAAACATGGGCTGTCCAGCACCAAGAATCTATCGCAAAAATGTTGGGGGTGGATTGCTACTCTCACCAGAAAAAGTGAATCGGATTTTGGGAGAATTACGGCAAGCAGTGAACGATCGCCCTTTAACTGTCAAGATGCGCGTAGGCTTTGAAAATACAGATACTTTTTATGAAATATTAGATATAGTCAATCGCCACAGCATTGATTTACTAAGTGTGCATGGTCGCACGGTGAAAGATATGTACCACGGGGTAGTCAAATATGATTTGATTGCGGAAGCAGTCAGACGGGTTGATTGTCCAGTGCTTGCTAATGGTAATATTTACTCGGCGACAACTGCCCTGGAAGTGCTGGCTCAAACGGGGGCGGCGGGTGTGATGGTGGGACGTTGGGCGATCGGGAATCCTTGGCTTTTTAATCAAATTCGCCAGGCTTTGCGCTTTGAGCCAATTACACCTGTCCCTTTAGTAGAGGTACGCAAATATATTGATCGTTTATGGCAAACTCCCACAGCCTCAACTATGCTAGAGCGATCGCGGGTAGGCTACCTGAAAATGTTCCTTAACTATATTGCTCTGAGTGTTGATGCTGAAGGTCAGTTTCTGCGATTGATGCGACGGACGCAGACGGAGTTAGAAATGTTTAACCTCTGCGATCGCTTTCTCCTGGCTGAAGGAACGAAAAATTTAGCCTTATCACCCTATTCAGGCGTATAATTATGCACATTGATATGTATAGCACTACTAACGATTGGCAGCTTCATGAAATACATCATAACGAGCTTTTCCTTGCTGTTTGGCACGGTACATGGCATGATCAGCAGCCCTGAGTATACTTTCTGCTTCCTCAGTGCCACCATGATTTAAAGTAATACCAATGCTAGCTGTTGTATATATTTGATGACCGTTGAGATTAAGCGGTAAACCCAGGGTATCTTGAATGCGTTTAGCGACGTTGATAGCGTCATTGATGTCTTTAATATCTTCCAACAACACAGCAAATTCATCGCCACCAAATCGCCCTACAGTATCCCCACTGCGAACACAGGATTCTAAGCGTCTAGCGATCGCTACTAAAAAATCATCGCCCATACCGTGACCAAAGCGATCGTTAATGCCCTTGAAACCATCTAAATCTAGAAACAGCACTGCAAAACGATAATCGCTGCGGCGTTTGCTACGTTCAACGGCTTGTTTGAGGCGATCTAAAAATAAAACTCGATTGGGTAGTGCTGTCAGTCCATCATAAATAGCATTGCGGAGTAGTTGTATTTCCGTGAGCTTGCGTTGAGTAATGTCTTGAAGAAGCAACACTGCACCAGTAATACTACCATCGCGATCGTGGATAGGTGCAATATTATCTCCAACTGGGATTTCCTGACCTTCTTTAGCAATCAGTATACAGTTTTCTGGTAAATTCACCACTTCACCAGCTTGGATTGACTGTTTCGCTAAATTCTTTATCAATTCGTCCATATCCTGATCAACTAAACTCAAAACTTCCGTAAAATCCTTACCCACAGCTTCGTTTTGTTGCCAACCTGTGAGTTTTTCTGCTATTGGATTCATCATTTGAATACAACCATCAGTCAGGGTGACAACTACCCCACAACCCATGCTGTTAATAATTGCCTCCATTTTTTGTTTTTCTATTTGTAATTTTCTGTGGCTTTGATATCTCTCTACAGCCATTTCCACAGAAAGATGTAAGTCTGTTTCTCTGATAGGCTTCAAAATATAACTGAAAGGTTGACTTAATTGATGTTTATGTAATTGGATATATTGCGAATACTCGGTTATATATAATACTGGTGTATGAAAATTATTTTGGATAATATCTACTACCTGTATACCATTAATTTCTCTTGACAAGCAGATATCAAATAATACTAAATTAGGGTGATGATCTGCTACATTTTTAATTGCCTTTTCAGCCGAATCTGTAATCTCTAGAACATTATGTCCTAACTTTTGTAAACTATGTTTAATATTGAATGCTAGGAGTCTTTCATCCTCAACAACTAGGATTTTGCGGGGGTGCATATTAAAATCACCTATCTGCTAAGGCTCAGATATTGTTGTTCAGTCAACTCTATCTGAAAGTGAATAATTATATGATAGTCAATCTCTAAAATATCGGTGTAATTGCTTGACTAAACTATGGAATCATTTTGGAAGAGCTATTTTAAAATCGTAAAAAGATTCACTATTATAGAGGTGATTAAATCAGGTTTATGAAATAAAGTTTTCTGATTTTAAGTATCAAGTGTAAATTAAATTTATATTTAATAAGGGATTTCTCCTTAAACTTAAATAAACAAATCATTTTTAATTACAAGGTGTTAGTAAGACCAGCAATAATTAATACTAAAAAATTGTATATATCACAACATATAGCGGTTCTCGCTTTAGTGAGGTACAAGAACCCCACCCCCAACCCCCTCCCCGCAAGCGAGGAGGGGGCTATGATATATCTCATGTGATTAGGAAACGCTATATTTAAAATTAACTATGCAAAAATAAAAATATTCTTAACAAATAAAAACCCCGGGTTCTCCTAGAAACCGGGGTTTTTCAAATCTCGCAATTATCACCAATCCAATAAGAGCTAAAATTCCCTAATTTAAATTAGGGGTATCCCGGATTTCTCACCAATTCTTGCAACCTCAGTCCAGAGTCCGTAGGGGCGGGTTGAGCGAAATCTTCGTGAATGATTCGAGTATATCTGTGAACCCGCCCCTACTATTTGTGAGAAATGCGGGGTATCTCCCTCTCACCTATCACCTGTCACCTATCACCTATCACCTGTCACCTATTCCTAGTCAGTTCAATGCTAATTTTGCCGCCAAAATCTGGAATAGGCGCAGCCGGCTTGGTGACTATAACTTGAACTTGTGTGATTTGATCGCACTCTTGAATGATAGAATCAGCGATCGCACCCGCCAACCGTTCAATTAAAGCAAACTTAGAAGTTTTTACCAGATGTTGAATCAAGCTAATAACACCACGATAATCTAGAGTATCAGCGATCGCGTCACTTTCAGCAGCTTGAGCTAAATCCAGCCATAACCTCACATCCACCTCAAACCATTGTCCTAGCACCTGTTCTTCTGGTAGATACCCAGTGTAGCCATAGCAACGAATTCCCGTTAAATAAATACAGTCCATTTTCAAATCTCTAAATTACGAATTACGAATTACGAATTATACCTATGTCCGATGTGATGCGGTTCGCCGATAAAAATATTAATCAACTTTGGGCTTATATCCTCACCGAAACACTCAAGCGGCTGGGATTGACTTGTGTAGTCATTTGTCCTGGTTCTCGTTCCACACCCCTAGCAGTCGCCTTTGCCCAACAAACACCTGATATTGAAGCAATTTCCATTCTCGATGAACGTTCCGCCGCCTTTTTCGCCTTGGGAGTCGCCAAAGCCACCGGTCGTCCTGTAGCGATTGTTTGCACCTCTGGGACTGCGGGGGCGAACTTTTACCCAGCCGTCATAGAAGCGAAAGAAAGCCGCGTCCCATTATTAATATTAACCACCGATAGACCGCCAGAATTGCGAGACTGTCATTCTGGACAGACTATAGATCAAGTAAAACTCTATGGTAGTTACCCAAACTGGCAAACTGAGTTAGCCATACCAGTACCAGAGATGGGAATGTTAGCATATCTGCGACAAACACTAATTCATAGTTGGCAAAGAACCAAAACCCCAACACCAGGAGTAGTACATTTAAATATTCCCTTCCGTGACCCCCTAGCACCCATTCCCGATGGTGCTGACTTGAGTCATTTATTAGCCAACTTCCACCCAGAAAAATTCTTCGCCAGCATTACAAATCTTACCCCAATCCCTAATCCCCAATACCCAATACCCAATCCCCAATCTGACCGAGGAATCATTATTGCTGGAGTTGCCCAACCATATCAACCACATGAATATTGTAGAGCGATCGCTAGACTTTCCCAAACCCTCAAATGGCCTGTGCTAGCTGAGGGACTTTCCCCCGTCAGGAATTATGCTGAACTCAACCCCTATCTCATTTCTACCTATGACCTGATTTTACGCAATCAGCAACTAGCCGAACAGCTAGCACCTGAGATGGTAATTCAAATCGGCGATATGCCAACCAGCAAAGAACTGCGTACATGGTTAGATATCTACCAACCCCTACGCTGGATAATTGACCCCAGTGACCAAAACCTCGACCCCCTGCATGGGAGGACGACGCATTTAAGAATGGGAGTTGAGCAACTTTTGGACAAGGTAGAAGAATTTTCCTCAATTTCTTCTGAGTATTTGCGGATGTGGTGTGATGCTGAAGCCAAAGTTAGGGAGAATGTGGACGCAACTTTTACACAAATGGAAGAATTAGTTGAATGTAAAGCCGCCTGGTTAATTTCTCAAACCCTACCACCAGGGACACCATTGTTCATCTCCAACAGTATGCCTGTGCGGGATGTAGAATATTTCTGGAAACCGAATAATTTAGGAGTGCGATCGCATTTTAACCGAGGCGCAAATGGCATTGACGGTATATTATCCACCGCTTTAGGAATTGCCCACCATAATCAAAGTAGTGTGATGCTAACAGGAGACTTAGCTTTATTGCATGACACTAATGGTTTTTTAATTAGAAATAAATTTGTAGGACACCTGACAATTATATTAATTAACAATAATGGCGGCGGCATATTTGAAATGTTACCTATCGCCAAATTCGACCCACCATTTGAAGAATATTTTGGCACTCCCCAAGATATTAATTTTGCTCAATTATGCGCTACGTATAGTGTACAGCATGAGTTAATTACTTCTTGGCAGCAGTTACAGCAAAGATTAAACCCATTGCCAAGTACAGGAATCCGGGTTTTGGAGTTGCGAACAAATCGTCAAAAAGATGCCCAATGGCGAAAAGATAATTTAGTAAAGTTTGCCGCAAATAATATTTAATTAACTAACAAAATTATCTTTTGATAGTATTTCCAAATCAGATGAAGTACATCATAGCCCCTCCTCGCAAGCGGGGAGGGGTTGGGGGTGGGGTTCTTATACCTAACCAACAAAATCAAGTCTTGCTTGGTGGGTTGAATGTAACTTTGCTTCTACAGTTGTCCAATTTTCCTGCTCAATTAAATTAATTAATTCATCAAGATTTTGGCGATATTGTTGCAATGAAACCAACAAAGCTTGGCGATTATATTGCGCCATCATCACACCTAACTCTGGATTACCGCCACCGACACGGCTAGTATCTCGAAAACCAGAACTAGCTAGATTTTGAGCTAATTGTAAAACTTCTGGGTCAGTTTCACTCATGCAACTGGCTATCAAAGAACAACTAATCATCACAGGTAAATGGGAAATCCAACTGACAGCGCGATCGTGTTGCTCTGGTTGACAATGATAAATATTAGCACCGAGCGATCGCACAATTTCTTCCACAACTACCACAGCATCAGGTGGGGTGTGCGGCTCTGGTGTTAATACATAGGGTCTACTAACAAATAAATTTCTCTGGGCTGCTTCAATACCACTATCAGTATTTCCCGCCATTGGATGACCACCAATAAAATTTGACCATATAGGCGAAATCGCTTTGACTATAGGTGCTTTGACTGAACCGACATCAGTAATCACCGTAGTCGGAGATAAATGCTTAATTAACTGCTCAACTTGGGGAACAATAAGTCCGATAGGCGTACAAATAAACACAACCTCTGCGGATGCTAACAGGCTCATGTTGACAGATGCTGCATCGACGCTACCTAAAGCTATTGCTGTTTGACAAGTAGATTCCTTGCGAGTAACTCCCAAAACATGATGACCTTGCGATCGCAAATCATAACCCAATGAACCACCAATCAATCCTAGTCCTAAAATCCCAATTTTCATTTTCAATCGTGCAAGTTAATTTTTTATTATTTTCCGCCCACCTGGATAACAATATATAGGACTGATGCCATAAGCAAAGTTAAATACGGTGTGGTGGTTGTGTTTTTAGACTAATGACCATTGACTATTGACTTAAGGGTAGCATCGATGAATGTAGAGGAATTACTGCAACAATACGCGGACGGAGTAATCAACTTTAGTGGTGTTGACCTTTCGGAAGCTAACCTGAGTGGAGTTAAACTCAGTGGAGCAAATTTTAGTCAAGCGAATTTGAGTGTGACTAATTTGAGTGGTGCAAATCTCAGCGAAGCTAACTTGAGCCATGCCAAATTAAATGTAGCTAGACTTAGTGGTGTAAATCTCACAAGTGCTATCCTCAATCATTCCTGTCTAAATGTCGCTAATTTAATTCGTGCTGATCTCAGCCGCGCTCAATTGCGAGGAGCTTCATTAGTACGTGCTGAATTGATTCGCGCTGAACTGAGCCGTGCTGATTTATTTCAAGCTAACCTCAACGGTGCTGACTTACGCGAAGCCACACTCCGCCATGCTGACCTGCGCCACGCCAACCTTACAGGAGCGATGTTAAAAGGTAGTTCCTTAGGTGGAGCTAACTTAGAAATGGCTAACCTGAACGGTGCTGATTTAAGTCGAGCTGACTTAAGTAGTGCCAACTTGCGAGATGCTGAACTCAAACAGGTAAATTTAGCTCATGCTAATCTCAGTGGTGCAGATTTGAATGGTGCTAACCTACGTTGGGCAGATTTGAATGGTGCTAATCTAAGTTGGGCAGACTTAAGCGGTGCAAAATTGAGCGGTGCTAGTTTAGTAGGAGCAGACTTAAGTAATGCTAATTTCACCAATGCCAGTTTAGTCCATGCCAACTTAACTCAAGCCAAATTAATTAAAGCAGAATGGATCGGTGCGGATTTAAGCAGTGCCATTCTCACTGGGGCAAAACTTTATTCTACATCCCGGTTTGGCTTGAAAACTGATGGTTTAATATGTGAATGGGTGGATCTAAGTCCTGATGGCGATCGCTCCATTATTCAAAGGTTCGATACCGAAGATGCAAGAGATTTTTTCAACGAAACACCCCCAACTATTTGTATTGTTATTGACGCACCCTTAGAATCAGAAGCCCACTTTGCTTTAGCTGGTGCTTACTATCACATCGCTCAAGAATATAAACTGTGTCAACACCCCCCCAGTATCGAAGTTAGCCGCCGTCGTACAGTGCTAACCTTCCGAGTTGATAGCGACACAGCTTTATTACCTACAGCTTGTATGGCGATTCTTCCCTTCAGGGATGCTGTCCATACCCAACACAACATTTACACTATGCTAGAAACAATAGTAAAAGAAGATATATCTCCCCTAGAGCTAAAAACACTCCAACGGGTGCAGGAATTAATCACGCTGATAGAACAAACTGTAGCTCAAGCACAGAAAATTAGACAAGGAAAAAAAAATCTGGCGTTAGCAGCTAAAATTAATTTCTTTAAAGTCGCCACCCAAACAATATTAACTAATTCCCGTGGTCAGACTGTGATAGTACATCACAACCCGAATTTCGGTAAACGCTTTGTTAGTGCTGGTGATCATGTTAACTTTTTAGGTGATTCATTAGATAACTCAGCTAAACCTACACTACCTGCCTTAAATATAGTGATTGATTTTGTCAACACTTTTCACTATATCGAATAAGAGGGGACAGGGGACAGGGGACAGGGGAGGGAAATCTCTTTACCCCTATACCCTTATTTTTTGCAATTCCTATGGGAGAAAGAATAGATGTCGAATATCTTCAACAAAATGATGGGTCGGACTCGCTATGTGGTCTGTCGCTTATTTCTGCATTTAGCGGGGTCGGATGTTGCGCCAATTTTGGGAGAATTAAACAGGATAGCTAGAGATGCGATCGCAAGCGAGGGCGATATGCAAGTTATGGGAGAGGGCTTAGTAGACCTGTGCGAAACTCTAGTGAGATATGATGAATACTGGCTTTCTGCGTCTAACGAAGGTGATGTCTTCTGGAATGAAGGCGAAGCAGGTGATTTCGTCAATGATTTATTTAGCGATTCTGCGGAAAGATACGGTGCTGATTTAGAGTTGAATTCTCCTTCAGACCAGCCTGTATACATCCCCGCCACACGCAACATTGTAGTGATGATCACAGTGGCTTTTGAAGGAGAAGTACCGGATTTAGAAACAGACTTAGCTAATATTCAAGCATTGAAGGAAGGGTTGAAAGCCTTAATCAATTTACATTACAACCGCAAACTCAAAGCTATCCAAGTACATTTCTCCCCAGCACGGTTAGGCGATGAACTAACTAATGATCAGCTCTTGCAATATTATCCAGAGTTGATACCTTTGTAACCATCCCTATCTCCTGTCACCTGTCACCTATCCCCTGTCACCTTCTAACTCCACTAATAACTTGTTAAGCTCAAAGATAAGATAACAATGTCATGATCATGTCCATACTACGCAAATTTACCGTTTTCTTTTTAGCCGTGAGTTTGTGCTTGACAACCGTCGCTTGTGGAGGAGGAAACCAAACTACCTCTACAAATAGGAATGTCAGCCAAACTTCTGCACCTACCAAATTGAGTGATGGTCAATACTCAGTCCAACAAGCCACTTATGATGATGGTTCTGGGGAGTACACTTTATTTTTACTCAACAGCACACCCCCAACTTTTGCAACTGAAAATTTGCAAATGGCCAGGCTAACTGATGATGAAATTAAAGAAGGAAAGAAAACCTATCTGAAGGTAGACAACGGACAGCCAGTTTTATACTTGACAGAAGACTTTAAAATTGAGTATGTCCACAACGTCACCGAGAAAAAAACCAATCCTAATACTGGACAGCAAGAAACAGTTGTAGTTCGTCGAGAAAGTGGCTTTTGGGCCCCATTTACTGGTGCGTTGGCTGGACAAGCACTGGGTAGCCTGTTATTTAGACCCCAATATTATGTACCTCCCGTATATCAGCCAGGAGGATTAATCACTGGCTACGGCGGCTATGGTAGAACTTATGACCAAGCTGTTGACAGTTACCGCACTCGCTATAATTCAGCACCAGCAGCAGTGAGAAATCGCACCGCCTTTAGGACTACAGGGACAATTAGACGGTCATCTGGTGATTCCAATGTGCGTTCTACAACACGCACAAACCGCCCCTCTGGTTCTGGTTTTGGTAGCAGCACCTTAAGACCCTCTGGTCAATCTAGCACCACCAAACGCAGTCCTAGCAGTAGTAGTTTTGGTAGTGGTCGTTCTCCAGCCCGTCGTTCAACTGGTTTTGGCAGAAGACGCTAATCAATTCAAAATTTTATCAAGTTGCAGTCAAAGCGAGTAACTGAGACTGGGAAGTAGGGATGAGGATTATTTCTCGTCCCTACTTTCTCTATGTTTAGAGTTGTAGGTTATGGTTTAATTAGTCAAGTATTTAGGCGCGATCGCTATTTCTGGAGTCGTCCTAGCATAGTTGACTACAGCAGCCCGCCACAAGTCGCTACCACGGGCATTTCAAGTTAACTCTTAGCCTTAATCAAGGCAAAAGCAAATTGAGTTAAACTAAATTTTTGCATCATTGTTGCATCAACTATCTGTCTATGTTGCCATTTGAGCTTTAATCCTATCTAGGGCATGGATTTGATTAAACCTCAAACTACTGAATGAATTTCCGTAAATCTATGACAATCCAACTCACAGTTCCCAACATGGCTTGTTCTGTTTGTGCAGGCAAGATTACTAATGCAGTTAAAACCGTTGATGCTGAGGCGATCGTTCAGGCAGATCCTCAGACTAAGCTGGTTAATGTAGAGTCACAAGCATCAGAAACGGCTATTAAGGATGCTTTAGCGGCTGCTGGCTACCCCGCCAGCTAATTTTTTCGACACTGTTCGCACAGTCAACCCCACTCCCAACCCCTCCCCGTAAACGGGGAGGGGAGACAAAGTGTAGCTTTGGCGGGGTGGGGTTCTTCGCGTTTCATAAGCAATCAAGCAGAAATGATATTCCGCCAAATTTTAGAATCCCGATTTCTGTAAGGAATCAGGATTCTTTTTGATTAGAAAATATTTATACCATTTCCATAATTATTTATCATCAATAACCCCACTTTCTTTAAGAAAGCGGGGTTGTGAACGTACTCAAAATAACTGTTTTTAAAAAATCCTCATGTTATTGGTAGAGCAACCGCTTCACTCATCAGTGAAACATTAAAAATGGATGATAACTCTCAGTCTCTTCAACCAATTCGCAACCCTAAAACTTTCAATAATCCCGAACGCTTCATTGAAGGATGGTATTGGGTAATACCTTCTAAAAACTTGCTTATAGGTGAAGTAAAACCTATGACAATTTTAGGGAGAAAAATAGTAATTTATCGTGGTGAAGACAGACAACCAGTGATTGTTGATGCCTACTGTCCACATATGGGTGCTGACCTTGCAGAAGGTAAAGTAGAAGGTAATGATATCCGTTGTGCTTTTCACCACTGGAAGTTTAACAATCAGGGAATATGTGTAGAAATTCCCTGTTTAGAAGAACCTCTCCCCTTAAAGTTAAAAACTTGGCCTACCGTTGAAAAATATGGATTAATTTGGATTTGGACTGGCGAAAGTCCCAGACAACCTATACCTTTTGTGCCAGAATTAGAGTTTAATGAGTGTGAAAGTGTTCTTGGTTCTCGGTTAGTAATGAACTGTCATCCTCATGTAGTCATGATTAATTTCATTGACGTTCAACACTTTCTTACTATTCATAAATTACCGTTAGATGTTGGTTTTGAAAGACAAGAAATTAGTCAAAATGCTATTATTTTTACTAAGCATAGCCGCAATAATAAAGATAAAAAGTTGTTTAAATTGCTGCGTCCTTTACATCAAAATAATATTTATAGTATTTCCTATTGGTATGGCAGTACATTCACAATAACTGTAGGTCCAGATTTACTGCATTTATATATCATGTTTACAATACGGATGCTTGATAATGGTAAATCTCAGATTCAGAGTATATTTTTAACTAAGAAACGTCAGGGATTTGGGGGTTGGTTATTAAATCGCTTTATTCTGTGGCTGACTAATATATTTATTCACCACTTTATCGAAGATGATGCTGCAATTTTACAAGCGATTAACTTTGATTTGAAGAATCCCATCAAAGCTGATTTGTCTATTATGCAGTTAATTAGTCACGTAGAAAGACAAAAACCCTTGCGATGGAAAACTTGGTTATTAGCGCGATCGCCTGAAGCGGAGATGAAAGAAAATCAAGAAAAATGGCGGGATGCTACGACTAATGACTGAGTGGTGAGTAGTGAGTGCTGAGTGCTGAGTGCTGAGTGCTGAGTAGTGAGTAATGAGTAGTGAGTAATGAGTAGTGAGTGCTGAGTGGTTTTTTTGGAGTCAGCACTTTTCACTTTTTCTCAAGTAACTGCACACATAAAAAGAAGTGGCAAAGCCACTTCACATTTCCCAGGTAGAACCTAATCATGAGTATATCGACTAAAGAAAATTAAAATAGTATAAATTGACACTAATTCTGTGGGGAATTGTTCTTTAGCTTTTGGATGTGCTAGTTTCGACGATCAGGCGATCGCTTCCAGCGTATCAAGCTAGAGGCGATCGCAATTACCCGACTAGGAAATATTCAAACTTCCGCCGGGTGATATTCCTGCTGTCTTTCTACAAAGGTTTGCACGCGGGAACGGTAATCTCTGACGATTTCATCCACCCAATCGCGTTCGTTACTGTTTGCATACAAATGCACTAATGGTTCACTCGCATCAGGTAGAACTAACAGCCAACTATCCTCGAAGGGTTGGCGAATTTTCACGCCATCGATGAGTTCGAGGTTTTGGGCGGGGTGAGTTTCCACTAAGTAGCGCATCAATGCACCCTTAGCTGACCAAGGACAGCGAATGGTATAGTTTTTGTGAATGACACGGGGTAATTCGGCTCGGACAGTAGCCAGCGATCGCTCCTGAATGGTCAACATCTCAATAATTTTGGCGATGCAGAACATGGAATCAAAGCCGGGATGCAACTGCGGGAAGATAAAGCCAGTATCACCGCTACCCCCTAGCACCACATTGGCATTTTTCTGGCAAGCTTCCATTAATGCGGTTGGGTTCGCTTTGGTACGAATCACCCGCCCATCATGACGACGCGCCACCTGTTCCACTGCACTGGATGAATGCACCGGCACAACTACCGTCCCTCTGGGGTTAGAGGTGAGGATCATATCTACCATCAGGGCGGTTAACAGTTCACCCCGAATTGCAAAACCTGACTCATCTACTAAAATCAGCTGTTCGCCGTTGGCTGATACCTGCACACCAAAATTAGCTTTCAAAGCTTCCACCACATGACCTAACTGCGTCAGGAGTGCTTCGCGGTCAGTGGTAGTTACAGCATTTTTATTTAAACTGGCGTTGAGAACAACAGCATCAGCACCAAATTTATCTAACATTTGCGGTAAAACTGCTCCAGACACCGCATACACGTAATCAATCACCACTTTCGCTCGACTATTGCGGAGGGTGAAAACGTGTAATAGTTTTTCAAAAGCTGTGCAGTAAAGGTCAATGACTTGACTGGGGTAAGCAACATCACCAATTTCATGCGCCAAGGCGCGGCGCATATCTTCTTTAAAGAAAGCCCCTTCAATTTTCTTCTCTAGGGCTTTGGAAATATTAATCCCCTTACCATCCATGAATTCTATCAGAATATAGTCTGGGCGATCGGGGTGTACCCGGACATGAATACCTCCTGTGATTTTCATGTTGGGTATGACTGTCCGCGCAATGGGAATGGCTGTCGCATCAAGGTTCTGCACATCTACACCCACTGACATCAGACCCGCAATTAATGACCTTGTAACCATGCGGGAGACGTTGCGTTGATCGCGGGAGACAGCTACTTTAGATTTTGGCTTTAAGGTAGAACCATAAGCAGCACCCAACTTGACGGCGAATTCTGGGGTGATGTCGATATTAGCTAATCCTTGCACACCCCGTTGCCCAAACAAGTTACGCTGGGCAGTGCTACCCCAAATCAGGTTAATGTTTAAAATTGCCCCCGATTCGATTTTTTTACTCGGCCAAACTCTGACACCGGGGCTAATTTGAGCTTCTTCCCCAATCGTAGACAAAGAACCAACTACAGCTGCTTCTAAGACATGGGCGCGGCGGTCTACACGAGTTCCACGGGAAATGACACAGGCACTCAATTGGGCTTCATCACCGATAATTGCCCCATTCCAGACAATCGGACGCTTGAGATTGGCATCAGCCCCAATGGTGACGTTATCCCCAATGATAGTTCCCGCTTCAATTTGGACTCTAGCACCGATGCGGCAGTTGTTCCCAATCAAGGCTGGGGTTTCAATATGGGCGGAGGGGTCAATATAAGTATTTTGTCCTATCCACAAGTCAGACATTTCTTGTTTGTAGGCAAAATCAAGTTTTACCTTCCGTTCTAAAGCATCATACTGGGCTTCACGATAGGCATCTAAATGACCGACATCGCACCAGTAACCTTGGGCGATATAACCGTACATGGGTTCATCTTTAGCCAGCAGCAAGGGGAATAAATCTTTAGAAAAGTCGCATTCGGTGTGATCTGGTAGATATTCTAAAACTTCTGGTTCGAGAATATAAGTACCAGTGTTGACGGTATCCGAAAAGATTTCACTGGAAGAGGGTTTTTCTAAAAAGCGGTTAATTTTACCTGTTTCATCGGTGATGACTACCCCAAATTCAATGGGGTTAGGCACTCTAGTTAAAATTAACGTAGCTTTCGATTGTTTTTGTTTGTGAAAAGCGATCGCAGCTGTTAAATCAAAATCTGTGATACTATCACCGCTAATCACTAAAAAAGTTTCATCCAAAAGTTCGGCGATATTTTTGACACAACCTGCTGTCCCCAAAGGTTGGTCTTCCTCCACGGCGTAGGTCATTTGTACGCCAAAATCACTGCCATCTTGAAAATAATCCCGCAAGACATCAGGTAAATAATGCAAGGTTGCAATCACTTCCGTAATTTGATGTCTTTTGAGTAAATTGATAATATGTTCAGCAATGGGTCGATTCAGAATCGGCACCATCGGTTTTGGTAGATCACAAGTTAACGGGCGAAGTCGCGTTCCCGAACCGCCTGCCATCAGCACTGCACGCATAAATCCTCCTTAACCTTTTACAGCCATATATTGGTTGCAAACCTGTGAGAGTATATTGTGTTTTTCTCCAGTCTCCTACAAACACTGATTGTTGAGGAACTTCCGCTAGAGACATCTAGTGAGAAATCAGTATAAGTGTTTATGCCAATCAAACACTTGCTACCAAAATATCAGAACTTATACAACGATAATTTTGGCAATTTGCGAGTGTAAGGCTGTAAGGCTGTAAGTTTTTTAAACACCTACACCCTTACATCCCTATACCCCTGCACCCCTTGCCCAAATCCTTGATTTTGCGTTTTCATGCGTAAGTCCTTAAGATGTTCCTACTGCTCAAGTTTCATTATGTTAGCTTGAGAGACAACCAGGAAGCAGGAAAAAGTAATATAGAAATTAAATAATACTCTGTATATCTTTTATACCTGAATTTGCTATCTTTGTGTTGTTCTATCGTGGCAATAGATATATAGCGTTTCTTAATCACATGAGTTATATCATGGCCCCTCCTTGCTTGCGGGGAGGGGGTTGGGGGTGGGGTTCTTTTACCTCACTAAAACGATAACCGCTATAATTTGTGGTTAAACCTTAAATAGCTATGATGGTTAGAATAATCTACAATTTCAAGGGCAAAGGTTATGATGAACTAACTCAGAGGTTAAATATTGGTGTATTGATGTTAGTTATGAGATGCCTACATCATGTAGTAATACTTATCATGAATTTTGTCACTAACTAATGGAGTTGATGGCCGATGAAGTTATTGATTGTTGCTTTAATTGTGGTTTATGCAGGTGGTGTTTGGAAATTTTGGAATGGTTTTACACGGACTAATTTTTCCCAATCTTTACCCAATCGCATTGGTTTATCTTTGTTATGGCCGGTTTTATTTGTTGCCAATAAATCTTATCGGAGTAACTTCAGAAAGGCTTTGAAGGGTTAGATTAGAGAAGTGGTAATATTTCCTACTACTACAGAACCCCGGTTTCTACAGAACCCCGGTTTCTTGAAGAAACCGGGGTTCTAGATATTAGATATTGAGATTCTATCAAAAGAAATTATCTTTTTTTTCTGTTGCTATTAATATGAACGGCCGTACCTGCGGCTGCACCATTGATAGCATTACTTCCTGGTCTTCTGCAACCACCAATTACCGCCCCAGCCACTGTACTAGCACCAGCACCTACAACCACATCTTGACCTAAATTACGGTTTTGGCGATCGCGTCTCAATCCATTAGCACCGTTCACAGCCGCACCAGCCACCGCACCCTTAATAGCATTGTTGGCGACAGAACCGCATCGGGTAAAAATTCCAGTTACTGCACTAGCACCAGCACCAATTAAGGCATCTTCTAGGACTTTATCATCAGCAGCCGCAGGTTGTGCTGGAAGCAAGGTAACACTGGCTAAACTTGCAGCCATGAGGCTGGGTAGAAATGCACGTTTGAAGATTTTTTTCATAGGGTTCACTTTGTGAAAACATCTACAGTTAGAGCAAAATCGCAATTTTTGCTGTTGCAGATGTAGTAGATGTTGTTATTTTAAGTGTAGACAACTGCAACTATTTTATTAACGTCACTATTGCATAATGGCATTAACAAAACAGCAATAGCATCTACTATAAGCCGTAATCTTTTATATTTCTTTAAAAAATATTCTCGTAGTAGACAATAATAAAACTGGCACATTATAAGATGTTTAATGTACCAAGTATTATATGTGTGATGAACCTAAAAAGCTTGAATCCACTCTTTCACAGAGTATTCAGTCCAAATACCATTTTGCCAGTAGGGGTCATTTTCGATTAGCTGGCGCACAGTGGCTTCATCTTCAGCTTCGTAAAGACCAAAAACTTTGGTGACATCTTTAGTAGGGCCAATTGTAATTAGCACACCAGATTCTTTTTGTTTGGCTAAACCGTCTAAGTGTGCTTCACGGTAAGGTGCGCGTTTTTCCAAAACGTCTTCGCAGTAAGAACCCCACATCACATATTTGGGCATGATGAATTTTAGATTGATTAACTACCTCTTGTCATCTTAGGAGAAAATGGCATTTGGACGAGCAAGCAGTTTGAGTAGGGATTTCTAGATAAGTTTGAGTTGTGCTGTTAATAGTATGGGATTTGTATTTATTTTGAATTTTGAATTTTGAATTTTGAATTTATTCATCTGTCTACTGGTAGCGATTACAGCCCGTAGAAATCCTCATCGAGAATTTGCTCAACTGAAAAAGGACAAACTATTGGATACTCACTTTCCTCTGGGACACTAACCCCAAATTTAGCTAGCTTACCTTCTTTTATCGCCAACTTTCGACCATCAGCATAAGCTTTTTCTATTGCTTCTACCAAAAAATTTTTGAGAGAAGGAGTATCTGACAAATTATTCAGCACTCGTTGACGATGTTCTAGTATCGAACTGTACCAACTTCCTTTCATCATATCAGGTACATCGTGTTGAACCATTAACTTGAGTAAATGTGCTAACAAAATAGTCAAATTGCTCTTTAAAGCATTTTTCTCCGCTTTACCCAAATCAACTAGTTCCTCAATTAAATTCTCAATATCGAGTGATTCAAATTCACGATTCCGCAACTGTTGAATCGTTTGCTCGATCCAATATTGCAAGTCGCGATCGTATAAGTTATTGGACATTATTCAGATTAGCTCCGGTTTGTTTCAATCATGTTTCTACATCGTTATAAAAACACTGTTTCATTGCCTGTAAAAGTCAAATAATGGAAAAAATTTACACAGTTATGTCTAGTTTAGAATAATTCCAACTGTCGTGAATAACGCACAAAGATAATCAACTACAAGCCAACCATTCTAAAATTTCATCAACTGATTGGCTGTGTGTAAAGACTTTGAGGGTTTTGTAGTCTGGTATAGGGTCGCTAATCAAACAAATCGCACCATCAAATTTGCTGATGGCGTTGAGAAACACATTGCTGTATGTCTCCTCACCTTTATTATTAGTTGCGCCTGGGTGAAACACTAAAACCACCCGCTTATCAGTTTCTAGCAAATCCCAATAGGTTTGGAGTTCCGCCATTAGACATCTCCGAAAACAGTCAAAGCCTTTGTTTGGCTAGGCTGTAGCCACTAAATGCAATCATCTTAAATTAGCTATTCTGTACGATGAAATAAGACTTTGAGATATTTGCTGTTGATAATTAGGCAAAAATATCTAGTTATATGCGATAATTTTAACCTGATGATATAGCTGATATTTCTAATGGTAATATTAGCCCTCGAATCCGTAACCTTACTAGCCCACAAATCGTCAAAATTACTTGCTTATATTTGCGGGTATTTAACCTAAATCTCTCTTGGACAACTCGAAAGATTTTGACTGACCGTATTCGATGTTCAACAAAGATTCGTTTAGATGAAAATATTTTGTTCTGTTCTTTCTGTTCAGTTGTTAGTTCTTGATTTCTTGGTTTCTTAATTGGAGTTGTAATTAAATCTTCTCCAAGATATGCCTTATCTCCTTTAAATCTTTGTTTGGCATCAAACTCTGAACGATATTCTCGGAACAAAGTTATATCGCTTTTTGGACCAGGTTCACCTGCCACAACATCAACGATATCACTAGCATCAGGTAAAATAATCATTTGAGTTTTAAATGTATGATTACTCTTCTTACCTGAAAAATATTTCTTTTGTTCATCATTGTCTCTAGGTCTTTCTCTGACTTGTTCATAGCTATCTACTATTAATTCATATTCTGTGAGCATTTCTTTTACTACTTCATAGTCAGAAGCGTTTTTTTTTACTTGTTCAAGCAAACTTGATGGCAGTAATTCTCGCAAGTTAGGCAACCAATAGTTAAACGTATCGTTGGCTGTAGACTCACTTACTTCAAACTGAATACCTAGAAGTTGAAAGGTTGTCAGATGTCGGAGATACACTAAAGTTAAAATGATTTGTTCAGAAATAGATAATTTTGGTTTCCGACCTCCTCCACCAGCAATAATTCTCACTTTCTTAGATTCCAGTAAAGCTTTTTTTTCATGATATAATCTTTCCCCATTTATGATTAATTGTTGTAACTGTTCATATTCCAGACCTATTAACCTTTGGGTTTGTTTAGGATTCTCTTCAATGTAATTCAGTATATTGCTCATGCTTCTGTGTCAAAATAACGCTTTAATGTTCTTTTATCACAGAATAATACTATTTTGGAGATGTCTATTGTTCTCGGCGTACCATCTGAACATTTAGGACAGCCAGCTTTGACAATTGCAGTGTAAATTTTGTTGGCTGGGTTATCTGGTTCGATGAATTTACTGGTGTCGATACAGATTAAGTGAATGTTTTGGCTAAGTTGAGAGTCATTTTTAATTACAGCTTGCAAGCGTTGGGGTAAGTCAAGATGGTTAAGACTGACTTCTTCAGTATTTCCTTGATGCCAAGCTAGGTAGAAATTAGACATCTCCGAAAACAGTCAAAGCCTTTGTTTGGCTAGGCTGTAGCCACTAAATGCAATCATCTTAAATTAGCTATTCTGTACGATGAAATAAGACTTTGAGATATTTGCTGTTGATAATTAGGCAAAAATATCTAGTTATATGCGATAATTTTAACCTGATGATATAGCTGATATTTCTAATGGTAATATTAGCCCTCGAATCCGTAACCTTACTAGCCCACAAATCGTCAAAATTACTTGCTTATATTTGCGGGTATTTAACCTAAATCTCTCTTGGACAACTCGAAAGATTTTGACTGACCGTATTCGATGTTCAACAAAGATTCGTTTAGATGAAAATATTTTGTTCTGTTCTTTCTGTTCAGTTGTTAGTTCTTGATTTCTTGGTTTCTTAATTGGAGTTGTAATTAAATCTTCTCCAAGATATGCCTTATCTCCTTTAAATCTTTGTTTGGCATCAAACTCTGAACGATATTCTCGGAACAAAGTTATATCGCTTTTTGGACCAGGTTCACCTGCCACAACATCAACGATATCACTAGCATCAGGTAAAATAATCATTTGAGTTTTAAATGTATGATTACTCTTCTTACCTGAAAAATATTTCTTTTGTTCATCATTGTCTCTAGGTCTTTCTCTGACTTGTTCATAGCTATCTACTATTAATTCATATTCTGTGAGCATTTCTTTTACTACTTCATAGTCAGAAGCGTTTTTTTTTACTTGTTCAAGCAAACTTGATGGCAGTAATTCTCGCAAGTTAGGCAACCAATAGTTAAACGTATCGTTGGCTGTAGACTCACTTACTTCAAACTGAATACCTAGAAGTTGAAAGGTTGTCAGATGTCGGAGATACACTAAAGTTAAAATGATTTGTTCAGAAATAGATAATTTTGGTTTCCGACCTCCTCCACCAGCAATAATTCTCACTTTCTTAGATTCCAGTAAAGCTTTTTTTTCATGATATAATCTTTCCCCATTTATGATTAATTGTTGTAACTGTTCATATTCCAGACCTATTAACCTTTGGGTTTGTTTAGGATTCTCTTCAATGTAATTCAGTATATTGCTCATGCTTCTGTGTCAAAATAACGCTTTAATGTTCTTTTATCACAGAATAATACTATTTTGGAGATGTCTAATTTACCAGGCGCAGTCCATAAAAAATCACCAAGATTTTCGCCGATTTTCTCTTGGGCTTTAGTCCACAGTACGTTAGCGATCGCAGTAGCTACAGCAGTCAAGCTCACATTTATCATAAATCCGCTACAAATAATTTGAGAGTGCCAAAATATATGTGTATATCTTAACTCGTGAAATTACATAGAGGAGATGATAAGATTCCCGACTTCTTCAAGAAGTCGGGAATCTTAATTGGGCAAATCTCAAAATTCAGACTAACTTCTGAGGTTAACGCCGAATTTCTCTACCAAGGCTTCCCGAACTTTGTTGTGAACCGGCTCAACTTCAGTATCAGTAAGAGTACGATCGCCTGCCCGATATACTAGACGAAAGGCTAAACTGCGTTGTCCTTGGGGGACGTTTTCGCCACGATATTCGTCAAACATTTCCACCGATTCCAATAAACCTGTACCAGCTTTGGTAATAGCTTTTTCAATGTCGGCGACGGAAATTTTCACCGGTGCAAAGAAAGCGATATCGCGATCGCTCGCTGGATAGGTAGAATATGCTTTAAATGCTGGGATAAGAATTTCATCTTGGTCTAAGGCATCCAATAGCACATTTAAATCTAACTGGAATAGATAAACCGATTCTGGTAAATCTTTATCCCGGCGGAGTTGGGGATGGAGTTGTCCAAACACACCTAAACTAGTTCCCCTAATCCACAAAGAGGCGGTGCGTCCTGGGTGGAGGCGTGCATCACGACAATCTGGCTGATATTCTACTAGTATTCCTAGTTCCTGGAAGACGCTTTCTAAAATCCCTTTGGCTTCAAACCAGGTCATAGGTTGTTCTTTTCCACCCTTTGACCATTTGCCGATAGTTCTATCTCCTCCCATGATGCCAGCGATCGCATCTTTTTCTAACAAACCTTCTTCTTCTTGCCAGAAAATCCGCCCAATTTCAAAACCATTGAGAGAACCGTTACCTTGTTCGAGGTTGTATTGAAACGCGTCAATTAACCCAGAAAGTAAATCGGTACGCAAGGCGGAATATTCAGCAAATAAAGGGTTACTTAAGACAATTTGTCTGCTATTCCCAGGTTTGACTAAGGAATATTGAATTAATTCTGTTAAACCTTCCGCCCGTAATGCTGCGCGTAACTTGCGAGTTAATTCTTGGTCTAAGGGCAAATAACCAGCTTCTGCCTTATCCGGTAGAGTATCACAGAAGCGATCGTAACCATAGAGACGGGCAACTTCTTCAATTAAATCAATTTCTCGCTCTAAGTCACGGTAACGATAGGGTGGAACGGTAACATTCCAACTTTTCTCTTCCGTCGCAGTTAGTTGACAACCCAACGCCGTCAGGATTCTTTCTACATCTTGTGTTTCTAGTTCTCCCGTTTCTTCACCCAAAACCACTGGCCCTAGCACATCATTCACCTTGTCTAAACGCAGTGAAATCGAATGACTCCAGGTAGCAGGGTCGGGGCGAGTATCAGCAATTTCTTGATGGACAATCACACCCCCAGCCAATTCAGTAATAAGAGATAAAGCGCGGCGACAAGCGACTTCCAACTCTGCACGGTTGACACCGCGTTCATATCTCCCAGAAGCTTCACTTCTCAAGCCTACACTGCGGGAGGAACGACGAATGGCGACGGAATCAAATAACGCTGCTTCTAAAACTAGGCTTTGTGTACCGTCATAAACTTCTGTTTCTTCCCCACCCATGACCCCCGCTAAAGCCACGGGTTTATCGTTAGCGGTAATTAACAAGTTTTGGGTTGCTAGGTTGCGAGTTTGCCCATCTAGGGTTTTGAGGATTTCCCCTGAGTTAGCAAAACGCACACCAATTTGTAAGGTTTCTGTGCCACCTACAGATTTTAAACGCTCTTTGTCAAAAGCGTGTAGTGGTTGTCCCCATTCCAACAATACATAGTTAGTAATATCAACTACATTATTAATTGGTCTGACTCCCGCCGACCGCAAACGCTGTTGTAACCATTCAGGAGAAGTGGTAATTTTTACCTGGTCAATAACTGTACCAATGTAAGCTGGACAAGCTTGGGTATCAGCGATTTTTAAACTTAACGCCCCGGCATTTTGAGAAACAGATACTTCCCCAGGTGCAGGAATGCTCAACTGTGCGCCAGTCAAAGCCGCTACTTCCCGCGCTATCCCTACCATACTCAAAGCATCAGCACGGTTAGCGGTGGCGGCGACATCTAAAATTACATCATCTAAACCCAACAACGGCCGCACATCACTACCGACGGGGAGATTTTCTTGGGAGAAAATATGAATCCCGTCTAAATCAGTAGGTAAACCGAGTTCCTTTAAAGAACAAATCATGCCCTGGGAAGGGACACCGCGCAATTTAGCGGGTTTGATTTTTAAATCGATGTTTGGTAAATAAGTGCCTGTAGTCGCCACTGGAACATAAATATCTGCCCGCACATTAGCAGCACCACAGACAATATTTAAAATCTCACCTGTACCGACATCGACCTGGCAAACACTCAACTTATCAGCGTTGGGGTGGGGTTGACGCTCAAGCACTCTACCCACTACAACGCCGTTTGCCCAGGTGCGACGGTCTTCAATGTCTTCGACTTCAAACCCAGCCATTGTGAGGGTTTCCGCCAGTTCTTCGTGGCTCAGTTTTATCTCTACTAGTTCCCGCAGCCAATTCAGAGATATACGCATGAGTGTGCTTGTTTTAAAATTCGTCTTTTGCTCTAATTCTAGGTCGCCTCTCTGATTTTGAGGTTTTCCCGTTCATCATCCTACTACGTTGTGACCAGGCAGTTGCAATCAAAGCGATCGCCTTACTTGTAGAGAACCGCAGGAAAGGCGGGGCTTAGGCGATCGCATTCTTAATCAATCAAAAATGAGGACTGTGAATATTGTGTATTTATGCTAGGCTCTGACATCAATTTCTGTCACCCAAATTTTGTCAACAGGTATTGAAAGATACTCACGTTCTTCTAAGAAATCCACAATAGTGTTAGCTTGTGGAAACTCTGATTTGAAGCTATTTCCTAGACGCTCAATTAGAGGATTCGCCAGTTGTTCGCTAAACTTGCCACGTAAGCAACGTTCATACCAATCAATCAACTCGGACTCGCACACAATGCCGCGCACACGCAAGCCCCAACTGATCTGCTGGGTGACAACTTTGATTACTTCTGCGTCAGCATCACGACATACAATTACAATGTTGTCACTTTCTACTTGGTCAATAATGGTTTGAGCCAATTTGTTATCAAGTGTCAGGTGTTTGACTTGAATTGCCGGTCCGAAATTAGCCCACATATCCAAACCTCTATCTGCGGCATTAGTGACACCCACACGATACACATGAGCAGGAAATTCCCAACTTTCTTTTCCTGCTTCCAGACCAATCAGAACGCGCGTCAAATCAGAGAACTCGGCAAGCAATTCTTTGTTTTTGGGGGGAATACTGACTTTGATAGTTGTGCCAAGAGCAACCACAATTGTTTCAAAGAGGCTATAAGTGACAATTTCATAAGCTTTGTCAATGCTTCGTCTAATACCTTTTTGTTTGATAAATTTGTCAAGTAAAACACTCAATTGAAAATCTTTTGGGGATTTACTCTCCACAAAAGCGATGATGCTGGCAACAGTTTTTTGTCTTTCATTAAATCGTAAGTAGATATAACGCTCCACACCGCCTTGAGTGCGCTTGTTTTCAGTGTCAAGAACTGTGAGCAGTTCAGGATACATGGCGGTAAAATTCCACACATCATGTTGGTATCTCGCTGAGGATGTGGAAACTTTGCCCAATAAGCACCTTGTCACTTCATCGCGCCAACGAACTGAAGGATTTTGGTATGTGTTTGTGTCTAGAATGTTGATATCACCTTTTAGCCGTGAGCGTCTCAGCACTTCAGCAATTTGAATTGGCTTATAAAGGTCAACCCGTCCCTTGTTGATTATGCTGTCTAACCGTTCTTTTGCATCTTCAACTGTCGGCATATTCATGCTCCACTAGCTGTATATATGCTGGCAGGAGGCTCAAGCATCAAACTCAATTCTCTGTTTGTATGAGATTTGAATGCTTTAGATTCGGTGACAGTTTTTGCCATTACATCTAGAACCGAGCGGATAACAGCCACAACACAAGGAACAGCCACAGCATTACCAGCTTGCTTTCGTAATGCTTGATAATTGCCAACTATTTTGTAGGAATCGGGGAAGCCTTGAAGTCGCAACATTTCGCGTTCTGTCAGTCTTCTTTCACCATTGACTAAGAGGTAATTATAGGATGCGCCTGCTCTCAAAGCGCAGGAATAGGGATATGCACTAATATTCCCGCCTTTGTTTTCATGCCAGATAGTCATCTCGCTATACTGTTGCTTACCCTTTCGTTTTTCTATACGGCTATTCCTGATTTTTTCGGAAGCATAATAAAAATCCGGTACGTTATCTGCCAAAATTTGCAAAAGCGGCTTCATCGGAACACCACCTTCAGGCCAAAGGAAATTAACTGGATTTCGGAAGCCAACAATAAAAATACGTTCGCGCTTCTGCGGTACACCAAAATCCAGCGCGTTAAGAATGCGATAGTCAGTATAGTATCCTAAACTGCTAAGAGTCTCTATGATTCGCCTGAGTGTTTGACCTTGATTATGTCCCTTTAGCTGTTTGACATTCTCAAGGATAAAGGCTTGAGGCTGTTTCGCTTGCAATATACGGGCTATTTCAAAAAATAAAGTACCCCGTATATCATCAAAACCTTTCATGTCTCCGCATATACTGAAGGGTTGGCACGGAAAACCTGCAAACAAAATATCATGTTCAGGAATGTCTTGAGTATCTATTTTCGTAATGTCACCTGCGGGTTTTTCGGCGAAATTTGCTGCGTATGCTTTTTGAGCATCAGGATCTATGTCACTTGAAAAAACGCAGACGGGTTCAAAATTTCGCTCTTGGCAAACAATTTCTGCTGCAATACGAAACCCGCCAATCCCACAAAACAAGTCTAGAAATTTGAGAGTGGCTTTTTTTTCGGGATGCTGCATCTGTTTAGCATTGACTGGACGTTGGCAAATGATTATCTGTTGATAATTATCGGTTATATATCAACTTTTGATGGAATTAGTTTATGGCAGTAGTTGAAAGTTTAACTTGGTTAGTGAAGAAAGCAGGATAATAGACCTCTTGCAAAAATCTGAAAATGGGATGTGTCATTGAGATGTTTCGCTTCGCTCAACATGACAGTTTCCGCATTTATGCAAGAGGTATAATGAAGCGTTTTTAACCTTTATCGCTTTGCGCGACGTTCGGTTATCGCCATCACTGACCAACTAAAAATAAAAACAACGTTAACATCGATAATCTGACAGATTTTTCCTAAAATGAGAAATCTCTAGTGAAGAGGTGATTACACTCATGGCAATGAATGCTAGAGTTTCAGGAAATTCATCGGCACTGTTCAGCGAGTATCCATGCTGAAGAAACTACAACAAAAACCAATTCCTCTAATTGCTGGCGCAGCACTGTTTGCCTTTTCTGCTGGGGCGATGGTATCAGCACCGCAGATTGGCAAATCTTTGGGGCAATGGCTGAATCTGTCGTCAAATCAGACAGAGCAGCTATCTGATGCTAGCAAAGCCAATTCATCTGTGTTCCCACTAATATCACAATCTGTACCAGAACGATCGCCAAAGTTAGCAGAAATTTCACAAAATGGTCGTTCACCAGACAGAGAAAGGGCGCGTTACCTGTTGGCGAGTGATTATATAGATACCAAACAAGGGCAAAAAGCTCTAGAACTGCTGACAGGACTAGAGAAAGATTATCCTGTCCTCGCGCCTTATATCTTGCTCAAACAAGCCCAAGCTCAGGATCTTTTAAATAAGGATGGTAAGGCTTCCGATTTAAGGCGACAGGTATTAAAACAATATCCCCAGGAAGCGGCGGTAGTCAAAGCTAAGTATCTGATTGCTCAACCAAAGCTACATGATTTAGCGATCGCTCAATTTCCTTCTAATCCTCTCACCTGGGAAATTATTAGGAAGCGGCTGCAAGAGAATCCCAATCAGCCCCAATTGCAGTTAATCTTGGCTAAATATGCCTATAACCAGCCGGGGATAGTAGGGGTATTAGATCAACTAGTCAAACAGCCGAATCTCAAACCAGCAGACTGGGAAACCATTGGCACAGCATACTGGGACAATAATCAATTTACCAAAGCGGCTGCTGCTTATGCCAAGGCCCCTAAAACTGCCCGTAACCTCTACCGGACAGCGCGGGGATTGCAAGTAGGCGGCAAAGATCGAGAAAAAGCGATCGCCACTTATAATCAACTAGCACAGCAATTCCCAGAAGCCAGGGAAACGGGTATGGGCTTATTGCGTCTGGCGGAGATGGCTAATCCTAAAAAGAATGCTCTACCCTATCTTGACCGAGTAATTGTTAAATTCCCAGAGCAAGCCAGTCAAGCTGTAGTTAAAAAAGCCGAAATTTTTCAAGGACTTAATGATACTAAATCAGCTCAACAGGCTTGGCAACAACTCATAACTCAGCACAGTAAATCTGAGGAGGCGGCAGAATACCGTTGGAAGATTGCCGAAGAAAAAGCCAAAGCTAGAGATTATGCCACAGCTTGGAAATGGGCTACACCAATTGTCACCGAAAACCCAAACAGTATTTTAGCTCCCAGAGCCGGTTTTTGGGTGGGTAAATGGGCAAATAACCTAGGCAAAGAACAAGAAGCAAAAACAGCTTATGAGTATGTGCTTAGTAACTTTCCTTACTCTTACTATGCCTGGCGATCGGCGAATATGTTGGGGTTGAATGTGGGTGACTTTAAAAATGTCCGTCAACTCCAACCAGAAGTAGTTCCCCATCAACGTCCTATTCCACCTGCTGGTTCGGACAGCTTTAAAGAATTGTATCTGTTGGGACAAGACCGGGATGCTTGGTTGCAATGGGAAACAGAATATGTTAATAAACAGCAGCCTACAATCCCAGAGCAATTTACAGAAGGCTTGATGCGTCTTGCACGGGGTGAAAATCTCTCAGGTATTAACCTCATTTCTAAATTAGAAGACCGGGAAACGCCAGAAGAACAAGCCCAATATCAGGAATTTAGCAAACAGATTACCTACTGGCAAGCTCGATATCCCTTTCCTTACCTGCGAGAAATCGAGAAATGGTCATCTGAACGGCAACTTAATCCTTTACTGGTGACAGCCTTGATGCGCCAGGAGTCACGGTTTGAGTCGAAAATTAAATCTGTGGCTGGTGCAACTGGCTTAATGCAGGTGATGCCAGATACTGGTAAATGGATAGCTTCTAAAATTAAGGTAGATAACAAGACCCTTGATTTAGAAAATCCCAACGACAATATCATGCTGGGAACATGGTATTTAGATTATACCCATGAGCGGTATAACAATAATTCCATGTTAGCGATCGCTAGTTACAATGCTGGCCCCGGCAATGTTTCCCGATGGTTGCAAACTATACCAAATCAAGATCCAGATGAGTTTGTGGAAGCCATCCCTTTTGGTGAAACCAAAAATTATGTCCGGCAAGTATTTGGTAACTATTGGAATTATCTGAGACTGTATAATCCTGAAATTTCCAAGTTAGTAGCTAAATACTCAACGCAGCATCCCAGGCTACCGACGGCTGGGGAATAGGGAAAGGGCAATGGGGACTAGGTTGGTTTTTTTCAGCAAGCCCTACTTACCTTAAAAACCCCAGTTTCTTAGAGAAACTGGGGTTTTTGACTATTTTTGCCGATGAAATTAAATTGCTAATAGCGATCGCGCTGATCAATAATTTCTACTGCATCATTGTCGGGTAATGTTCCAGGATATGTGTCTGTTTCTCCCACAGTAGCTGTAGTAGCTGTAGGTGCTACGTCGGTACTATAACCACGAATATCACTAATATTATCTACTCTCCAATTACGAATGCCGCGATCGCTAAAAATTCTGCCAGCACGTTCAATTTCTGCTTCTGTACCCTCAATGATCACCAAATATTCGCCTTGAGAAACGCGATCGCTATAATTTCTTGCCTCTTCTTCCGGGATACCTAAACCAGTCAATGCTCCCACGATACTGCCAGCAGCCGCACCAATACCCGCACCTGCTAAGGTAGTGGCGATCGTCCCTGCGGCTAGAAACGGCCCTACTCCGGGGATTAATAAAGCTTCTAAACCTACAAGTAAGCCACCAAGACCACCCAAGACAGTCCCTGTAGTTGCACCAATACCAGCACCTTCTTGAGCTTCTGTATCACCACGATCTTTTACACGGTTTCCAGCTATTTGCTCGTTGCGCTCTGTATCTTTTGCCAATATAGAAACCCGATCCATTGAGAAACCAGAGTTTTTCAACTCATTTAATGCTCGTTCAGCTTCTTGTTTGTTTCTAAATGTGCCAATTGCACGTTGATATTGTTGAGATTTCTGAGATACCATTTTGCTACTTGCATATTAATTCTACTTCTCAGTCTCGCTGTTGCTACTCATTTCTTCATCAATCTATGGGTTTAGCTGGCAATATATCTTTAGTTAAGCTTCCGTGTAGGGGTGAAAGGAAGACAAGGGATAATTTTGATCATCCCAATCCCCAGTCCCCAGTCCCCAATCCCCAATCCCCAATCCCCTTAAAACTCTAAACTAGGCCAGTCTGATTCCCGATAGTAACGGGTCATATCGTCGAATTTCCGTAGTTCGACACGATGAATGGATATTTCTGGCATATTAAACATCCAGTTTTCATTTAACTCAGAAAATGATTTAGCAAGTTTTATTCGCTCTAAATCCGGGGAAATATCCCCGAAATAGCCTAAAGTTACATGGGCTGTAAAGTGATAATGTTGTTCAACTCCCAAAGCAATTAACTTGGAATTTTGATAAATTGTGCGGCGGAATTTCAAAATCTGTTCGTAGCAACTTTCATTTTTAGGTACTAGACACACACCTATAGCTCTGGGCATGATTACTAGTCCTAACATTTGCCAGGCGATCGCCCGACTCTCTTGTGTCAGGGATTCTTGATATTGCTGAAATGTTTCTGCGATGCAAGAGTGTAATTGTTGGTCAAATTCGGGATTTTTCTCGTAAGCATGACGATAAGCACTGTCCCAAATCAAATCTGCTAAGGTCAAGTGGAAACTCCCAGGAGGCAGAGGGACAATTAAATCTTTATTTCCCGGTAACTGCAAAATTTCCTGTTGATACCCTTGTAATGTGGCGTAGAAATCAACGTTTGCTGAGTCTTCCGCCGCCGTTGGGGTAATCAGAGTATAGCCAGGAAAAGGTACTGCGGCTCTAGATTCCCCAGATGGCTGAAATTTATAAGATTCCTGAATATGCTGTACTTGGGATCTATAAGCTTCTGGTAGCGTCATTCTCGCTACCCGATTTAGATAAGTTTGGTAGTTGTCGTCCAATCTTCGTTGCCTCGCGCTCTCACTTGATTGATTTTAGGGAAAATTTAGATTAAAGAGTAGGGGTGTAGGGGTGTAAGGGTATAGGGGTGTAAGGGACAATACTAATTAATATAAGTTATTCCCCAATACCTAATGACTATTTACTTTTACTGGGGTGAGGATGATTTTGCCATAGATAAGGCCGTGGCGATATTACGCGATCGCATCCTTGATCCTCTGTGGACTAGTTTTAACTATACTGGTTTTCTTCCCGATCAAAGTGATGCAGCGATCGCGGCGTTAAATCAAGTTATGACTCCACCCTTTGGTGCTGGCGGGCGTTTGGTATGGCTGATAAACACTACTATTTGTCAGCAGTGTCCTGAGAATATGTTGGCAGAACTGACGCGGACTTTGCCAGTAATTCCTGACAATTCATATTTATTACTTACTTCCCGTAACAAACCAGACGAACGTCTAAAATCCACGAAATTAATCAAAAAATACGCTACTGAGTTCCGAGAGTTTCCCCTGATTCCACCGTGGAAGACCGAGTTACTCATACAAGCTGTTAACCAAGCTGCTCAAATAGTTGGCGTAAAACTGACTGCGAAATCTGCGGAAGTTTTAGCGGAAGCGGTAGGTAATGATACACGGCTACTTTACAATGAAATAGAAAAATTACGTCTTTATGCTGAGGGTAGCCATCAACCTGTAGATGTAGATACTGTCACTCTTTTAGTGAGGAATACTACTCAAAATAGCCTGCAACTTGCCGCAGCGATTAGAACAGGTGACACAGTTAAAGCTTTAACCGTTTTAGGTGATCTCGTCAATGCTGCCGAGCCAGAGTTACGGATTATTGCTACCCTTGTAGGTCAATTTCGTACTTGGTTATGGGTGAAGTTGATGCTGGAAAGTGGTGAACGAAATCCCCAGGCGATCGCTCAAGCTGCTGAAGTCGGCAATCCTAAGCGCATCTACTTTTTACAACAAGAAGTGCAATCTCTGGCTTTACGGCAACTAATTTCTTGTTTACCCCTACTACTAGAGTTGGAGTTTATTTTCAAAAAAGGCTCTGGAGATGTATCTGTCCTTCAAACTAAAGTCATAGAACTCTGTCTAGTCTGTCGGCGGAGTTAACAAGAAATTATCCTATAGTCATGCTAAATCATTCAAGAGAGACAAGAAACTAGGGTTCTGAAGTCCCCCAATCTTCAAAATTAAATAAAATTGCTATAGGAGCAATCAAAGTTTTCTGGAACTTATTACTTCTAAAATAATTCAACGTCATTTAAATACTCCTTGCCGTGGTTCTGTGTCACATCCTATGAAGACTATTAATAATTTGTTTTTCCAAACGAGTATGCACAAGAGGATGACTCATAACTTCTTGTTTGGACTGATAACTACAACTACTTTGGTTTTGAGTACATTTAGTTTAAAAGCTAATGCTCAAAATCTCTCTGTTAATAAAAACGAAATTACGAGCTACGCTCAAGCTTTGTTAGCAATGGAGCCTGCTCGTCAACAAGCTTTTGGAGAAATTAAAAGAATAGTTGGCAGTGGAAATATTCCTAAAATAGTTTGTCATGAACCTAATAGTATGAATAGTTTGCCTAATAGGGCTAGAGATATTGCCGTTAATTACTGTAAACAGTCCCAGGAAATTGTGGAAAATTATGGACTGTCTATTGATAGGTTTAATAGAATCACAATGGAAATTCCTAACAATAGGAACTTAAAACAACAAATTTATGAGACTTTAGTCCAGCTGCAAAAGAAATAGTAACTGGGCATAATCAGTCACTGTTCACTGTTCACTGATTTAGCCACCCGTTACAACACGTAATTTCGTTAGCGGAGCGGGGCGTTAGCCCATTGCGAATTGCGAATTGCGAATTGCGAATTGCGAATTGCGAATTGCGAATTGATTTAATCCCCTGCCTTATTTATTTCTGTCAATCAGACTGGCGACAACTGTGGCTAACTCAATCGGCTCAATTGGTTTGGGTAAATGTAGCTGATACCCTTCTTGGATGGCGCGGGTGCGATCGTCGGCTCTAGCGTAGGCTGTAAGTGCGGCGGCGGGAATTTTGCCTCCTTTTTCTGGAGGCAGCGATCGCAGTTTACGGATTAAGGCGTATCCGTCTTCGTTGGGCATACCGATGTCACTGACTAAAACATCTGGTTGCCACTGGTTAATCATCTCTAATGCTGCTTGTACAGAATCAACTGCTTGGACTTCTGCTTGACACTGTTCTAATACTGTGCTTGCAAAATTACGCGAATCGGCTTCATCGTCTACTACTAGTACCCGCACGCCTGACAGTGAGGGACACATGGGCAATGGAGAAGCATTTGCTGCTGATTGATTGACTGGTTCTGTCAGGGTTAATTTACTCACGGCTAGAAGTGGTAACTTGACTGTAAAGGTAGCTCCTTGTTGTTCTCCGGGGCTGTATACGTGGACTGTACCACCATGTAATTCTACTAAATGTCTAACAATAGCTAAACCTAAACCTAATCCACCGTGGGATCTGGTACTGGAACTGTCAGCTTGGCGAAAGCGATCAAACACGTAGGGTAGGAAGCTAGAGTTAATCCCAATACCTGTATCTATGACTTGGATCTGGACATAGGCTGTTTTCGTTTCGTGTTCACTACCCTCAACTTTTGAGAGCCTGACTTCTACTTTGCCGGATGTGGGTGTAAATTTGATAGCATTTGCTAACAAATTCCAAATAATTTGCTGTAATCGCTCAGAATCGCCGGAAATGAGGAATTGTGTGTTTTCTGGGGACTGAGGAAATAAGGAAAATTGCAAGTCAATTTCTTTGGCTTGAGCGGCTATTTTGATATTTTCAATCGCTGATTCGATGATAGGAACGAGATTACAAGTATAAACATTAAGGTGCAACTTACCGCGAATCATCCGTGAGATATCTAGCAAGTCTTCAATTAACTGGGTTTGAGCTTTGGCGTTACGCTCGATGGTTTCTAAGCCTTTAGCGGTTTGAGTTTCACTGAGTTGGCGAGTCCGCAGCAGCTGAGACCAACCGAGGATAGCATTGAGGGGCGATCGCAATTCATGGGAAAGTATAGCCAAAAACTCATCTTTCATGCGATTGGCGGCTGTTAGCTGTTCAGTTTGCTGCTGTAAAGAAGTAATTAATTGGGTACGTTCCATTGCGATCGCAATTTGATCACAAACCGCTTTCATCATACCCTTTTGATTTTCGGTGAAAGCATTACGAGTGCGGCTACCAAAACCCAAAGTCCCTAAAATTTTCCCCTGGGCTATCAATGGAGAACAATAATAGGCTGTGAGTCCAATGGAGCGTACTAATTCTGTTTTGGAATCAGTTGATTGCTGTACATTCTCGACATAAATTGATTGACATTGTTGAGCAACAACACCACATACAGCTTGCCCTAGGGACAAATACCCAATTTCTTGGGCTAGTTCCTCGGAAATCCCTTTATGGGAAGCTAAACGCATTCCCTGGGAATTTTCCTCCATTAAATAGTTAAAGTAAGTATCCAGACCTATCTGTTCTGCCAGTTTGTGAAAGCAACTATCGATTAATGCCAATGGTTCTTGGCTAGATAGTAATTCATTAGCGGTACTAAATAATAATTGCAGCCTTTTATAGCCCAGTGACAGGGCTTTTTCAGCTTGCTTGAGCTTGGTAATATCTTGAAATACTAATACACAGGTAGCGGGATAGCCGTGCAAGGCTGGTAGAGTATCGGCAAATACCAGGATAGATAGGATACCGTTGGGGGTATGCCAGTCTAGTTCATACCCCTCTAAACGTTCTCCACGGGCAACCTTTACCCCTGGCATTTGGTCGTTGGGAATTTGATTCCCATCAGCATCTGTGCAGTAGTAAGCTGTGTGATAGTCTGCGCCTGGTATACCCCTGGGAAATTCACCTCCAGCTAATTCATCAGCAGCTCGATTGGCAAATATGACCCGTGCTGTTCCTGGCTCAATAAATAATAGTGGTCGAGGCATCAGGTTTAAGACATATTCCAACCACTGTTGCTGATTTCTGAGTAATTCTTCAGCTTGCTTGCGTTCTGTAATATCCAAAAACGCGCCGATAGCTCCTCTGGTGTTACCTTCTTCGTCAAAAAGTGGGGCAACGTACTCTAATAAGTTGACAATATTACCATTGTCGTGAATGATATCAACTTCAAAATCTAAAACTTCTACCCCATGAGCCGCAGCATATTGCATGGGCAGTTCTTCTGGTAAAAGTTCTCTACCTCCGCGATAAACTTTAAACTGTGTTGGTTTTTCTTCAATGGGAGCGGTTAAAGAAGCATTAACATCTGGCGATATTCCTAGTTGTTTGGCCAAGGCGGGGTTAACTTTGATATTTTGGCATAGGGCATCTTCTGCTATGCCAATACCAATAGGAATCACTTCTAGTAATGTTTGTAACTCGGCAACGCGACGCTGTAAATCCTTGTTGAGTTGCAGGATTTTTTCTTGTGATTGCTTCTGCTCGGTGATATTGCGAGTTACCGTAGCTAAGGCAATGGGTTCTCCAGTGTTGTGATCTTTAATGGTAAAAACATGATAATCAACTGGGATGGCTTGGCTAGTTTGAAAGTGCCGAAAAAAGAATTCGCCATGCCAATCACCTTTGGTAATTACAGTCGGCAGAATCTGATCTAGAAAATAAGCCTGGTCTTGAGGCATGACATAATCTGATACTACCTTTTGCTTAACTTCCTCTAGATTTCTGAGTCCTACTAATTTTTGACCGGCATTGTTGAGGTAAAATGACTCACCTTCTAGGGTAGCTAAACCAATAAAGTCATTACTATTTTCGATTAGAGATACTAATTTTTGTTGTTCGGCTTGTGCTTGTTTGCTCTCTCTCAAGTCGAAGATAAAGGCGACTGCTTCTTCTTTGGTTTCTCCTGTCAGTACATAACCTACTAACACGGGAATGCGACTACCATCCTTGTGAATATATTCTTTTTCGTAGGGCGTACAAGCACCTTTAGGGTTAGCTTTGGCTTCGGCGATGCTTTGCTCATCTAAGTGAAGATACTCTGGTGGTGTGATGTCTCGCCAACTTAACTTTCCTGCCAGTAAATCCTCTTGGGAATAACCAATCATTTCTAGGAAGGCGTTGTTAGCTTTTTCTATTCCGCCATAAACGTCACTAAATATGATCCCGATGAGGTTAGCATCTACAAAACTCCTGAGTTTTTCTTCATAGACTTTAACTGTTTTTTCGGCGCGATCGCGTTGTTGGCTGAGGAGTTCAATAATTACCGCACTTTGCCAAATTACAATGGCAAAAATTACAATTAAAACAACGGCAAATACTGATACAGCATAGGCTGTCCCGTATTTTCCTGCCCTTTGTCCTTCGACGATTAACCATCCTAGAATTACGGGAAATGCGATCGCAGCTACTAATAAGCGTCGTGTAATTGAGCCGCCATAACTATCGCTGATCACTATTTTCATCAGTCCCTGTTCAGCTCGCCCCCATAAAATCCCTACACACAGAACTATCAGTAATAATGCTGTATAAAATCCCATAGATGGGATAGTAGAAGTCGGGCTGTAAAAAAATTTCACTCTATATACACAACCTATCACCACCTGTAGAGAAATTACAGCTACCATCAGAGTGAAAATTTGAGCATACCAATAGCTGCGTTTATTCGTGGGATGAACTAGCAACTGTAGAGCTAAACTTAGTAAGATGAAACTTATAGATGTATTCCACCCCATGCCTCCCTGGTGCTGTGTTATCTGCTGTAAAAAATCATCAATCCCCAGATTCCAGCCTAATAAATATTTACTCAGGGTGAGAGATGCGATCGCACCGACAGCTACAGCACAGATTCTAGATAAGTAACTAAACTTTCGTCGCCTCATTCCAACCAACAGCCACAGGGAAATACCTGATAAAAAAAAGCATAATGCTGTATCTGGTTGTATTGTCGCTTCAATACCTAAGAAGCTACCCTGAAGAATTTTAATTTTTAAGTAGGAAATAATTAATATCAAACCGCCAACTACAATAGCGATCGCACTTGCAACTTTGGCAACGATGGAATTATGTATATCTTGTGGTCGCAAGCGGCTGACTCCTAACATTGAGATTTATGTAACCGCATCTATCTAATGTTGGATGTTTTGATTTTACATATATTTTGGCATCCTTATACATATTACTTTCATCTGATCAATCTACATCTATCTTTATAGGTATTTTAGAATTTAAAAATTACAACCGATACAAATGGAAAATCGTAGCAGAATAATACTCACTTACTGAATATTGATGTTATACTGTTGTTTAGACCTGGATCTATGCGACTGCAACGCCTAAATTTTGTCAGGACCGGAAGGTAGCAGCAACACAGGATGCTTGTAGTAGGCGTAGTCTCCGGGTCGCCCTATTTTGTAGGAGCGATCAGCAGCAATGCCTGGTTTTGGAGATTTAGTTCAAAAAGCTTTTTACCTTGGTGTCGGTTTGGCTTCTTACGCTGGTGAGAAAGCCGGAGGCAAGTTATCTGAACTGCGATCGCAAGTCCAAAAGCTGGCAGATGAAATGGTGGCGAAGGGCGAAATGAACACCGAGGAAGCCCGCCGCTTTGTGGAAGACATGATGAGACAAGCTCAACAGCCACAACCACCTGCTGACACTGCCGAAAAGTCACCACCTTCTGAACCTCGTCGCATCGAAATTTTAGAGGAAGACGAAGAACCCACGGTGAAAAAGGAATCGACTGAAAACGTAGATAAATTACGCCAACAAGTGCTAAACCTGCAAGAAGAGTTAAAGAAGTTGCAAAACGAGTAAGGTACTAGTGAGTGCTGAGTTCCGAGTGCTGATTTCTGTTAGCGGTAGCGCGGCTAACAGCACTATTTTGCAGCTAGTACAGTAAAACTTTGGTGGAATGTCTCGTCCAGAAGAATCTATAATATACATTACCTAGGGTGTACTCTAGTGCTTCCAGCCAAGTAGCACTAAGCGTCCTGTAGAAAGGCATTAAGGGCGTAACATTTATGGAACAGTGGCAAAAAGATTTGATCGAAATCGTGGAAACAGTGGCTGATGAAGTAGAACGCTTCTTCCTAGGAATGAGTGAAATGGTAGATACTTTTTTTGAGGTAACAGAAGAGATTTCCGAACAAGTACAAAACTCAATTGCTACTGAAGTTGATCAGTATTTACAGGATATAGCTGAACCAATTTTCGATGCTTATTGGGAATTGGAAGAACTCGTAGTTGATGCTGACCCTGGTTTTCCTTATTCTGTTGAACCTTCAGTTGAACAAAACCCTGCTTGCGTCGGTTGTCAAAATTACCACGGTCATGTGTATGGGGGTAATTTGTTAGTTTGTGGAATGCACCCCCACGGCTGGGATGATGGGAGTTGTCCAGACTGGGATGGGTAGGAGTGGTAAGTGTTGCGAAGTGTTAAGTTAGTAATTATTCGGTTCTTCAGATTGCTAACATAGCCACCTTAGTAACTTATGAGTAATTTATCACCTGAAAATGTATCTCAGTCTAGCCAAGAAATGAAGTATGGCGAACGTATCATTGCGGAAGGACAGCTAATTACATTCCCTAACCCGCGTGTGGGTAGACGCTATGACGTTAATATTAGTTTGCCAGAATTTACCTGTAAGTGTCCATTTTCCGGCTATCCTGATTTTGCCACCATTCATATTACCTACGTTCCTGATGAGCGGGTGGTGGAGTTAAAGGCACTGAAGCTTTATATTAACAGTTACCGCGATCGCTACATTTCCCACGAAGAATCTGCTAATCAAATTCTTGATGATTTTGTCGCAGCTTGTGACCCTTTAGAAGTCACGGTGAAAGCTGATTTTACTCCCCGTGGTAATGTTCACACTGTGGTAGAAGTGCGTCATCAAAAATAATTCAATCAATCTATAACCCCGTTTTTGCAAGAAAAAGCGGGGTTATTAAATCTATTAAACACTTATTTGGCGACTGGAATTAGCTGGGAATCAGAACTCACAGTATCTAAAATTTCCAAAACTTCTCTTTCAAAAGCTACTTGAGCGCGATTAGTCTTACCACCAATATACAAGCGATCGCCTGTTTCTAATGCCCAAATTTGGGAATGAGAAAAATAACTCATCACTGTACCCAGCATCAAAATAGCAAACCCAGTATAAACAATCGGTATACCTGGGTCGGCTTTAATTTGCAACCCTGTGCTACCAACTACATCTAAAACTTTCAGGGTGACACCATTGACTTGGGTAGACATACCAGCGCGGACAGTATCAACTAACTTACCTTGAGAATCATAAATTAACACCATCCCCTGCAAGTCTTTTGCTAATAGAGACACACCCTCACTCATATCTGGCTTCGTCGGAATCCAAGTTCCCCAAATGCGTCCCGGAACTTTAGTGTTTAATAGTCCCATTGGTAACTGAAAAATGGGGCTGTTGTTGATGCGGACGCGAACAGCCGAAATTCCCCAATCTGTTTGGTAGAAAGTTATGCCATGATAACGCAGAGGTTGGTTAACAAAAATCTTTTTGTGGTCAACTTCCTGTCCCTGATTATCCAAAACTGACATATCAGAATAAAATTGATCAATCCCACCAGTGGGAGTGTAATCAATCCAAAATCGATTGACGCGTACAGACCAATCTTTGGGAACTGGGGCGGCTAAAGGCCCAGCATCGATAATATTATTGACTTGAAATGTATCACCACTAGCAATCATTTCTTGAGCCATAAATCCCGTCATCGCCCCCCAGATTCCCCCTAGAAGAATCATGACGATGCCAATATGCACGATAATTGGGCCAATGCGCCCGACTATACCTTTACGGGCGTAGAGAATCCCATCTTTTTCTTGAAAGATTTTATAACGACGATTTTGTAATAAGGGAGTTAAAGATTTTACAGAACCAGTATCTAGTTCTGCACTTAAAGCGAGTTTTTGAAATTGTCGGGGTTCTTCGTAATATTTCCAGCGTTGAGCAGTTTTTAAGGTTGGTAACTGACGGGTAAATGTGCAAGCAGTCAGGCTAGTTCCAAATAAAACTAGTAAACTTAAAAACCACCAAGTCCGATAAACATGATCTAAGCCTACTACTTGGATGACCTTCCAAGTCAGAAAACCAAATAAAGCCGGGTGTTCTGGGTAATTGGCTTGATAGAATGCTGGTGATTGACCTTGCTCGATGACAGTTCCGCTTATACTGAACAGGGCGATGATTAATAATAGTGCGATCGCTAATCGTAAATCTGTCAGTACAGGTAAAAACTCTCGCCGCAAGTATTTTCCTGGTACTGACCACCAAGAGGATGCTGTAGACGCTGAATTATCTATAGTCATTGCTTACAAACTACCAAGGGGAATCCGAGAAATTAGAGAAAATACGCCAAATCCGACTAAAAGCACACCGCTAACTGGGTTAATCCAACCAGACCAGCGACGCAATTCTAGTAATTTTTTAATTGAAGCAGTAAAAGTACCCGCTAAAATTAATGGTGCGACATATCCGGCTGTGTAGGAAATTAACAACACAGCACCCAAAATTAAGTCCTGTGTATTCGCTACCCAACCTAAAAGACTGGCTAAAACAGGTGTGCTACAAGGGGATGCAACTAAGCCAAACGTCAACCCAACCCCATAGGAACGCACCCCAGGAGGTAAATCTTGGGAAATCCAATTGGTATCACCAAAAGAAGGTAATTGCAGAGGTAGGGCTTCTAGTAAGTTCAACCCCATGAGAATGGCGATAATGCTGACAATAATCGGCAAACCAATGCCTATTTGACCGTAAACTTTGCCCACCAAAGCGGCTATAATGCCTAAGCCGGCTAGAGTGGTCGCCAATCCCAAAGCAAACCATGTTGATTGGGCTGCTGCTTGGAGACGGCTTTTTGTTTCATATCCGCCGATGTAACCAATCGTAATTGGCAGCATGGACAGCATACAGGGTGTAAGGCTAGTTAGCAAACCTGCGGTAAAAATGATGCCAATACTCAGCAAACTCAGGTGTGTCAGTTGCTGAGAGACAAGGGTATTAGCAAATTGTTCTAGTTGGTAAAGTCGGGTTTGCAGATTCTCTAGCATGGGGTATTCGTGAGCGAGAAATGCTTAATCTGCTTGAATTGTAGCTTATTTTGGGGTGCTAAGTTGGAGTAAAGATAATGCGCCCCATCGTAGCTAAAACGTCCATCTAGCTAATAGGGCAAAAAAATTATGCTAAGAGACTTCCAGATAAAAAAATATCCAAACTGTAGGGTGCGTCAGTATGAATAATTTCTGAGTATAGTTAGGTTCTATCGCACTGACGCACCCTACCCAACCCAACCATCAATTGCGGATAATTTATTTTTTGGTGTTCCCTAACAACTGCTTGGGATGAGAAATTTTCACTTCAAAATTGGTATATTGCAAACACTGCAACGGTAAAGTTGATAGGGAATACCGATGCGGTAATGCTTATTAGTGTCGATTATACAAGTATTTCCAGACAAGATTAACTTTTGAGGATAATCTCTTCGCCTAATTCCAGGGGCAACTATCCATAAATTGAAATGCGATTTTATCGTTATTGACAGTTGTGAAATCTTTGTCCAGATAGCAGGTAAACTAGGAGATTTTTTTAAAGCAACAAAATTATCTGATTCAGATATTTGACTTCTAATTTTTTCAAGTGCCAAAGCAAAACTGAGTCCTAGAGCAACATCTTGATAGCTTTCATAGGTCACTACCAACATTAGAGGTAAAGACGGCTCTAAATTCATATTTAGGGCTACTTTTTCCGGCATAAATGGCTTTTGAAACACAAAATTATAAACAATAAAGGTACTACTTACCAAGCCAACAAATATAAAAACTAATGCCTGCTTTTTACTTTTTATATTTATTTTTTGACTGTGACAAATGCTAGCTGCAAGCAGAGAGCAAACACTAGGGTAGTAAATAAAACTATAACGGGGAACAGCAGTAATATCTTTACCTGATAAATAGGCTATAGCGAAGCATTGTAACAAAATAAAACTCGTAAAACTAATTAGTGTTAATGTCGGGAAGTAGGTTTTATCTTGTAGCAACAGTTGTTCTAAACCTTTAAAGATGATTAATCCTGCCCAAATAGCAAAAATCAACATTAATGATCCACAAATAATCATGATCATTAATGATTGACTTTCTAAAGGTAAAGATATAATCATTAACACCAGACTAATGATAGTGTGATAAAAAGGTGTAATAATGTTTGTATTTGGTAGCCAATTAGTTTCTGATCCTTGAGCATGATTAAGTGTTATCAGTACCCAAGGCATAAAACAAATAAAAACACTAATAGAAGATATAATTAAATATAATAAAATTCTGATTTTTTGAAATTCACTCCAGTATATTAATATTGATAAAGTAGCAATTTCAGCAATGAAAGCCAGAATAAAAAAGTAGTGGCTGTAAAAACCAAAAATACTAATAACTACCCATAAAAACCAACACCAGAATCTCACCCTACCCTGTAAAATATCTCGTTGAATCTCCATGATTAACAACAATGATAAGGTGATGAGAAACATAGGCAAGGTATAGTGACGCGCTTCTTGAGAAAGGTAAACTGCAAATGGAGATACTGCCATGAGTAATGCGGCAATAATTCCAGATGTTGGTGAAAAAGCGATACAATTGACACCATACATACCGACGATCGCAGCTATACCAAACAAAACTGGTAGCGATCGCAGTTTTGTTACCCAATCATTTCCTAAAAGTTGTATCGACTCCATCCAGCGATACATCCCACAAAAAAAAAGTGGGGGATGGGTAGACTGCGTAGCGATGTTGTTAGCAATTTGGATACAGCTAACCCCAGGCTGAAAAGTAAAAATATCTGGGATGCGGTTTAAGGTAAAAACTACATCCAACGGTAAATCATGATAATTTTTCCCTAAACTAAATATGGCAGTAATGACTTCATCCATCCACAGAGGTTTTAAATCCAAATGCCAAAAACGCAACACAGCACCAAGTGCGATCGCTCCTAATAAGCCAAGATAATTTAGATAACCTCTGCGGTTTGTCATGATACCCATATTAATCACTGCTGTCTCAGTTTTTTAACACATACCAGAAATTATAAGTGGTGGGTTGAAAACCCCGGACTAACAGCAACGTAGTTGCGTATTACGTGCTTTTCCCCAGGGGAGACGCTGCGCGAACAGACCGGGGATGAAAAAAACCACTTGAAAGTAAATCAGGGATTGGTGTAGCCAGGGTTTGAGCTATCTGGCACTGGTAGGATAAGATGCCCCTGATCAAAGAAAGCTTCGCTATATCTACGCAAATTAAGAATGATGAGACAAATTATTACCCAGGTTGATGCGTTTACCGAGAAACCCTTTGCAGGCAATCCCGCCGCCGTCTGTGTTTTAGCTGCTCCCCAATCTGACGAATGGATGCAGAATGTAGCCCAGGAAATGAATTTATCTGAGACGGCTTTTTTACTCAAGCAGGATGATGGTTTTAATCTGCGTTGGTTTACTCCTACAGTAGAAGTGCCGCTTTGTGGTCATGCAACCTTAGCTAGTAGTCATGTGCTGTGGTCTGAGGGGCATTTATCACCAGATGAAACCGCACGTTTTTACACCAAAAGTGGGTTACTGATTGCTAAACGACAAGGTGAATGGATTGAGTTAGATTTCCCAGTTATCCACTCTCAAGCAACTGTTGCGCCTCCAGGACTCAGCGAGGCGTTAGGAGTACCGTTAAAATCAATTGTGCAGAATTACTTGGGTTACTTGGTAGAAGTTGCATCTGAAGATTTGGTGCGGCAAATGCAGCCAAATTTTCAGCAAATGAAAACCTTGCCTATGGCTAATGTGATTGTGACTAGTCTGGCAAACTCTGATTCACAGTACGATTTTGTGTCTCGTTTCTTCGCGCCAGGATTAGGTATTAATGAAGACCCAGTAACAGGGGCTGCCCATTGTTGCTTGGCTTCATTTTGGCGCGATCGCCTAAACAAAGATCAATTCTTAGCATATCAAGCATCAAGTCGCGGTGGAGTAGTAAAAGTGACTTATACAGGAGGCGATAGTCTCCAACCAGCGATCGGTCATCGTGTTCTGTTAGCAGGTCAAGCTGTTACAGTCTTACGGGGAGAACTAATTAGTCAATAGTCAAGTACAAGTTTTGAATTTTGAATTGATTTGTCCCCAGTCCCTCATGAAAAAGTCAAAATAGTGAAGGCAACTTATCGTAAATTCAAGGGTTTAAGACCCCTACGTCTACACGTAGTATCAGTTGAGTTGAGGTTTAAATCCCCGACTCCAACTGTCTTTAATTTTGAATTTTGTTAGCGCAGCGTTAGCGAATCATTGAGCGTCATTTTGAATTTTGAATTGTTAAGTTTATTGATACAAATGTCTGCTAAACCAACAGGGACTAAAAACCCCAGTCCGATGCGATATTCTGACTGGCCGATTGAACAGTTGCCGGGATTGAGTCAAGAAGAACAATCTCAACTACAAAACTGCGGCATTAAAACTACAGTTGGACTAGTAAAACAGGGCAAAACTCTCCAAGCAAAGGTAGCTTTGGCAAATAAATTACAGGTTAACCTCCAGTATGTAAATAAATGGGTGGCTTTAGCTGATTTAGCTAGAATTCCTAGTGTGGGAACACAATATTGTGGTTTATTACTACACGCAGGCGTTGCTTCTGTGGCACAGTTAGCGCAGACTCCAACTCACAGATTACATAAACAGATTTTACGGTTGCAGGTGGCAACCATGCAGCGACGGGATTTGTGTCCACCAATTGAGCAAGTCCAACAATGGAGTCAGCAAGCGAGAATAGTTTTGAGTGCTGAGTGCTGAGTGCTGAGTGCTGAGTTTTGAGTTTTGAGTGGTTAGTTTTGAGTTTTGAGTTTTAAGTAATTAGTTTTGAGTTTTGAGTTGTTTTAGGGGTTACGTGTCAAGCATCTCTGGTTAGCAGGTAACTCCTATCCCTCACAACTTCCTCAAATTGTTGAGTTAATGTTTCAAATAGAACCAGTAAAGCTGAAGATGCTGATTAAATTTACTGTTTATAAAGAGTGCTGAATAAGTTAATTGTTTACGTCAGATAACTAAAAATTATGAAAAACTCTGTAATGGTGATTGGTTATGGTAACGACTTAAGGAGTGATGACGGTATTGGACAACGGATAGCAAATGAGATTGCTTCTTGGCATTTATCGTCTGTGGAATCCCTGGCAATTCACCAACTTACGCCGGATTTAGCTACTGCTTTAACCCGGACTGATTTAGTCATCTTTGTTGATGCTTGTTTACCTGTGGATGGCTGGGATGTACAAGTGCGATCGCTCTCACCGGCTTGTGATATTGATAACAGCGTTCATATAGGTGATCCGCGATCGCTGTTGGCTCTCACTCAAGCCCTTTACGGTCATTGTCCGACTGCTTGGTTGGTAACAATACCAGGCATGAATTTTGAAATTGGCGATCGCCTTTCCCGCATTGCCGAAGTTGGTAAAGCAGTTGCTTTGGTGAAAATAATTCAAATTTTGGACAAAGTAAAAAATTACTGGGTTGATTTTCAGGTATCCGCTTAGACAACCCAATCTGTAAAAATCTGTATCTTTATTAATCTCTATACTTTATAACCGGCCAACCACAACAAGATGTAGATATTGGCGAAGAAATTGTAACTTTCATCTTGAGTGACAAACGACTTACACCAGAAACATCTTATGCACTAGCACAAATAGTTAAAGCAACCTACCATTATTTACTAGAGTGAACGATAAATTACCTTAGCGATATAGAATTACACTGTGAATCAGCAAAAAGAAATCAACCAATTTCAGTGTATGGCGCGTCAACGCTCAATCATTTCATTACTTCTCGTACTGGTAGCAACGTTTCTAGTTAGTTGCGGCAGTCCTACTACCGCAGTTGCTCCTCCAACTTACACAACTGCTCAACTTGAGAAAATTCAGGTACATTCTCCTGAAATTCAAGCTGTGCGCGATCGCGCAGGTGAACTGAAAACCCTGATTCAAAAAGGTGACTGGATCAATGTGGGTAATTTTATCCACGGCCCTATCACAGAAGCTAGGTTGAGCATAACTTATATCACACCCAACCTACTTCCTAAAGAACAATCCGCAGCCCGGCAAATCAACAAAGATTTGCTCAGTCACTTGGTTAAAATCGATCAGGCAGCTAGTGCTGGTAATACTCAACTTGCCTTAAGTAATTATCAAGCTGCTTTTGCAGATATTGATAAATTCATTCAACTGCTGCCCGAAACCAGTAGCGAATCAGAGGCTAGCTAGGGTAGGGGATAGGGGACAGGGGACAGGGGACAGTAAAGGGAATAGGGATAAGGGAAACAAGGGAGATTTTTTTCTGTTCTCAATGCCCCATTCCTCTTTACCCATGCCCGATGCCCCATTCTCTACTCCTTACTCCCTCTCTCGTAAGCAAAAATCATGAATGTAGCGATTATCGGTTGTGGCGTAGTTGGGGCAGCGATCGCCTATGAACTCAGTCAAGTCCCAGGAATCAAAATTACAGTATTTGACAAACAGCCCCCAGCACAAGCTTCTACAGGCGCGGCATTGGGTGTTTTAGTGGGGATAATTAGCCATAAAATTAAGGGCAAGGCTTGGCGACTGAGACAAACCAGCATCCAACGTTATGAAACTTTGATTCCTGAACTGGAAGCATTAACAGGGCGTATCATCCCTTTTAACCGTCAAGGTATTCTCAACCTTTGTCTAGAAGATGAAAACTTGGAAGGTTGGGAAAAGTTAGCAGCAGTTCGTCACTCCCAAGGCTGGAAGTTGGAAATTTGGGACAAGGCGAAACTCAAAGATATTTGTCCCCAAGTTAATCATTCCCAAGTTATCGGTGCTGTCTACTCTCCTCAAGACCGCCAACTCGACCCCACTGTGTTGACTTTGGCTTTAGTTGAAGCAGCCCAGCAAAAAGGCGTAAATTTTCAGTTTGGTGTCAATGTTTTAGGTCTATCCAGTCCAGAAAATAGTAAATCTACCTCTGTGGAAACGACAGCAGGTAATTTCACCGCCGATTGGATTATTATATCGGCTGGATTAGGTTCTACTGCATTAACAGCCCAGTTAAATCAAAAAATAGATATTCGTCCTGTACTGGGGCAAGCCTTGCAAGTATCCCTAGGGCATCCATTAGGCAACCCTGACTTTCAACCAGCCATCAACGGTAGTGATGTGCATATTGTCCCGATTGGTGGCGGAGACTACTGGATAGGCGCAACAGTGGAGTTTCCTGTAGATAGCGATGAGATTCCCGCCAATCAAGAACTATTGGAGTCAGTGAAACAAAAAGCGATCGCCTTTTGTCCAGAGTTAGCGACAGCCAAAATTATCCGCACTTGGTCAGGTTTACGTCCCCGTCCCGAAGGTCGCCCAGCACCAGTTATTGGTGAATTGCCCGGCTTTAGTAATGTTCTGTTAGCCACTGGACATTATCGTAATGGAGTTTTACTTGCTCCAGCTACAGCGAGCATAATTCGAGAACAAATAATTCGTAATTCGTAATTCGTAATTCGTAATTTGTAATTCGTAATTCGTAATTAAGATTGGCATTGGGCATATAAATTCAAAATTCAAAATTGAATAACTTCCGCCCCTCTGCTTCCCCTGCTCCCTGTCACCTGTCACCTGTCCCCTACAGTGACTCCATTTCTAACCAGATGACCATCTTCCATGTAAATAATGCGGTCGGCGATATCTAAAATGCGGTTGTCGTGGGTAACTAGTAAAATGGTGCAGTTTTGCTCTTTAGCTAGTTTCTGCATTAGTTCCACGACATCACGGCCAGATTGTTTATCAAGAGCGGCTGTTGGTTCATCTGCTAAGACAATTTTAGGCTGACTGACTAAAGCACGGGCGATCGCCACCCGTTGTTTTTGTCCGCCTGATAAGTTATCTGGGTAGTAGTGCAGTCTGTCGCCTAATCCGACTTCTTCTAGGATATGTTGCGATCGCTTCAGCATTTCTTGGGGGGAAATTTTCCCTTGCACTTCCAAACCCATGCGGACATTTTGAATTGCAGTCAAGCTACCATGCAGGTTATGTGCTTGGAAAATATAACCGTTATTGCGTCGCGCTTGGGTTAACTGTTTACTACTAGCATCACAAAGTTCTTTACCTAATATTCGCAAGCTACCCGACTGGGCAGAACGCAAACCACCAACTAAAGTCAGCAAGGTAGTTTTCCCAGAACCCGAAGGACCTGTCATAATCACAATTTCCCCGGCATTAATTTCCAGGTTGATATTAAATAAAACCTGCTTTTGGAGTTGACCACTACCAAAGTAATGATCTAAGTTCTCAATAAAAATCACAGGCTCAGAATTATTAAAAGTCTGCATCATACTAATTTATATTTAGTCATTAGTTATTAGCTTCTCTACCCTGTCACCTGTCACCTGTCACCTGTCCCCTTCATCAAAACATATCCGCCGGGTCAGCCGCTTGCAATCTCCGAGTGGCGATTGCTCCTGAAAGAGTACACATAATTATTGTTAAAAAGAAAACTATTATGGCTCTCATTGCGGTCATATATATTGGTAAATTTGTCGCATTGGCAGCTAATTGATAAAGTCCCAAAGGAACAATAAATCCAGGGATAAAACCTAAGGCTGCTAATATAATTGCCTCTTCAAAAATCACACCCAATAGATAAGAGTTAGGATAGCCCATTGCTTTGAAGGTGGCGTATTCTTTCATGTGGGCATTAACATCTGTTGAGAGGACTTGATAGACAATAATGACACCCACCATGAAACCCATTGATACACCTAAACTAAAAATAAAACCAATGGGGCTTTCTTTTTTCCAATAGTCTTCTTCAAATTTGATATATTCTGCACGAGTTAATACTTTGACATCTTCACTTTTTAAGTACGCTTTTAAAGCTGTTGCTACCTGCTGGGTGTCATATCCTGGTTGAATATTAATCAAGCCTAAACTAATACTTCCTGCTTGTCTTCTGGGGAATAAACGCAAAAAGTTTTCATCGCTGGAAACTAAAGTACCATCCGCACCGAAGGATGCTCCTAACTTGAATACTCCTCCAATGCTAATAGTACGTTTATCTACTTCTGTGGTGACAAGTTTACCTGCATCAATTTGCTGAAAAACTTGTGCGTATTCTCCTCTGGCGGCGCGGTCAAAAAGAAAGGTTTCTGGTAGCTTAATTTTATCTAGCTGATTGTTAACTTCTGGTAGATTCAGGGCTACCTGCTCAGGATTAAACCCAATTGCTTGTACTGTAGTTTTCTGGCGGGTTTGGGGGTTTTTCCAAGTCACTAAACCGATATACAGGGCTTCTGCTGACTTTACACCCGGTACATCCGCAGCTTGTAAAAGTCGTCGCCGGGAGAAGGTCGCCAAATTCTGCATATTCCGGCTTTGGGGACTGATTAATATAATGTCTGCCAGGAAGGTACGATTAAGGCGGGTGTTGCTGTCATACAAGGCATTTTGAAAGCCAAGCTGCATAAAAATTAGGACATCAGCAAAAGCAATACCTGCTAATGCAACAAGTAAGCGACTTTTGTGATGGCTGAGTTGTAACCATCCGAGTGGTGTACGCCGTTGGAGTTCTAGAATTAATCCCATCACAGTTGAATCACCGCCTTGATTTGCAAATTGGTAAATTTAGCCGCTTTATCGCTGGAAGTTTCATCTAGTTGTACATGAACTTCTACGACTCTGGAATCAATATTTTCACTGGGGTCAGTGTTAATAATGTTTTGTCGTTTAACTTTCCAGCCAATCCAATCTACTGTTCCTTGTAATTGTCCTTGGAGAGAATTACTTGATATCTGCACCTGTTGTCCGGGTAAGACTTTGTTGACATCGCTTTGGTAAACTTCCACCACTGCATACATTTCGTTAGTTTGCCCAATTTCTACGATGCCGTCGTTAGATACTACTTCACCTGCACGGGTATGAATGTCAAATATCACACCATCTTGGGGAGATTTAACATAGGTTTGGGCTAAATTTGCTTGGGCTTGTTTGGCAGATGCGATCGCCCGATTAACTTCGGCTTTAGCTGCGGCTATATCTACGGGACGCACTTCAGCTATTTTTTCTAAGGTGGCTGCTGCTGCATTCACTTGCTGATCGCCAGTGGCGTTGATTCTAGCTAGGGCGGTTTTGGCTTCGCTGATTTGCTTGCGTCCGGTGCTATCAATTCTTTGCAGGTTGGCTTTGGCTTCATCCCACTGCTGGGTAATGGTATCTACACTTAACCTTTTACTGTCATATGCAGATTGGGAAATTGCCCCATCAGTATAAAGTTGCTGGTAGCGTTGAAATTCTACTTCGGCGTTTTTTAATTCTGCTGCTAATCTTTTAATGGTGGCTTGTTGGGCTGTAGTTTCACCTTGCCATTGGGCTTCTAACCTAGCAACCGTTTGCTGTTGTTCTCCGTTACTCCCTACTGTCTGTGCTTGTAAACGGGAAATTTCTGCTCTTTGGGCGGCAATTTCGCCAGCTTTAGCCCCCAATTGGACTTTTTCTAAGTTTATCTGGGCAAATTTCACGGCAGATTGGGCTTCTTGGTATGCTGCTTGTAGGCGATCGCGGTTATCTAAAATTGCAATTACCTGTCCAGCTTTTACCCTGTCCCCTTCTTTAACTAATAGTGTCTCTACCCGACTCCCTTGACTAGATGAGGGTGCAGAAACTTTAATTATCGTTCCTTTTGGTTCTAGTCTACCCAAAGCTGTCACCGTTGTGACTGGCGGGAGGCTGACTTGGGTAGTTTCACTGGCATTAGAAGACTGTGCTTGACTCTGCCAAAATCTATAACCATTAAGTCCGGCGATCGCAAAACCTGTAGCTGCTGCCAGTATGATAAATGGGCGAGAGCTAGGTTTGAAAAATGCGGAACTTTTAGCTGCTATATCGCGCACCATAAGCCCTCTTTTTTTCGTATGCTAAATAAACTATTTAGTTTAGTTACCTAAAACTAAACTAAACTGTCCATTGCAATAATGTCAAGGGTCTTCTGGGAAAATAAAAGACTAGATGCCAGTATTTCTTCCTCACTCTCCACTCCCGATGTCCAAAAGATGCGAAAAAAGAAGATACAAACAGAAGACAAAGTAGACGCTATCCTTGCTGGTGCGATGCAAGAGTTTTTGATACACGGTTATGCTGCTACCTCAATGGATAAGGTGACAGCCGCCGCAGGTGTTTCTAAAACAACTGTTTACAGCTACTTTCAAGATAAAGAGGGATTGTTTACCGCTTTAATTGAGCACCTAGCACAAGAAAAATTTCTTGCAGTCAAAGATCCAGAATTTTTACAAGGAGAACCACAGCTAGTTTTGCGCCGCCTAGCAAACCATATTTTGGCTCAAGTCCATCAAGAACAAGAGTTATTGAACTTGGTGAGATTAATTATTGGGGAGTCTGGCCGGTTTCCCTCTCTAGCAAGGGTCTTTGTCAGCAATATAGACAAGCCTGGGTTGGATTTGGTAAGTCAGTATTTTACTGATCATCCAGAACTGCAATTACCTGACTCGCAAGTAGCAGCACGTATTTTTATGGGGACATTGATACATTTCACAATTATTAACAGTATGCTGCATGGTCAAGATATTCTACCAATGGAGTGCGATCGCCTCATTGACAACTTAGTCAAATTGATGACAATCAATCTCTCAAATAGTACGTCGATTAATCAGTATTCTGGGACTAGGCAGAAATCACCCAGGCGCAAACGCAGTGCTTCGGGTAAGTTTGAGATGGACTATGGTAATGAGCCTAAGCAATTGAGGTCTATTAGATTGACAGATACAGCTTGGCAAAAGTTAGCAGAACTAGCAGCTAAACATAATTTGTCTCGCACTGAAGCTATTGAAATATTTGCTCGTCAAGGCTTTGTGGAGAATCAGGAAGAAGAAAATTCAGGGTTATAGTTGCCGAACATATGTATATACATGGAAAATGTAAAACTTAAAGTAAATACCTTCTATGCCTTATAAAATGTATATACATGGTAAATTTTTACCCGTTAGTTTTGAAGGTTTGTAGTAAGGACTTTAGTCCTTATACCAATTCTCTACAGTGCTTGCGCCTGACTCCTGACTCCTGACTCCTGACTCCTGACTCCTCACTCCTCACTCAGCACTCAGCACTCAGCACTCAGCACTCTCCTGCTTGTTAATTGGATGTTGCTTTTCGGCCATGTATATAAGTTCTTTAGGTGATTTTTGTCGATTAACCATGAGGCGAGGAATTTGATAATAATTATTTATGCAAGTGTGATTTAAAACTTCATTGTTATATAAATATCCCGTAAGATAATATCTAGAAACATATAATGCTACCTGTTTATTAGTAGCTCCATAGGGATAGGCAAAGTGAGATGCTACCTTCTGTTTGGGATCTAAATCTTGTGTACATTGCCTTAAGATTGTTCTAGCTTGTACAAGTTCTCTAAGTAACTCTCGCCGAGATAGTTTAGTTAAATCTTTATGCTTTAAACCATGAGATTGAATATCATAAAAACCCTTTTGTAACCCTTCCCTTAACTCCTGACATCCCAAGTGAGTTTTACTATTAATTCCAGGTTTAGCTAAATTGCCGGGATTGATAAATAAGACAACTTTTATTTTTTTATTATATTTTTTTTCTAGCTTCGATAAGATAGGCAGTAATTTTGTATGTACTGATTTATAACCATCATCAAAAGAAATCATGATTGGCTTTTGTCGGCGATTTTTAGCTGGGATTTCTTGGGATTTAGTTAAGAAAAAATCATATAAATCTTGAGTTGATAAAAACCAGTAGTCATTAACAACTAAATAGTCTAATATTTTCTCTAGCTCTTGTTTAGAATACTGCATTTCATTAGTGTTGAGAGCTAGGCTAGTATTCTTCATATCTACAAGGCCATGAAATCCCAAAATAGGTACTGTCGGCTCAGTGTGATTTAAATTAAGCACTGCTAATGAGATTACAGAAACTAGACCTAGGCTCAACGGAAAATTCTGGGGTTTGGAAGTTTTTAATGATGCTTGTTCGTGGTTATCGGTCATTTTGGTAGTTTTTTTGTACCCAATCCAGAATATATAGCGGTTCTCACTTTAGTGTGGTTCTTGTACCTAACTAAAGAGAGAACCGATATAACAGAGTTTTGTAAATTCTCTCAATTTTTAACTATATAAAGCTTTAATCCATTCCCATTCTTGGGTCAATCCTTCCTTGAGAGAAACTTGAGGCTGATATCCTAAAATTTGCCGTGCTTTAGACACATCAGCCGCCGTGTGTCTAGCATCTCCCATTGCTTTCTCTATATGGTTTCTTTTGATGGGTTTACCCACAATTCCTTCCATCGTGTTGAGGACTTCAGCTAAAACTACTCTGCTACCGCCACCGATATTGAAAATTTCACCTACTGCTTGAGGTACAGTAGCGGCTGCTAAATTCGCAGCTACGGCATCTTTGACAAATGTAAAGTCTCGTGTTTGCTGTCCATCGCCATAGATGGGAATTGCCTCATCCTGCAAAACAGCTTTGAAAAATTTATGAAACGCCATATCAGGCCTTTGTCTGGGGCCGTAAACGGTGAAATAACGTAGAGAGACAAAAGGCACACCAAAATTTTTGTGATACAGACCACACAAACGCTCGGCCGCTAGTTTCGTAATACCATAGGGAGAAACTGGTTGCGGGGGAATGCCTTCATGAGTAGGTAATGTTTCTGCATCACCATAGATGCTAGATGTAGAGGCAAACACGAACCTTGTTAATTGTTTGGCATCTTTGGCGGCTTCTAAGATTACTTGTGTAGCGTTGATGTTGCGTTCAGTATAAGCACGAAAACCTTGACCCCAACTAGCTCTGACTCCGGCTTGAGCTGCTTGATGGTAAACAACATCTACATCTTGCAATAATGTTGACCAATCTAAACCCTGAATATTGCTCTCAATTAAGGTGAAGTTAGGTGAAGATTGTAAATGAGCAATATTCTTGCGTTTTAACATAGGTTCGTAGTAATCGTTAAATTCATCGATACCAATTACTTCTTTACCTTGTTCTAGCAAAGTTTGTGCAAGATGAGAACCTATAAATCCTGCAACCCCAGTAACAATAACTCTAGCCATGTATTCTACTTTTAGTGCAATTTTTACATCATAATGTCTATTAGGTTAATACTGTTAATGAAGGAAGGTGACAGGTGACAGGTGACAGGTGACAGAGTAACTTATCACCAATGTATGAACCATTTTGAATTTTGACCCTTCACTTCGTTCGAGGGCAAGATTTTGAATTTTGAATTTTTGAGGGGGGCTTGCGTCAGGGTAAGAATTGGTGAAAAATTGATCCGCAGCCATAGGGCATTCTTATCTCTCAAGGGACGCAAGAGGAAATCTGTGAAAGTTTTAGTTGTAGGGAATGGTGGGCGCGAACACGCTTTGGCTTGGAAATTATTGCGATCGCCACAAGTTGATCAGGTAGTATGTGTACCAGGTAATGGTGGTACGGCTAGTATGGCAGGTTGCCAAAACATACCTTTGGCAGTAGATGACTTTGCAGGTATAAGTAAATACGCCATAGAAAACGGGATTTCTCTGGTGGTAGTAGGGCCAGAAGTACCCCTAGCTCAAGGCATTACCGACTATTTACAAGATAAAGGACTGAAGGTATTTGGCCCAACTAGAGCCGGAGCTAAGATTGAAGCCAGTAAAGCTTGGGCTAAAGCCTTGATGCAAGAAGCGGGAATTCCTACTGCTAAGGCTGCGGTATTTACTGAGGCGATCGCAGCTAAATCTTATGTGCAGTCTCAGGGTGCGCCCATTGTTGTTAAAGCAGACGGTTTGGCGGCTGGGAAGGGTGTAATTGTTGCTACCACCGTAGAACAGGCAACCAACGCCATTGAGACGATATTTCAAGGGCAGTTTGGCAGCGCAGGGGAATTTGTAGTTATTGAAGAATGTTTAATTGGGCAAGAGGTTTCGGTGTTAGCTGTAACCGATGGCATCACAATTCGCCCCTTATTGCCAGCGCAAGACCACAAACGCATCGGGGAAGGAGATACAGGCGAAAACACAGGTGGAATGGGCGCGTATGCCCCAGCACCCATTGCTACGGCAGCATTAATGGCAAGGGTGCAAACCGAAGTTTTAGAAAGAGCGATCGCCACATTAAAATCTAGAGGCATTGATTATCGTGGTGTACTCTACGCCGGCTTGATGATTTCCCCCGATGGCGACTTTAAGGTTTTAGAATTTAACTGTCGCTTTGGCGATCCTGAAACCCAAGTTATTCTGCCACTGTTAGCCACACCCCTAGAAGAATTAATTTTAGCTTGTGTCGAGCAACGTTTAAGTGATTTACCCCCCATTGCTTGGCATAATGGCGCATCTGCAACCTTAGTGGCAGCTTCCGGTGGTTATCCGGGGGATTATGAAAAAGGCAAAGTCATTACCGGTATTAAGGAAGCTGAAGCTAAAGGAGTCACAGTATTTCATGCCGGCACAAAATTAAACCAGCAACAGCAACCTGTGACAGACGGCGGCCGAGTGTTAAACGTAACTGCTACCGGAGAGGACTTTGAGCAAGCCCTGTCCACCGCCTACAATGGCTTAGAATCTATTCAATTTGAAGGAATGTATTACCGTAGAGATATAGGTCATAGAGTGCTGAGTTAGGAGTGCTGAGTGCTGAGTAGTGAGTGCTGAGTGTTGAATGTTGAGTGGTTAATTACCCAGTCCCCAGTCCCCAGTCCCCAGTCCCCAATCCCCAATTCCCAGTCCCCAATTAGCATATTTGTCGAATTAACTGTTAATTTTTTAGTTGTTGGGGTTGATTGATGAAACTACTAACAACTTTATTTGAGATGCTGTCGCTGTTAAAAACAATCCGAGAAGCGATCGCCAATTGGTGGTCAGAGTTCACTCTCCAAACTAAACTTTTGGCCGTGGCTACTTTAGTAGTCTCCCTAGTCATGAGTGGTTTAACTTTCTGGGCGGTGAATACCATCCAGCAAGATGCCCGCATGAATGACACCCGCTTTGGACGGGATCTGGGGCTACTATTGGCGGCTAACGTTACCCCTCTGGTAGCTGATAATAATCTTACAGAGGTAGCCAAATTTTCTGAACGCTTTTATAGCAGTACCTCTAGCATCCGCTATATGCTGTATGCGGATGAGACTGGGAAAATCTATTTTGGGATTCCTTTTTGGGAACCTGAAGTAGAAAACTCACTGACAATTGAGCGACGAATCGAACTCCCAGAAGATTATCCTCAAGAGTGGGATAAGCCAATGGTGCGGCAACACATGACCCCAGATGGGGCTGTGACCGATGTGTTTATTCCTCTGATTGTTAATAAAAAAAACTTAGGTATATTAGCGATCGGGATCAACCCCAACCAAACAGCAGTTATTTCCACTAACTTCACCCGTGATGTCACCATTGCCGTATTTATCACAATTTGGGTAATGGTGATTTTGGCAGGAGTAATTAACGCTTTAACTATCACTAAGCCGATTAAAGAACTGCTAGTAGGGGTAAAAGAAATCGCCGCAGGCAACTTCCAGCAGCGTATTGACTTACCCCTAGGCGGCGAATTAGGAGAGCTAATTTTAAACTTTAATGAAATGGCCGAGCGTCTAGAACGCTACGAAGAACAAAATATAGAGGAATTAACCGCAGAAAAAGCCAAACTCGAAACCCTAGTTTCCACGATCGCTGATGGTGCTGTCTTAATTGACAATAATATGCAGGTAATTTTAGTCAACCCCACAGCACGGCACATTTTTGGTTGGGAAGGTAGCGATGATGTAGTAGGCAGTAATGTTTTGCATCACTTACCGCCAACAGTGCAAATGGAAATATCCAAACCTTTATACCAAATGGCTGCCGGCGAACGTGAAAGTGCTGAGTTTCGCATTTTCTTAAGTCAACCCATTAAGCGTACTATTCGCATTCTCTTAACTACGGTACTCAATTTACAACGGGAGAGTATCAAAGGTATTGCTATCACCGTGCAAGATATCACCCGTGAGGTAGAACTAAACGAAGCTAAAAGCCAATTTATCAGCAACGTTTCCCACGAACTGCGAACGCCATTATTTAATATCAAATCTTTTATCGAAACTCTGCACGAGTACGGCGAAGAATTAAGCTTAGAAGAAAAACGGGAATTCCTGCAAACGGTTAATCATGAAACCGATCGCTTGACTCGCTTAGTTAATGATGTTTTAGATTTATCTAAGCTAGAATCTGGCAAGATTTACAACTTCTATGGTGTAGATTTAGCCCAAGCCATTGAGCAAACCCTGCGGACATATCAACTCAACGCTAGAGATAAAGGTATCGAACTCTTACAAGAAGTTGCCCCCAATTTACCTTTAGTTATGGGTAATTATGATTTGTTGCTGCAAGTCTTAGCTAATTTGGTGGGTAATGCCCTCAAATTTACTGTAGCCGGCGGCAAAGTAGCCATCCGTACCTATCCGCTAGATATCACACCCACATCATCCAATCAGCCTGCACAAGTTAGGATAGAAATATCTGATACAGGTATTGGTATCGCCCCAGAAGACCAACAGGCTATTTTTGACCGTTTCTTCCGTGTCGAGAACCGCGTTCACACCTTAGAAGGTACAGGTTTGGGTCTATCGATTGTCAGAAATATTATTGAAAGACACCACAGCAGAGTCCATTTGGTCAGTGAAGTCAGTGTGGGTACTACTTTTTGGTTTGATTTAAGTATTTTTGAAGAAACACCAAAGAAAGAGATTGAGATTCCTAGTGAAATAGGGGTGTAGGGGTGTAGGGGGAGACAAGATAAATTTAAATCACTGACCAGTTATCATTCACTTGATAGCTGGTTAGTGTTGATGACTAATACTATCTAGGTGTCACTTTCTATTCACATTTATCACAAATACTAAACATATTGACCAAATTGGTAATTGGTAATTATGTGGGTTTCAAGCCCCCACTGATTGTAATTGCGTAAAGCCTGCGGCATAGCTGCGCTTAGAGCGGAGCGGGACATTAGTCCATTGCGAATTGGTTTGACTTACTTGGCTTAAATCAAAATGTCATTTGTAAGGAGTATTTATTATGGTTGGTTTGATAATTACTTGGTTAGTTACAGCCATCAGCTTTTTAATTATTTCTCGACTGCCGATAGGAGTAGAAATAGACAATTTTGGTAAAGCATTAATTACCGCCGCAGTTTTTGGTATTTTGAATGCGCTTTTGCTCCCTATTTTAACCTTATTCACCTTGCCGTTTATTATTATTACTTTAGGCTTATTTTTCTTTGTTCTCAATTCAATTATCTTTGGCTTATCAGCTGCTATAGTGCCTGGTTTCCGATTAAGATACGGCTTTTGGAGTGCTTTGCTTGGCTCACTTGCTTTGGCAATCATTAATTCTATTCTCTTGAGACTTATAGCACCGCTTACCTAATAAAAGCAACAATTCTGCTATTTCTCATGATTAATCAAACCAAAGCATCAATTTTTCAATGTGAGACAAAAATTAATACTTCATAAAGTGCTAGAAACAGCCTGTATCTATTAATTACGAATTAAGTTAGCGTAGCGGGGCGCAGCCCATGAAGAATTAGTATGAGAAGCTTATTGATGAAAAATCCCGTAGTCATAGGGGCATCTTGGATAGCTGCATATATTGTAATTATCCTATTACCTCTATTGATACTACTTTTATATCCACCTACACCAAGTAATGAACGTAGTTTTTGGTTAGAATTTTCTGCTGCTTTGGGTTTTATCGGTTTAGCGATGATGGCAATGCAATTTGCCTTAACCGCACGGATTAACCGTATCGAAGCCTCATACGGCGTTGACTTGATTTTGCAATTTCACCGCTACACTTCGATAGTTGCATTATTTTTCATTCTCGTTCACCCTATAATTCTGTTTATTGATAACCCAGAGACACTGCAATTATTGAATTTTATTCAAGCACCGTGGCGAGCTAGAGCAGCAGTTATCGCTACTTTAGCCTTGATTGCCATTATGGTTACTTCCATTTGGCGGAAGCAGCTGAATATCCCCTATGAACCTTGGCGGATAGCTCATGGTATCTTGGCAGTGATCATCGTGGGATTTGGTTTAGGACACGCCTTGGGTGTGGGTAACTACCTGGGACTCTTTTGGAAAGCAGTTATTTGGACTGGTATTGCCTTAACTGCTGTGTGGTTGCTGATTTATGTCCGCCTGATTAAACCCTATTTGATGCTGAAAAAACCCTACCTAGTGGAAGCAGTCATCCCTCAACGTGGTGATGTGTGGAATTTGGTTTTGCGTCCCAGAGGACACCCAGGAATACATTTCCAACCAGGTCAATTTGCTTGGATTACTCTAGAAATTTCACCGTTTAGAATGCGGGAACACCCATTTTCTTTTGCATCTAGTGCAGAAAATTGCCAACGCATTGAATTTGGCATTAAGGCTGTAGGAGATTTTACCAACACCATCAAAGATGTCAACCCTGGTACTAAAGCTTTCCTGGATGGACCTTATGGAGTTTTTACCACAGACCGCTATGAAAATACAGCCGGATTTGTTTTCATTGCTGGCGGTATCGGTATCACACCAATTATAAGTATGCTTGTTACCTTAGCAGAACGCAAAGATGAACGTCCATTACTACTCATATATGCAAATAAGACTTGGGAAGATATAACTTATCGTGAGGAAATTGAAGAATTAAAGGATAAATTAGACTTAACAGTAATTCATGTGATTAAAGAACCTCCAGAGGATTGGTCAGGAGAAAGTGGCTATGTTGATAAAGAACTGCTAGAACGCTATATTCCTAAGCGTCCAGCAACTCGAAATTACTTTATTTGTGCTGTACCAAAAATGATGGATCAGGTAGAGAGAGCGTTACATGAATTGGATGTACCTGTAACTAATATCCACATGGAACACTACAACCTTGTTTAACTCAATTTATCTATGGGTTTATGTCGCCTTGCTAAGTTTGCTTCTGTAATAATTGTTGGTATTTTATTGGTTTGGATGCTGTCTCCCGCCATTATCATACCCCCTAATTATCCTGTTGGGGCAGTAACAATTTATGTCACAGATTACGGTTGGCATTCCCGACTAGTATTACCCACAGGTAATGGTGAATTAATCCAGTATGCTTACGGTGATTGGAATTATTTTGCCCTCAATCAGCAGGACTTGAGGAATGGGGCGGCGGCACTTTTACTACCAACTCAAGGCACTCTCGGTAGGCGAAAATTTAGCAATATCATCGAACTTGAGCAAATAATTCAACAAAAAAATTATACCTTATTAAGTTTAGAAGTAGCACAACCCAAAGTCATACACTTACTGACATTATTAGATGAACGTTTTAACCGCAATATGGCGACGAGCATCAAAAATCGTCAAACAGGTTTAACTTTAGTCAAAGATGATCAGGAATATACATTATTCCACAATAGTAATCACGAAATCGTTGACTGGCTAAAAAGTTTAGACTGCCAAATTCATGGTTTTGTGATGTGGGCGAATTTTCATGTGAAACATTCATAATTTACATCTATATTTTTTGTTATGCGTTACAGTATTATGCTGCAAGTGGTAGCGACAATAACTTTGATTTTTCTGGGTACGGCTGCTTTATTTGCCTGGTTACAATACCGTCCAGCACCAAAAGAAACAAATATACAGGGCAGAATTTTTATTTATTCAGCCATAAGGTAGACAATAATTGAAGTCACATTCTATTCACATTTCCTGCCCAACATGAAAGAGCAATTAAACAAACAGTTGGCTCTCTAAAGAATCATGGTGAAGCATATCAAGACTCGAACTTGTGCTACAAGTATGAAAAAGTTTGCGAACTTTGCCGCAAGTATTCTGTTACTGCCAGTTTTTGCCGCTTGTGCGCCCAACGATACGGCTGAAGTACCTCCTGCTCCTATTGCTACTGCACCGCCTGTTGCAGATGTAACGCCTGAGCCTGCAACCCCTGATGCAACTGTGAATGAAAACATTCCAGATGTTGTCAAAGCTAATCCTTCATTGAAAACACTGTCCAGTCTGATTGATCAAGCAGGTTTAAGAGATAAATTAAATGATGCTGGCCCTTACACCTTATTTGCGCCTTCTGACGAGGCTTTTGCCGCAGTTCCAGAGGAGACAAGAGCGCGACTATTAAAACCAGAAAACCGCCAACTTCTCATACAGGTTTTAACATATCACGTTGTTCCAGGCAATCTTACTGCTAATCAACTTCGATCGCAAGAGGTAAAAACTCTTGCTAATAACCCGCTAAATATTCAAGTTGCTCAAGACCAAGTGAGAGTGAATGATGCTCGTGTCACACAGCCTGATATTGAAGCTAGAAATGGTGTCATCCATATAATTGACCGAGTGCTTCTACCACCAATGACTCAATAGACCTCTTGTATAAATGCTTAAGGTGTCATGTTGAGCAAAGCGAAACATCTTATTTTCAGATTTTTGCAAGAGGTCTAATAGACATCTGGCGAAAAAGAATTTAGAGACGTAGCATTGCTACGTCTCTACAAAGTTTCTGGATGACGCATATTTTATTTCTGGAGATGTCTAATAGAAAACCGACACATACAGGGAAATGCCATGAAAGGATTAAAAGGTAAAAATGCTCTGATTACAGGAGCAAGTTCAGGTATCGGACAAGCGATTGCCATTCGTCTGGCTCAAGAAGGCTGTAATATTGCCATTAATTACCGCAAAAGTCCCGAAGGTGCGGAAAATACTGAAGAAATGGCAATGCAAAAGGCTTGTGGAGATGTCAAAAATTGTGGTGTTAAGTCTGTACTGATACAGGGTGATGTCTCTCAAGAATCAGACATCGTGGAAATGGTCAATACTGTCGTTGATAAGTTGGGTAGTCTTGATATTCTAGTCAACAATGCGGGAATTCAAACTGAATGCCCATCCCACGAAGTCACGACCGCAGACTTTGACCGGGTGATTGGGGTCAATTTACGAGGTGCTTACCTATGCACCCGTGAAACTATCAAACATTTCCTCTCCCGAAATCAGCCAGGAAACATCATTAATATTTCCAGCGTTCACGAAATTATTCCCCGCCCGATGTATGTCAGCTACTCCATTAGCAAAGGCGGGATGGAAAACATGACCAAAACTCTGGCGTTGGAGTATGCAAACCGAAGTATTCGAGTAAATGCGATCGCACCTGGCGCAACTGTCACTCCTATGAATGAAGAGTGGGTTAACGACCCAGACAAGAAAGCAGTTGTAGAAAGTCACATCCCGATGGGTCGGGCGGGAACTTCAGAAGAAATGGCCGCAGCCGTAGCTTTTTTAGCGTCTGATGAAGCAGCATACATCACCGGACAAACACTATTTATTGATGGTGGATTGACACTATATGCAGACTTCCGAGAAGCTTGGTCAGCTTGAGAGGGAATCAGTAGGCATTGATTAAATTGTAAATTTATTATTTTGAATTAGTTAATATTGCGTGAACACACTGATTTTTCCCTCTTTTCTAGTGCTTTTGTACCCCCATTGGACACATAATAGAACTAAGTATGAGCAAAAATAGATAACTCATCTTAAAGGATCTTTAATGAGTCAACGTATTACCAGTGCTGTAAATTCATTAGTGACAAAACTGTCGCGACGGAATGCGCTTTTGTGGCTTGGGGGTAGCGGGTTAGGTACGGCTTTTGTGGTGGGAACGCAAAAGGAAGTGATTGCTATAGATAAGAAAGATGTGCTATTGGTGAATCCACCAACTTTATATAATGCCCCCCAAAATGGCTATAGTCATATAGCTATTACACCACCAAGGACGAGAACCGTCTATATTTCCGGTCAATTTGGTTCAGATTTACAAGGAAATCTTGTCTCCGATGACTTTGAAGAGCAGTTAGTCAAGGCTTTTGAGAACCTTAGCTTGGCCTTGACATCCGTTGGAGCAAGACCAAAAGATGTAGTAAAAACTACTGTCCTCATAGTAGATCATACTCAAGATAAATTGATACCGTTAGGACGGGAAATTGGGAAGTTATGGGGTAATAATCTACCAGCAAACACTCTCATTCCCGTTCCTAGGCTTGCACTTGACGGTATGTTGTTTGAGATTGATGCTTATGCGGTGATTCCAGAACAAGGTAATGGAAGACTGATTCCCTGGTGAGTTATGAGTGCTGAGTAGTGAGTTATGAGTGCTGAGTTTTGAGAACGTCAATAGCAGCAGTTGCAACTCAGCACTTTTCCTGCTCTTTAAATGCAATTGTCAAAAAAACCTAGATCATCTGCCATCTGCATCAGAATATGACTGATGGAAGAGAGGAAATAGGTTAAGTTTTCATACCATAAGTAATGAGGCTGGTAATTTTATTGACGTTGATTGCTCAAAATTTGTATGCGAATCTTACTGGTAGAAGACGACTCAGAACAATTAGAGCCATTGCAGGGTGTACTTTCAGAAGCTGGATACATTGTAGATGGCGTTGAAGATGGAGAAACTGCACAATGGCTATTGTCGAAAAAAGAGTATGATTTGTTGATTTTGGACTGGATGTTGCCCACAATTAGCGGATTGAGTCTTTGTCATCAGTATCGACTTTTGGGCAAAACTACACCTGTGCTGATGCTCACTGCCAAGGATACCACGCGGGACAAAGTTACAGCCTTAGATGCGGGAGCAGATGATTATCTTGTCAAACCGGCTGATTTAGTTGAACTCTTGGCGCGGGTACGCGCTTTAGGGAGGCGTTCTCCCCACTGGGTAGGAGATGTTCTTACTGTTGCAGATTTACAACTGCACCTAAGTTACTTGACAATTGAACGCAATCAGGAAAGTGTGGAATTATCCCCGCGTGAAGCTCAATTGCTAGAATACTTAATGCGTCACCATAATCAAATACTCACCCGTGAACAAATTGAAGAAGCATTGTGGCAATGGGGGGCAGAACCAGAAAGTAACGCATTAACTGTACTAGTACGCAAGTTACGTCATCGTTTGCAGTTAGTTGGTGCGGCTGATTGGATTAAAACAGTCTATGGTATGGGTTACAGTCTCAAAGCACCAGAGAATTAATTCGTAATTTGTAATTCGTAATTAATTATAACGGGCTAATTTTTTACCCGATAACTGACTAATATTCTGGCATTTTCACGAGAAAGCCCCAGTTCTTGAACTATCGCTGTTTTTACTTTGCTTAATTCTGTAACTGGAAACTCAAATTCTAACTTTTTCAGGATGGAATTAGTCGTATTAACCTCAACTTTTGTAAAACCTTTTTCTTTTTCAATTTCAGATAGGATTCCTACTACTTGAAATGTAGAACTAAGTTGCATTTGTGTATGAGGTTGTAGAGTTGCTATTTCACTAGATAGTCCTAACTCTTCAACTATGGCTTTTACTTTGTTTAATTCTGTAGCTGAAATTCTCAAGGTTAATTTTTTCAGGTAAGAGTTGGTTAATCTAAATTCAAATTGGGTAAAATCTTGCTGTTTTTCAATTTTAGTTTCGGTTATTACCACATTACTTGCTAGTCTTATCATGAATGTTTGTGTATCAGCTTGTAGCTTATCTACTGTAGGGTGGGAACGACTTAACAAGATGTTGGTTAATGATTCACCACCAAGTCCAAAAGCTATTAAGAGTAGTGGTAGAGGTAACAAATATTCTATCTTTAAAAAATGTAGTTTTTCTAATACGTAGGATAAAGACATATAGGAATCCAATTTGATTTTTTCACTTTTATCCTTATACTGATTAATGCCAAATTTTTCACATATCATTTAGGATTGCTATAGATAGTAATCTGACTGTATCTGCTCTTCGGGCAAGAAAGAAGGTAGTTTCCTATCTCCAGCAATGAATTGAATTGTATCTAACTAGTCTCATGTTTTACCGTAGTCGTAGTAATTTAGCTCTGTGGTTTACCCTAACGATGGGTAGTATTTTGGTGGTTTTTGCAGGGTTAATTTACTACCAAACAGTATTAAACAAGCTGGAGAATCTCGATAGTTTACTCTACAAAAAATCCAGAGTAATGGCTGTAAATGTGAAGTACGATCTGGGGAATCAACAGCTAGACCTGGAAAATGTGCCGCTTTTAGGAAATAAAGTACCTCCATTGGGTACTGAACTCGTATATGCCCGTTGGTATAATACTAGAGGGCAACTGGTGCAATTTTTTGGTACTATCCCACAGGCACAGGTTACAGTAACTCCGGGATTTAAGACTCTCAAGACGAGGTTTGATTCGTCAAAAGAAACATCGCCTGTGATCTGGCTTCGTCAATTAACTCTGCCTGTATACCAAGATAATTTGTTCATCGGTTATCTTCAAGTTGCAACACCGCTAGCATCGGTGCAGAATGATCTGGCTCAGTTACGGCTAGTTTTGCTGTTGATAGTACCAGCAACTTTAGGGGTAATTGGTCTAGCTGGGTGGTGTTTGGGTGGTATAGCTATGCGGCCAATTCATGAAAGTTACGAGCAGTTACAACGCTTCACGTCTGATGCTTCCCATGAATTGCGATCGCCTCTTTCGGCAATTACTAGCAATGCTCAGTATGGTTTACTGTCTAAATCTAACAATATTGAGGCGCAACGTCAGATATTCGGGAAGATTTACGATGTCACTAAGTCAATGAATACTCTGGTGAACAATCTACTCTTTCTGGCGCGTCATGCTGGTCGATTATCTCCTGAATATTTACAAGATGTTGACTTAAAGAGTGAGCTTTTAGAAATAGCAGATGAATATGCAAAACATGAGGCTACACAACATCTCAATCTAACTTACACTTTACCAACTACCAGTGTGACTGTACTCGGTGATGCTGACTTACTGCGTCAAGCAATAGTGAATTTGCTCGATAATGCCTGTAAATATACTCCTGCTGCTGGTCAAGTTCAATTGCGGCTGTTTACCCAATCATATTGGGCTGTGATTGAAGTCATGGACAATGGTATTGGTATTCCCAAAGCTGATTTAGCGCATATTTTCGAGCGGTTTTATCGGGTAGATAAAAAGCGGACGCGTAAAACTGGTGGATATGGTTTAGGGTTATCGATTGTCCAACAAATTGTTGCTGCACATACTGGTCATATTAGTGTCAAAAGTGTAGTTGATGAGGGGTCAACTTTTCAAATTTTTTTGCCCCTTAAGTAGTCAAAGGTGATAGGGGATAGGTGACAGGTGACAGGTGACAGGTGACAGGTGATTCCCGCAGGATAGCATCTATCGAGATTCTTTACTCCACTAAGTTGCGCTCAGAATGACAAATAATCCCTAAAATCAGCAACGCCAAAGTATCAATCAACTATCCAAAGTTTGAACTTAATTGTTAAGTAATTTATACCTAAAGAATGACACATTCACAGTGTACATAAATAGACTTATTTAAAAACAAGATTTATAAATTTTAAATAGTTTTTTTTTAACAAAATTAATAGCAAAAATTTAATCTCTGTCACCTTCTAATCACATTTGTCATCAAAAGTAAAGATAACAAGATGAAAAGGAAGAAATATTTATGAATACAACTTTTTTCCAGGGTACTTTTACTCTGTTAACTCTAGCTACTGTGACTATTATTGGTAACACTTTGCCGGCTAGTGCTGAAAATGCAAACTCCACTTCTGCTAATGCTGTGACAAATCAGCCAGCAGCAGTAAGTGAAACGCCTGCTACTGCTTCTGCATCTGATTTGATGATAGATTCAACACAACCTTCCTCAATCGGTCAACCTGAGACTGAGCAGGTAGCTCAAACTTTTGAGCCTGGGAGATCCACGCGTTCGGGTTCTAGCTATATTGGTGTGGCTGGTAACATTGGCTTGAGTGGTGATACACGGGTAGGTGAAAGTTCATTTGCTGTGATTAGCAAAATCGGACTGACAAGAAATTTATCGGCGCGTCCTGCGGCTTTAGTTGGGGATAATACAGTTTTTCTCGTGCCAATCACTGTAGATTTTCCTACAGAAAATTTGGAATTTACTCAACTGAGTGTAGCACCTTATATTGGCGGTGGCGTGGCAATTTCTACAGGTAGAGATAGTACCTTGGGAGCATTAATTTCTGGTGGTGTAGATGTGCCTGTAACTCCACAAATAACAGCAACAGGTGGTGTGAATGTGAGTTTTATTGATAGAACTGATGTCGGAATTTTATTAGGTGTTGGATACAATTTCTAAATATTCTGGTTTTTCTTTATCAACTGAACCTGACACCGCAACAATTACAAAGGTTTTCCTACACGGCTGCACTAGTAAAGCACGGCGTAAATAAACAGACCATTCTCAATCGTTCAAAGCCTTAATATATAAAACTTTTGACTTCCGCGTAGCGGTACTAGTACCATGCCAACTTTCAAATGCTCGTCCTACTACGTGAAAAATCCAGCTTAAGAAATACAAAATTTGCTGAAGGAGAAAAGAATATGCCACGACCTATACACAGTTCAGTCATAGTCATTACAGGTGCATCAAGCGGCATCGGGCGGGCTACAGCGTTGGAGTTTGCTAAACAACGGGCAACATTACTCCTAGCTGCTCGGCGTGAAAATGCTTTACGGGAAGTTGCCCAAGAGTGCGAACAACTAGGCGCAACGGCTGTGGCAGTGCGAACCGATGTTACATTTGAATCAGATGTGCAAGCCCTAGCACGCCGCGCTATCGAATCTTTCGGACGGTTAGATGTGTGGGTGAACAATGCTGCCGTCAGCTTATTTGCACGGTTTGAAAATGTACGGATGGAAGCCTTTCGGCGAGTAATTGAGACTAATTTATTTGGTTACATCCACGGTGCGCGTGCTGCCCTACCCTACTTTAGAGAACAAGGTAACGGTAACTTGATTAATGTTTCTTCAGTTGTCGGTGTAACGGGACAACCATACACAATACCCTACACCATCAGCAAGTATGCAATTCGCGGACTCTCCGACTCCCTACGGATGGAATTGTATTTAGATCACGCACCTGACATTCATGTCTGCACAGTTTTACCTGGTTCTATTGATACACCCATATTTCAACACGCAGCCAATTACACAGGTCGCCAAACCAAAGCCATGACACCTGTATATTCTGCCAGAGAAGTTGCTGAAGCGATCGCTGGATTAGTAGAAAGACCACAAAGAGAAATCGTTGTTGGTCAAGCCGTCTACTTAGCACTTTTACAGAAAACCTTAGCCCCCGATGTCTTTGAGCACATGATGGCAACACAAGTAGATAAAAACCACTTTCAAGATTACAAACCAGCCCCTCACACCGATGGTAACGTCTTCGAGGCTATGGAAGATTATACAGGCATCAGTGGTAATTGGTTAGTTGAAGATGGGATGACCCAAGATATCTGGGATATGGCAAAGGAAGCAGCCCAGAAAATTGGCTTACCAATGTCTTAAAAGCGAGTGAGGAGTTAAAGTTAATTTAATAAGTTATTAGTGGCATTAACTACAATCTGTGCAGAGCCGATAAAAAACGATCGCTCGATATTTTCAGGGGTATCACTAGGTTGATGGTAGTGGGGTGTACGGAGATTAGCCGTATCTGTAACTAACACTGCACCTATACCTTGATACCAAAAGGGCGCATGATCACTACGCAGAGTATCAGGTGTGAGCAAACCTTTCAGGGGAATCGGTAGCTTGAGAATATCTGGTAAATTGCTACTATCGGAGTTGTCAAAAGCTTTCAATAAGGGTAAATGTTCCGTGTCACCTATGGCGACTAAAAAATCACCTTTATCGCTGGGTGGAGTCACAGGTAAACCTGTCGGATATTGCTGACACCCACTGGTATAGCAAGCATAACCCACCATATCCATGACAATTACACCCTGGAGGTTTTGCAAACGTTTTTCTTGAGTCACAAATGCTTTACTCCCCAATAGTCCGGCTTCCTCTAGGTCAAAAAATGCTAACTGCAAATTTCGGGGTGTGGGTAGTGAATGAAAAACTCTGGCTAATTCCAGTAATACCGCTACACCACTAGCATTATCATCAGATCCAGGAGACGCAGCAACTGTATCATAATGGGCTGCAACTAAAATTGCTCCGGTTTTGGTGTTAGTTCCTGGGCGTTCAGCAAATACATTCACACCACCAGGAAACTTTTCTAATTTGGGTTTCCAGCCTAATTTCTGTAGTTCATTGATGATATAAGTACGAGTAAGCGATCGCTCTTTTGGTGTATAGCGTTGAAAATTTAGCTTTTGGATATGAGTTAATAATTGATCAGCAGATACTTCCGGGGCGTTGTTAACTTCCTGAGACTCTGGTTGTGGTTGAGGTGTAATTAATGGTGTAGTCTCAACAATTTCTACAGAGGAATGCTGTTGAAACAATGTACTCCCTTTACCACCTACAATTACAATTGCTACTAGTACCAACAGAGCGAGCCAAATCCTTTTTTTCATCAGAATTTTCTAGCCTTTCAGACTAGGTTAACGCAAACCTCTATGAAAAAATTATCCCAACCAGCCTGGAAGATTCACGACCGTTTTTTAGAACTGCGCTCAAATTGGCTGACTTTGATTGGTGAACACCTGCAAGACCATCAAGGTCAAATATTAGAATACTGGCGCATTGAAAAAGCCGATTCTGTGGTAATCATACCGATTCAGTCCAATTACCTAATTTTACCCCCTCTAAGCTATAGACCCGGACTAGGAGAACTCACTTTAGACTTTCCCGGTGGTCGCGCCATCCCTGGACAAAACCCTGATACAGCAGTACCAGCTATTTTGCAAAGAGAATTAGGTGTGGAATTGGCAACAATTGGTCAAATCATACCCCTAAATACCGAAGGTTGGGCGGTAAACAGTTCTTTTTCTAATCAGAAACTTTACGGTTTTGTGGCTTATCTCCAACCCCATCCCATCGTTGCATCTGAGTATGTGGGAGCAACTTACCCAGCCACTTCCACAGGTGTGCATGATTTACTTCAGCATCTTATCTGTCTACAATGTCGTGCGGTTCTCATGGAGTGGTGGCTTAAATCCCTGAACAATAACTGGTAACTTGTAACTGATAACTGATAACTGATAAAAGCATGGGTGGTAGATTAATTGTATTTGAAGGGGTAGAAGGTTGCGGCAAAACTAGCCAAATGCAGCTTTGTGCAGAGTGGTTACAAAGTTTGGGTATTTCTGTAATTATCACCCGTGAACCAGGGGGAACGGAGTTAGGTGTGCATCTGCGGCGGTTATTACTAGAAAAAAAAGATGATCAGCCTGTGGCTGAGGTGACAGAATTATTATTGTATGCTGCCGATCGCGCTCAACACGTTGCTCAAGAGTTACAACCCAACTTAGCAGCCGGAAAATATATTTTGTGCGATCGCTATATTGACTCTACCATTGCCTATCAAGGTTATGGTCGTGGTTTGGATATGAATTTAATTCACCAGTTAAATCAGATTGCTACTGGTGGTTTAAAGAGCGACTTAACTATCTGGCTAGATGTAGATGTGGAGATAGGACTAGCCCGAAAGCGTGGGGATGCACTAGGATTAGACCGCATCGAACAAGAAACCATTGCTTTTCATCGTCGTGTACAGCAAGGTTATGCAGATTTAGCCACGTCCTCACCCTCACAAATTTTCCGAGTTGATGGTACTTTGAGTAAAGAAACTGTACATAAAATAATACAGGAAATCTTATGCCTACACTTAAAGGAAATACTGGCTAATGGTGCAACAGCTAAGGTATTGCCGAGCTAAACTGCTTGCAATATGTAAAATGAGTAACCGTATGTATCACCGTAGTTTCGGAAGATTTCTATTTCCACTTCGGTTTCATGGATAACGGACTGCATCATGCTATTAGCCAGTGGTCGAACTGTATTCATCCGTTCTTGGAGTGGTTCGTAGTAATTAGTCCACCACGCCTGAGAAGGTAAACGATGAACGCCCAGCACTTCAAAACCAGCCGTCTTTGCTCGTGCTGAATTTTCAGCTTCACTTCCAATTGTAGGATAGGCATCCCGCCAGTATTTACGGGCGGGTTCTGGTATCTCGTCTGTGAACCAACTCATCTCTGAAATGACAGCTACACCCCCTAGTGTCAGCAGTGGTCGCCAGGCTTTTAAAGCACCCTCAAACGTCAAATTGTATGCTGCTCCTTCTGACCACAGCAAGTCAATTGCAGCCACAGGCCAATTAAGATTCCCCATGTCAGCTTCCACAGTTTTGACCAAATGATCAAGCCCCTGCACCTTTGCATTGGATTCTAACTCGTCGAGGAATGCACGCGAAAAATCTACTGCCGTTATAGTTGTATTAAACCATTCTGCCAGAATGATTGTCCCAGCCCCCGCACCACTTCCTAAATCAGCAATCCGCAGACTTTTCGGTAACTCTGGCAGTATAGACAATATGTGTCTAGAAAATGCAGCATCACCTGGCCCTTGTCGCGCTAGTCCACGATGTAATTCAATGAGAGCATTGATTTGTTCGTTTTGTTGTTCCATTATTGTTGTTTGTTACATGAGAAATGCAATCATCTCCATGAGTAACATTAATAGGGTGAGTTACGCGATCGCGCCACACACCCCACTAAATACTTAAACTACTAATTTTATTTTCAACAGTCAGCACCAACACTTGTACTGTCATCACACAGTGACTTCTTAAACTGATGCTTTAACAGATTGTTTTCTTTTGCTATAACCAACAGCAGCAACGCCAACTAAGAACATAGCACCAACAGCACCAGGTTCAGGTATAGACTTTGTAGAACCAACTTTAATTTGATAAGCAAGTCTTGAATTGGTGGGAATTGTACCAGTCCAACTCATTAATATTTCACCGGTGAGAGTAAAGGGAGAAGATATATCACTAATTTCTAAATAGTCTATATCAGTTCCTGCTTCTGAGACTGAAGAGAACAAATCTTGACCAATTGCCGTGCCATTGAATGCTAAATTACTCAGTGTGATGGAACTATCGTCAGCAGCACGGGTACGGAGAAAGATATTATCAGCAACACTAGCAAAAGCATTACTACTAAGTAGTTCTCCATTAACGGTATAATTCACTTGAGTGCCAGTGTATTCCAAAGTGAAATCTACTGGTGTACCATTTCCCCATATACGCTGACCTGACGCAACAGGCAGACCGGTAGATGTATTAATACCTAATTCTCGTTCAGCATTATTTAAGCTATTGTTACCAATTCGACCTTCAGCAACGAATAATTCTGTAAATTCGCCGTCACTCAATAGATTATTAAAATCTCCATCAGTAAAACCTGATCTATCAACGAGAGTAAAAGCCTGGGCTGGGTTAGCTGCTAGAAATAAACTGATGGTAGTTAATCCTAAAGCCGTTAGAAACTTGCTTTTGTAGAGAGATAGTTGTGATTTTAACATTGTTTCTCGATGGTTAATGGTTATTAAAAAGTAAAAATTCTGTGATTGGTTTAGCAGATTTTATTTTGCTATGTGCTTATTACGGTAATACTTGAATTGTCATTTGTCCAGAAAAATTCTGCTTTTTTATGAAAATTTTGATTTTTGATGTAAATTATTCAATAATTTGTGTAAAATACGTAAGTTATAGTTGATTTTTCTTAAAGTAATGATACTTAGGAAAATAAATCATAAATTACCAATGCTGAGTATCTTTACTTGTGATAGACAAAATAATATTTCTCTTCATTAAGTTATGAATCAATATATAAATTGAATTAGGTAAGGAAGCAAAGCTTGATCTAAATGATTAGAGAATCGTTTGCACCATTGTTAGGACAACAACAAGCCATCGAATTATTGACTCAGGCTGTCATGCAAAACCGCGTAGCACCAGCCTATATGTTTGTCGGTGCAGATGGTATAGGACGAAGTTTAGCGGCGCGGTGTTTTATTGAGTTGTTATTTGCTAGTGCTGTAAAAGAGCAATCGCTGTCATCGTTACAACAAAGATTGCGTCAAGGTAATCACCCCGATGTCTTATGGGTGCAACCAACTTACCAATATCAAGGACAACGCCTCACAGCCGCCGAAGCCGCCGAAAAGAAACTCAAGCGCAAAGCACCGCCTTTAATTCGCCTAGAACAAATTCGAGAAATTACCGAATTTCTCGGCCGTCCCCCCTTGGAAGCACCGAAGAATATAGTAGTGCTGGAAGAAGCCCAAACAATGGCAGAACCAGCAGCTAATGCGCTACTCAAGACTTTAGAAGAACCAGGAAAAGCGACAATTATTTTAATCACCCCTTCCCCTGAGTCAGTGTTACCGACTTTAGTGTCACGCTGTCAACGCATTGCTTTTTCTCGGTTAGATACAGCGTCTTTAACTCAAATCCTCACACAAACAGGTAATCAAGAAATTTTGCAGCATCCAGCAATCTTGAGCATAGCAGCCGGTAGTCCGGGAAATGCGATCGCCTCTTACGAGCAATTACAAGCAATTCCCCCCCAGTTACTCCAAGATTTGATGAAAGCACCGACATCTCAACGCAAAGCCTTAGAACTAGCCAAACAAATTGACAAAGAATTAGACACAGAAACCCAACTATGGTTAGTAGATTATCTACAACAGTCTTACTGGCAACAGTGGCATCAACCACCCATCATTAACCAATTAGAACAAACCCGTAAATATCTACTAGCTTACGCCCAACCCCGTCTAGTTTGGGAATGTCTGTTATTATTCCTATCTCAAACGTTAAATTGGCAAAATTAAATGGGCAATTCAATTAATTTTGGATTTTAGATTTTAGATTTTGGATTGGGTTTAAATCCACCTGTCCCCTGTCCCCTGTCCCCTGTCCCCTGTCCCCTGTCCCCTGTCCCCTGTCCCCTCTCTCCTACCTACGCAAACTCCGGGGGTCAAGCGCATCTCTCAACCCATCCCCCAGTAAATTGAAAGCCAAAACTGTCATAATAATTAACAAAGCCGGAGGCCAAATTAACCAGGGTTGTAGTACCAAAATAGACGCATTACTGGCTAAAGACAGCATATTTCCCCAAGATGGGTCGGGTTGTTGAATACCCAAACCAATCAAACTTAGTATTGCTTCCGAGCCAATAAAACTGGGAACTGCCAAGGTAGCAGAGATAATCACATAAGTAGCCGTTTGCGGTAAAACATGGCGGATAATAATATATATTGGCTTCCCACCCATTGCTCTCGCTGCTTGGACAAACTCTCGCTCTTTAATTGACAGGACTTGTCCACGGATTACCCTAGCTAAACCAGCCCAGCTAATCACAGAAGTAATCAACACAATTAATAAAAATCGCTGACTGCTGCTTAAACCAGCCGGTAAGACTGCACCCAAAGTAACCAACAGATAGATACTAGGGAAAGTCATTAGCACTTCTGCTATTCGCATAATGACGCTATCAATCCAACCACCAAAATAGCCAGAAATCCCACCTATCAATAAACCGAGAGGAAAGGTGAAAAGTACACCAATAATCCCAATAAATAAACTAATGCGCCCACCATACAACAGGCGGCTAAGTTGGTCACGTCCTTGTTCATCAGTCCCTAGAAGATTTAATTTTGCATCCCCATCTGCACCAAACAAATGCCAATTTAAGGGTATACCAGGGATGATAGTAACTTCTTCCGATTTCGGGGGTAGTGGTAGACTCAACTGAAATAATCGGTATTCTGGCCCAGCAACAAACAATCTTACAGGCGAAGGCTTTGTATAGTCTACAATCAATTGGCGATCGCCTGTTTCTAAGTCCGTATCTCCCTGAGTTGTTGGATAAATGTGGGGTCCGATAAACTTACCCGATGTTTTGGCAACCCAATAAATCCGAGTAGGTGGTAATAGTGAACCATTAGCTTGTGACACGTAAGGGTTGTATGGGGCGATGAAATCAGCAGCAATTACCGCCATATAGAAAACCAGCAACAAGATTGCCCCAAATCGTGCCAAAGGATTTTTCTGAAGTCTTTGCCACCAATTCATAGTTTTTAGTTATTAGTCATTAGTTATTAGTCATTAGTTAAGGGTGAATGGTCAATATAGTCAAGGGTATATAGATAAATCTTTGGGTAGATGACAGGGGATAGGGGATAGGTGACAGGTGACAGGGGACAGGGGACAGGGGACAGGTGAGTTTTAGATTTAAACTCATCCCCAATCCCCAGTTATTTAAGAGGGTGTTTGAAAAGTCCTCTTTTATGTCATGCTGACGAAGGAAGCATCCCAGCATAACGGTGAAAACGCGGATTCTTCCTTCCGCAAAGCTCCACTCAGAATGACAAATGATACCTGACAAAACTTTTCAAACAGCCTCTAATTTTGAATTTTGAATTTTGAATTTTGAATTTTGAATTGATTTGTCCCCAATAACTAACCTTGTAATTGCTCAACCAAGTATTTTTGTTCTTCTTGGTTTTTTTCATGCTCTACAACAAATACATTTGAGTAGAGATTAGCCATAATTTGCTTCCCTTGCTGCGTCAAAGATAAATATCTTAGCCCGTCGGTGATGTAGGGATGAACCCCATTCCAATAGAACTTAGCGTAATTCTTGCGTAAATCGGCAGGATTTTCGTACCCTAAAACTTTAGTGACTCCAGTTTCTTCAAACTCGTAAAATAAAGAGGTGATTTTCTTTAAGTAACGTGGGTCGCTTAATTGCCCAATCAAATCAGCAGCACGCACCAATCCAGCAAAACTAGTTGTCTCTTGATGATCTTCTGCTGTCGGTACAGGAAATCTAGTTAATTCAATATTACTTTTAATTACGTCAGCATCTATAAGTTTATGTCCGCCAAAACGCTCATCAATAAAAAGTTTAGCTCTATCTACATGATACGGTGTCAGACTAGCATCAGAAGCCCCAGGAGGAAGAGAGATCATTCTGCCATTTTTGCCCGTGGAGTATAAGCCTTTATTTTCTTGGTCTTGTCGGCAAACTCCTTTGACATAGCCAATATCATGACACAACAAGGAAATAATAAAATGCAACCAATCTTCACTAGAAACACCACCTTCGCGGATATGTTTGCCGCGTAGAATTTCTTGTCCTACTAGGGTAACTAATATAGAATGTTCAACATTGTGATAGAGCGCATCGCTGTTGGCTATGTTTTCCAACGCCATATTACCAGCCCAAGCGATAATATCTTGATAATCATTTTTGAAACCACCATATGTGCGGCTGTATCCTTCTCTAATTTGTTTGACAAAAGCATCAATTAAAATTTCAGTAGCGTTGAACATATAATTTACTTAAGTTGGGAAATTATTTAAAGTTTTTTACAAACAATACCTTCAGGGAAACCCTAAATGGCATTTTGAAAATGCAGATTTCTTTTGATTATCTATATTCCACTCTTAATTATTAGGTGTCTGTGATCTAATAACTCAGCTTGTGTGATTCAAATAAGTATGATCGATTGACAAAAATATAAAGTAATGTCCCTTTTCTACGTTTCAGTATAAACACGCAATCTTGTTGTTTGATAAATTAAAAATAATACTTATTTCTCTTTACTATAGCGGCAATTATTACAGTTAGATAATCAAAAATTGGGCTATGTTTAATATATTGTGATTAAACTTAATATTTTTTATAATTTGCTATGATATCTGTATAATTTCAGGTTTTCAACTCAAGATTAAACAATTGAATTTATTTATAGGACTTACGCAGTGATACGAAAAATAAAGGGTATAGGGGTATAGGGGTATAGGGGTATAGGGGTATAGGGGTATAGGGGTGTAGGTGTTCAAAACCCTTACACCCCTATACCCTCACACCCTTACACCCATTCTTAACAAATAACCTTTGTGCGTAAGTCCTGATTTATTCAGGAGATAATGATATAATGATTACCTGAATCAATATCAAGGCTATTCGCGGGTGTAATTCAGTGGTAGAATGTCACCTTCCCATGGTGAACGTCGTGGGTTCGAGTCCCATCGCCCGCTTTTCAGATGTACATTGACTAATTATTTGTCACTGTTAACATATTGATGTTCTCATCAAAAAGCACTTTCCGTTCCATATTTACTAGCATTTGCTAACAAATACTTCTTGCTTCACGGTGGCAACGTCGGTGTTATCCACTCCACAACTTGTCATGGTCGAACTCTGTCACATTCAAATCTGCACCGTATTAAAACGACATTCTGCACTCAGCACCCAGATGTGTGTACACCTTTGTCAACGCAGAAGGTAGACAAGGCGTACTATCGAGGGTTTCACAAACCCATAACTGTACGATAATGAGCCTCAATTGCTGCTACCGTTGGCGACTGGGGTTTGGTATTCCACTGGCTGCGGTTAAATAATTCTTGTCGCAGTTCATCAACGTTAATCGTCGTTACTTTACCATTGGCAATAATTTGCTTACCATTCACCCATGCGCTATCTACTACATTGGTAGGGCGACCTAAAACTAATAACCCAATGGGGTCTGTACGGGGTAGCAATGATAAATTAGTGAGGTCATAAAGCATTAAATCGGCTTGTTTCCCAACGGTGAGTGACCCCAGTTGATCTGCCATATTTAACCCCTTTGCACCGCCTAATGATGCCATTTCTACGGCTTTTCGGGGTGTAATCCAGTAGCGATAATCTAAGTCTGTAATGTTGTGCAGAATAGAACCGATTTTGATGGCTTCTAATAAGTCTTGGGAGTCATTGCTAGAAGCACCATCACAACCAAAGGTTACATTTACCCCAGCTTGCTGATATTTTAAAATTGGGGCGATGCCGCTACCTAAACGTAGATTACTGAGGGGATTGTGTACAACGGTAGATTGAGTTTCTGCCAGGATGGCGATATCAGCATCATTCAACCAGACACAATGAGCTAAGGAAGTGCGATCGCTCAAGTAACCAATTCGTTTAAGATGTTCAACAGCAGTACAACCGTATTTTTCTTGGGCGAGTTTCTCTTGGGCTTTGGTTTCGAGTAAATGAGAGTGACGACAAATATTATAGCGATCGCTTAATTCAATACAACCCTCAAATAAAGCATCTGTACACAATTGTATCCCCGTTGGGGCAACTAAAACACTCACACCCTCATCGGGACGGTGAAACTGTTGGATTGCTGCTTCGATGATTTCGAGAGTTGCGGCTGTGGAACGAAAAAACGGTTCATGGGTTTGGGTTGATTCCCCCGCCGGTATTCCAGCCATGAGAGATTCGTCTTGAATGAGAGGGGCGATAAAAGCCCGTATCCCCACTTCTTGATAAGCACGAACCGCACTAGTGATAGTTTCTATCTCTTGTCCAGGAATTAATACCAGATGATCTACTACACTTGTACCACCAGACATGAGAGTTTCTACAGCTGTACCCAAAGCACTTAGATAAACTTGTTCTATGTCAACTGGTGCAGAATCATATAGGTGTGCTAACCATAATTCTAGAGGTAAAGGCGGAATCACGCCCCGTTGCCACTTTTCGGAAGAATGGGTATGAGCATTGATAAAGCCAGGTAGTAATAATTTATGCTCACCGTCAATCGCCGTACCGATTACATCTAAATTGGGTGCGATCGCCGCAATTTTACCGTCTATAATCTGCACATCTCTAGTTGTGTAACTGCGATCGGCAGCAATCAATACGTTTTGGATAGTAAACTTCAGGGTATGTTCCCAGATCATATTTCCACCTTGGCTTCAATTCTCCAACCCATTTTTTAATTATTTAATAATTATGATTTAAGTTAGAATCTCTCTAAACTTATAGCGTTTCCTAACATGAGGTATATCATAGCCCCCTCCTCGCTTGCGGGGAGATAGTGTTTCCTAATCACATGAGGTATATCATAGCCCTCCTCGCTTGCGGGGAGGGGGTTGGGGGTGGGGTTTTTATAAATTACGCCCAGATAAATCCCCAAAAAAAATTAGAAAATAGTTAATCTATATCTCCCACGTCTAGTGGCAGTTTTGGAAAATACCACCACATAGTAAGTTCCATCATCAGGTAATTTAGCTCGATCAATTAACGCGCTGTATTGACCTTCTCTTTCACTATCTGAAGATACTACCTTCCCCTTAGCATCCAACAAAACTATAAAGGGAGAAAAATCTTCAAAGACACTATCTGCACGAATACTGACAAGCTGGCCTTTTTTACCTTCTAACTTAGTGACATTATATGAGTTGCCATTTTGTAGAGTTGGGCTAGTATCAGTTAGTTCACTAAAATCATCTTCGATGTAGCTAGCTCTATCATTCCTCAATGCTAATGTATAACGGCCTATATCTCCAGGGTTTTGGCTAGTAACAGCAATGGTGTAACTACCTTTTGCTGGCAGTTTGGCAAATATGGAAGCATCTCTAATATTTTTACTCTTGTCTGAACTTCCCCTTCGCAAGATCACATTATTATCAGGATCTAACAAAAACATATAGGGTTGTAAACTCAAGTTGTTGGTGCGACGTTTATCTACACTTCCTGTGAGTCTGAGTTGAATTACTTGATTTTCTTGCCCCTCAAATCGGTAGAAATGAAAATACCTGCCTTCCGATTTAAAATCACCGGGGGATAATATTCCAAAGGGAATATCTACAAAATCAATGTTTCTATATGTAGGCTCTTTAGATGAGCTATTAGTTGATGTTACCGGGTTAGGAGTCCTTGAACTGCCTCTGTTATTTCTATTAGGACTCCTGGAACTACTGCTGTTATTTACAGGGCGATTGTTAGAACTACTGCTATTATTTGCCGGGCGATTGTTAGAACTACTGCTATTATTTGCCGGGCGATTGTTAGAACTACTGCTACTATTTGTCGGGCGATTATTAGAACTACTGCTGTTATTGGAGGTGTTACTAGTGGAGCTATTACCTCTATTGGGATTAATATTATTAGATACGCTTGTATTAGGCTGATTTTTCGGATTAGGATTTATAGGAGCTTTAATAGGTGCTTCATCTTTTTGAGATTTAGGAGCTTCAGGAACTTTAATCTCATTGATTCCTTGCTTTAACGTTGGGTCATCTATTGGTAGTGAAGCAATGATAAATTCTCGCCTTTTATTCTGAATATTCTCCGCACTGATTGGTAGGATATAACTCGATATGATGAGACTAGAACTAATGCCATAGATAAACAGAGACTTTAATTTATGTGCAGATTTTTTATCGTCTTGCTTTTTCATTGCTCACTCCTAAAATATAGAACAGGATTTACGTCTTTCTACTTTCAAAACAATTGAAAGAAATTTTTTCTGGAGAATATATCGATTTCAATCCATAAAATAGAATTTTTGTCAAGCTCAACAAGGTATAGATGTATTAAATTTAACTCTTCAGAATTAACTTTTAAATTCTTCCACCACTAAAAATTATACTAATTTATTTGATACACTATCATAATTATTAGTGTATTAGCCTAAGCGTAAAATTAACAACATATTCTATATGGTTTGACTTTTGACTTTTGACTTTTGACTTCCGCCTTGCGGTAGTGGGGGTGCATTGCATAACATACCTATGTTTCAAGAATCAAAGTGAGTCCTATATAAAAAATATATTCTTCTATGATTTGCTGTCTAAATCCAGATTGTCCCAGTCCTCTAAATGTTGAAGGTACAAAATACTGCCTAGCTTGCGGTACAGAGTTAACAAGTTTACTTAGAAATCGTTATCGGGTAGTAAATCTACTATCTGATGAAGGTGGGTTTGGCAGAACTTATTTAGCAGAAGATGTAGATAAGCTAAATGATCAATGTGTTGTTAAGCAACTTGCTCCGCGAGTACAGGGTACTTGGGCGTTGAAAAAAGCTGTTGAGTTATTTAAAGAAGAGGCGATACGACTGCAACAGTTAGGAGAAAATGCCCAAATTCCCCAGCTTTTTGCCTACTTTGAACAAGATAATAATTTATATTTAGTACAAGAATTTATTGATGGTCAGAACTTATCTCAAGAATTAAATCAACGTTTGACTTATCAAGAACATGAAATTCAGGAATTATTACTTGATTTATTACCAGTCCTCAAATTTATCCATCAACAAGGAGTTATTCATCGGGATATTAAGCCACAAAATATTATTCGCCGTAAAAAAGATGGGCGATTAGTATTAATTGATTTTGGTGCATCGAAACAACTGAGTGTCACAGTGCAGGCTCAAAAGGGAACAACTATTGGTTCACAAGGATATACACCCATAGAGCAGTTACAGGGGGGAGAAGCTTACCCAACAAGTGATTTATATAGCTTAGGCGCAACTTGCTTTCATTTACTGAGTGGATTTTCTCCTTCTCAATTGTGGATACAGAATGGTTATGGTTGGGTTGCATCTTGGCGAGAACATATAAAACACCCTGTGAGTAAGAAATTTGCTCAAGTGCTTGATCGTCTCTTAAAAATAGATTTCCATGAACGTTATCAGTCAGCAGATGAAGTTCTTGCAGACTTAACACCCCAGCCACCACCACTATCAGTTTTCCCAACTCTCATTTCGCAAACGCACCTAACACAGTCTTCTATTTTAAAATTATTAGTGAGACAAGCTCAGAAACCTGGGTTTGTTAGTGCTTTAGTTCTGCTATTAGCAATAGGAGCGGGAATAGCGTCTTTACAATTTCGTTTAGGTAAGACTGATCTTTCCGCCAATCCCACAATCAATACTAATTCCCGTGCTGATAATTATCTTGCGAAGACCCTCAAAGACCATACGGAGGAAGTGAATACTATTGCTATTAGTGCTGATGCTACAAAACTGGCCAGTGGTAGCAGTGATAATACTATTAAACTGTGGAATCTGGATACAAATGAGGTAAAACATACCCTCAAAGGACATTCTGATTTCGTTTGGTCTGTTGCTTTCAGTCCAGATGGCAAAATCTTGGCTAGTGGTAGTCGAGATAAAACTATTAGATTGTGGAATATACAACAAGGAAAACAAATTGCTACTTTGGGTGAAGCTTCTTTGCCAGTGACTAGCCTGGCTATCAGTAACGATGGTAAGATTCTTGCTAGTGGACAAGGTAACAGAATCAAACTTTGGAATTTGCAAACTAAAAAAGCAATTACTACCTTGGAAGGTCACACTAATATAGTCAACTCTATTGTTATTAGTGCAGATAGTAAAACTCTTGTAAGTGGTAGTTGGGATAAGACTATTAAAGTATGGAATCTAAGTACACGCAAAGTCAGTAAAACCCTAACAGGTCACACTAAAGAGGTAGTTTCTACCGCGATTAGTCCCAATGGAGAGATGATAGCTAGCACTGGGGTTGATAAGACCATCAGATTGTGGAATTTGGAGACAGGAAAAGCGATCGCTATTCTTGAGGGACATACGGGAGCAATAGTTTCCCTAGACTTTAATCCTAATGGTAAAACTCTGGCTAGCGGCAGTTACGACGGTACGATTAAACTTTGGAATCTGAGAACAAATCAACTAAATACCACCTTAAAGCAAGATCCCAGCAAAGTGACAGCGATTAGATTCAATCCCAATGGAAAAAGTCTTTTTAGTGGTCGCGCTAACTACGATATTGAGATTTGGCGGATTTTTGAGCCATCTCAAAATGAGATTGGGCAAGGGGTAAAATTAAATCTATCTAATTGACATTTAATTAAGCAATTAAGCACTCAACAGAATTTCGAGTTACAAAATAGAAAATGGTGTTGGGTATGGCAAATTATGAATGAGTCTTTGCGGACATTGGGAATTGCACCAAATGCTTGGATGGTGAATCAGGCGATCGCAGATATCACCCGTCCCCAAAAAAACCCACAACCCGTTATCTTATCAACAGAAACGAAAACCCTGCGCCTAGACTTGGCAAAAGCCGCCATCCTCGTCATCGATATGCAAAACGATTTCTGTCACCCTGACGGCTGGTTGGCGCATATCGGCGTAGATGTGACCCCTGCACGTAAACCCATCGAACCTTTAAATAGTCTACTCCCAGAACTCCGTGGCGTTGATGTGCCTGTAATTTGGATAAATTGGGGTAATCGTCCCGACTTACTCAATATCAGTGCTGGTTTACGTCATGTCTATAACCCCACAGGCGATGGTGTGGGTTTGGGTGATCCGTTACCGAAAAATGGTGCTAAGGTATTAATGGCAGGGAGTTGGGCGGCGGCTGTAGTAGACGAACTCCCCCAATTACCAGCAGATATTCGTGTGGATAAATACCGCATAAGTGGTTTTTGGGATACGCCTTTAGATAGCATCCTGCGGAATTTAGGAGTAACAACGTTATTTTTTGCTGGTGTCAATGCCGATCAATGTGTACTTACAACACTTTGTGATGCAAATTTTTTAGGTTATGACTGCATTTTAATTAAAGACTGCACTGCTACAACTTCTCCCGATTATTGTTGGCTAGCAACGTTATATAACGTCAAACAATGTTTTGGTTTTTTGACTGAATCACAAGCGATTTTAACAGCCATGAATCATCCTGAAGTAACAGGAGGGGAATAATCAATGCAAGCTACTCGTTGTGTCATTCCTGTCATTAAGTCTCCCAAAGATTATCAAGTCTACCGTATTAGTCCCCACGATACCAATAGGTTAGCAATTATCTTTGATTCCACAAATGCTAATACCTCTCTAACTTGCTGTGTAGAAATTTTTGATCCTGGTGGACAAACACCACCAAATCGCCATCAATGGGCGGTGGAAATGTTTTTTGTCTTGAAAGGGGAAGGTATCGCTATGTGTGATGGGAAGAAAGTTCCCATTAAAGCTGGAGATAGTTTATTAGTACCTCCTACCGGGACTCATTTGATTAAAAATACGGGTAATACTCGTTTGTACACACTAACTATTATGGTGCCTAACGAAGATTTTGCAGAATTAATTCGCAGTGGAACACCTTTGGAGTTAGATGCAGAAGATATGACAGTTTTAGGAAGGTCAGATGCTTTAATCTCTTGTTAAAAAAAAGCCAGACTAAAAACCCTGGTTTCTTCAAGAAACCAGGGTTTTTAGATTTCACGAATGCTCTAGGATTTGTATGGTTATTATTCACTTAATTTGCTTATAAAACACGAAAAATTCTACACCGCCACGCCTAAGCCTTCTTTAAATTCTGAGTGAACGAGGAGGGTTTGGGGGTGGTTTTAAATGTATATTTTGTATGAGATGTATACGAAAGCAATTTTGGGAAAAATTAGAGCATTTAAGGCTAGTAATCTTCTATGTAATTACACTTAGAAGTCAGGTTTATCTATATGTGTAAGAGCTAAAAATAAGTAAATTTCAGGTTTGATAAAGCATCGTATTAGTTTATAAAACAATATGAATGGCAAAACTAATTAAATTTTTAAATATTTTCACGTACTGAAATAGCTAATAAAACTGTAATCATGGAAAAAATTCTAGTAATTGAAGATCAGGAAGATATCCGTAGCATTGTTGTAGAAATGCTGACTCAAGAGAAATTTAATGTTTTGGAAGCAGAAAATGGACAGGTTGGTATTAAATTATTACAGGAAGAAGTCCCAGATTTAATTATCTGTGACATTGCGATGCCCAAATTAAATGGATATGAGGTTGTTACTTGGTCACGGGAAAATCCAGAAACTGAATCAGTTCCTTTTATATTTCTGACAGCTAAATCTTCCCAAATTGATATTCGTCAAGGCATAGAGTTGGGTGCAGATGATTATTTAACGAAGCCATTTACAAGAGCAGAATTACTCGGTGCAATCACAGCTAGATTTGATAAACAAAAGGCATTTAATAGACAAACTCAAAAAAAAATTACCCAGTATTACAACTATATTAATCAATCAACTAATCATGGTTTGTGCGATCATCTTCATCAGATCATGACGGTATCTAAGAAGCTGATAGATAACTATGATATGGTTGAGCGAGAAGAGATGTTAAAATCTCTCAATGAAATTTATAGTTTGAGTCAAAATTACGTAATTTAAATTATTTTGGTTTAGCATCTGGTTTAACAATATAATAGGATGTTTTCAAGGTCTTTGGTGATGTATCAAATACTTTGATATACCCCTAAACCCCCATTAAAAAGGGGGATTTTGATTCAGTTCCTCCCTTTTTAAGTAAAATAAGATATATGAACTTAAACTATGATTTAGACAAATTAAATCAAGTCTAAAAAAGAATCATGATAAATTTTCAAAACATTGTTGTTATTATTGACAATTTATCAGAAGACCGCAGTATCTATCATCGTTTACTAGAACAGGAGCAGCGATACACATATAAAATTGTCGAATTTGCATCAACAAAACAGGCTTTAGAATATTGCAAACAAGCTCTACCCGATGTCATCCTGTTAGGTTTGAATTTGTCCGATACCACGGGAATAGATTTCCTGGCAGAACTTCAACAGCACAGAGGTAACACGAGTATTCCTGCAATTATACTGTCAGAATTTGTTGATGAAACCATTGTAGTCAAGGCGATGAAAAATGGCGCACAAGATTATTTAATTAAAAGTAAAATAACTGCTGAAGCCCTCAATCGTGCTTGTAAGACAGTAATAGAAAGATTTCGCTTGATGCAGCAACTAGAGCAGCAACAAGAACAACAACGCTTAATTGCTGATATTGCATTGCGTATTCGTCAATCGTTGAGTTTAGAGAGCGTTTTAGATACAGCAGTAGACGAAGTTCGTCATCTCTTTAAGACTGATAGAGTGCTTGTCTACCAATTTCAACAAGATATGAGCGGTAAAGTTGTAGCAGAATCAGTTCTACCGGAATGGAATACTTTACTGAATTTTTATTGTCAAGATACTTATTTATGTGAACATGGATTAAAGGGCTACCGTTTAGGTAAACAAATAGTAGTTTCTAATATTTATGAAGCTGGATATTCTCAATGTCATTTGCAAATGCTGGAGAATTTTCAGGTAAAAGCAAAGGTGATTATTCCGATTTTTTTATGTAATCAACAATCAGAGTTAGATAGCCATTGTCGAAAAACGAATAATAATCATTCTCTGTGGGGGTTACTGGTTGCTCATCAATGTTCTAGTCCACGCCAATGGCAAAAATCAGAAATAGAGTTATTAGAGCAACTATCGGTTCAATTAGCGATCGCCATTCAACAAGCAGAACTATACGAAAATTTACAAAATCTCAATGCACAGCTAGAAGCGAAAGTGCAGAAACGGACAGCAGAGTTAGAAAAAAGCGAGTATAAATTCCGTGCTATTTTTGAGCAGACTATCCAGTTTGTCGGGCTGTTAACTCCAGATGGCACAATTGTAGAAATGAATCAAGCATATCTAGAGTATGTTAAGTCCAAACGCAGTGACGTGATCGGGCGGACTTTTTGGGATTCATTCTCTTGTTCTGATTGCCCACAATTAAAGAGTAATTTACAAACTGTTGTCTTGCAAGCGTCTCAGGGACAGTTGATCAGTTCTGAGTTGAGCCTAAGTAATGCCGAGGGTACAATGACAACCCTAGATTTTTCCATCAAACCGATCTTTGATGAAACTGGGCAAGTTATTTTACTACTGTCAGAAGGTCGAGATATCACCCCACGCAAACAAACAGAAGCAACCTTGCAACAACTCAATCAATCTTTGGAAGATAGAGTCCAACAGCGTACCCTTGATTTAGAACAAGCTAACACCAAACTCCTCACAGAAATTAGCGAACGTCAACGGGTAGAGAATGAACTGCGTCAAGCTGAAATAGCACTTAGAGAAAAAAATGCTCTTTTGCAAGCAATCATTCAATCTGCACCCGTAGCCATTAGTATGGTTGATGCTGAAGGGAATCTCATCTTGTGGAATCCAATGGCGGAAAGGATTTTTGGTTACTCCGCCACAGAGGTGCTAAACAACCCAATTTGGATGTTTGTAGAAAATCAGCAGCAACAACTCCAGAGTTTTGTGCAGAATACCTTAGCTAATAGGCCGTTAAATCAAGTCGAAACTCAGATAAACTACAAACATAGCTGTTTAGATATCAGCCTTTCTACGGCTTTAGTCAGGGATGCAGGTGATAATCTGATCGGTGCGATGGCTATTATTGAAGATATCACTGAACGCAAACAAGCCGAAGTGAAAATGCTGCAACTACAGCAACGTTTAGAATTTTTACTGATTTCTAGCCCTGGGGTAATTTATACCAGCAAAGCTACAGATGATTACGGCGCAACTTTTATCAGTGAGAATGTAGAAGCTTTATTTGGCTACCAACCTTGGGAATATATTACAAATCATGAATTTTGGATCAGCCGTATTCATCCTGAAGATCAACCCTTGGTGATGGGGATATTAGAACAAATGAAAATCAAAGGGGAGATTGATCTAGAATATCGTTTTTTAGATCACAAGGGAAATTATCGCTGGGTATACGATCGGGCAAGACTGGTAAAAGATGAAAGGGGACATCCGGTAGAATTGATTGGCTACTGGTTAGATATTAGCGAACGCAAGAAAACAGTAGAACAAATTCAGCGATCGCTAGAAGAAAAAGAAACATTACTCAAAGAAATTCACCACCGAGTGAAAAACAATCTGCAAATTATCTCTAGCTTACTGAGGATGCAATCTCGACGGGCTAATGATGAAATAACTTCTATGCTATTTCAAGAGTCCCAAAATCGAGTGCAATCAATGGCATTGATTCATGAACAATTGTATCAATCACCAGAGCTTTCGCAAATCGATTTTGGCGACTACATCCGCAGTCTGACAGATAACTTGTTTCGCTGCTACGGAGTCAGTCAAAGGCAAATTCGCCTAAATATAGAAACCAATGGCATTAAATTAACCCTTAATACTGCTATTCCTTGCGGACTGATTATTAACGAATTGGTTTCTAATTGCTTAAAATATGCGTTTTCTCCCCAACAAAAGGGGGAAATAACTATTTGCTTAGAAAAATTTCCAGAGAATCAACTAATGTTGATAGTCAAAGATACTGGTATAGGCATTCCCCAAACATTAGATTGGCAAAATACTGACTCTCTAGGGTTAAGGATTGTGAAAAACCTTACCAGGCAAATCAAAGGTAAAATTCTCTTAGAGCGTGAGTCAGGTACTACCTTCTACGTTAACTTTATTTCAAATAACCTATAAATTATAAATTTACTCAAGCAAAAATATTAATTATGAATCCTATCCGTATCTTAATTGTTGAAGATGAGCAACTAGTTGCTGATGACCTCAGAGAAACTCTCGAATATCTGGGATATATTGTTTGTGATTTAGTAGCATCAGGGGAAGAAGCAATCTTTAAAGCAGAACAATTACAGCCTGATTTAGTGTTAATGGACATCAGACTAGAAGGGGAAATAGATGGGATTGAAGCCTCTTTTGAAATTCAGTCTCGCTTTCATTTACCTGTGGTTTACTTAACTGCTAATGCTGATAGAGTGACATTAGAGAGAGCTAAGGCTTCACACCCTTTTGGCTATATTTTAAAACCATTTGATGAAAGAATACTAGGAACTACAATTGAAATTGCTATTTCCCGACACCAAGCAGAAATTGAAGTTAAAAAAGCCTTATTCGCTGCTAAAAATAATCAAGAAATCGCTGAATCTCAAAACCAAAAAACATCCCAAAACTTATATATAACAGTACATGAGTTTCGTAATCCTCTGACTACCATTAAACTGAGTGCAGAAATGTTAAAGGCCTATGGCGATCAGATGTCAGAGCAAAGAAAACAAAATCATATTAATCGCATTGAATCTGCTACAGATAGCTTGAACAATCTTTTAGAGAACATCTTAACATTAGGTAGATCCGAATCTCAAAACCTGGTATTTAACCCTAAACCTATAGATATTGTAACTTTCTGTGAAGAAATAGTAGAATCTTTGCAGATATCGGTTAAAGAACAATATAAAATCAACTTTTCAGTAGATGGTAATAGCCGAATTGCTTGTCTAGATGAACAGCTAATGTGGCATTTACTCAATAATCTACTTGCTAACGCAATTAAGTATTCTCCCGTAGGTAGTAAAGTATTTTTAAAGTTAATCTGGGCAGAAAATAGCTTATGTTTTCAAGTGACAGATGAGGGTATAGGGATTCCACCAGAATCACAATCTCATCTGTTTGAACCATTTCAACGTGCTACCAACGTTGGTAGCATTCCAGGGACAGGACTAGGGCTAGCAATTGTGAAACGATCTACCGAATTGCACGGGGGTACAATATACTTTGATAGTGCTTTAGGTAAAGGAACGACATTTACAGTCAAGCTACCCTGGAAACTAGACACCTTACCTGTTTAAGTGTTGGATGTAAGTACATTTTTTCTTTAACAGCAGCTTCAACAATAGATATTGATGATGACCAAGCGATCGCTCCAGGCTTCAGAGGATGGTATAAAAAAAGCCAAACGTGCTTTTAATCGTAAAAGATTGACACAAGAATCTCTGGCGAGTCAAGTTGGTATAGACAGTCGTCAACCAATTTGGAAGTTTTTTGCTGGTAAGTCAATTGATCGCCGCATCTTTAATGAGATTTGCTTTTTTTTAGAGCTAAATCCAGAAGATATTGTCCAACCAGTAGATTGCGAATCAGAGGAAGAATTAGCACCTCACAAAACCCTCAAAAATGACACTGCTGATAATATCGTCACTTTAGTCAATAAAGTCCGTGCTGCTCACTCTGAGAAAATTCAAAATCAATGTAGCACTCTTAGGTTACTGGATGTGGGTCGAGTTGTCACATTAGATGAATTATATGTTGATGTAAATATTCTAGAAGAACTTACCTGTCAGAGATGGTTAAATATTGCAGATTTAAGCACATTTGAGAGCAAATTATCTCATGAAGTTGGCAAAAATAAAATTACAAGTTTAGACGCTGTTGAGAAATTTTCTAAGCTGCTAGTATTAGGAAAACCCGGATCAGGAAAAACTACTTTTTTGCAATCTGTGGCGATACTTTGTAATTATGGTAAATTTCAAAAGCAGCGCATCCCGGTTTTTATTAGCCTAAAAGATTTGGCTGAAAAGATTAAGTTTGAAGATGAAAATATTTTATTTAATTATTTAATTCAAGAATTTAGTCTTGATAAAATTACTCCCCAAGAATTAGAATTTTTACTTTATGAAGGTAAAATTATCATTCTCCTAGATGGTTTAGATGAAGTAACAGCAAAAAATAGTGATCTAGTTAATAAAATTATTAGTCAATTTGCTGAAATTTATTACAAAAATATTATAATTATTACTTCTCGAATTGCGTCTCAATATTATAAATTTAAAAGTTTTGCAGAAGTAGAAATTGCTGATTTCACTAAATTACAGATTTCCGATTTTGCTCATAAATGGTTTACAGTTTTTTCTCAAAATACTGTTAATAAAGAAAAAACCTCAGCAGCTAAATTTATAGAAAAACTCACACTCCCAGAAAATCGTCTGATTCAAGAACTAGCAACTACACCTCTATTATTAAATCTCACTTGTTTGGTATTTCAGTATTTGGGTGATTTTCCCAATAAACGCTCAGAAATTTATCGACAAGGATTAGAATTATTGCTGGTGCAATGGGATGAAGCTAGGGGAATCAAAAGAGATGAAGTTTATCGAAATTTAACCTTAGCGCAAAAGATTAAATTGCTCAGTTCCATAGCTGAAATTACCTTTGAAAGAGGAGAGTATTTTTTTGAAGAGAAGAAAATTTGTCAATTAATAGCTGATCATCTCTGTCTTTTACCTAATGCACCAACAGATATAGAAGATTTACAGCTAGTTAGTAAAACTGTCCTCAAAGCTATTGAATTACAACATGGATTATTAGTTGAACAAGCGAGGGGTATTTATTCTTTTTCTCACTTAACCTTTCACGAATATTTCACTGCTAGAAAATTTGTTGCTAGTAGCGATCCAAAAACATTGGAAAAAATTGTCAATTATTTGCCGGAAATACGCTGGCGCGAAGTGATTATCCTCACCAGTGAAATGTTAGTTTCTGCTGATCACTTGTTCCAATTAATGAAGCAAAAAGTTGATGAATTAGTTGCTGATGATGACACATTAAAGGGTTTTATAGATTGGGTAAAACAGAAATCTTTAGCAGTTAGCACTACTTATCATCCGGCGGCTGTACGCGCTTTTTACTTTACATTGGCTCTACCTTCCCATTATCATCTATCCCGAAACCAAGCTTTAGCTATAAGTTTGGATAATCATTTTGCTGGTAAATTGTCTAATGATTTAGCTTTAGATTTGGCTCTTAGCCATACTCTGGCTGTCACCCTCGCTTTGACAGCAGAGATTTTTTGTAAACGTATCTCTGCTGTCAAAATAGCTCTGGATATTGAGTATTTACTACCAGAAGATTCATTGTTAGGTCAATCTCTGCAAAATTTGCAAGATGAATTACCAGATTCAAATCAAGATAGGAAAGTATTAAAATTATGGTGGCAAACTAACGGTCAATCTTGGACTAGGCAATTAAAAAATTTGCTGATAAGTCACCGTCAAATTGGTTATGATTGGCAATTTAGTGATGAACAATTGGAGTTGATTCAACAATATTGGGATGCCAATAGTTTATTAGTCTCTTGTCTGAATACGGCTAGTAATGTTACTCCGCAATTACAAAATTTGATTGAAAAAAGTTTGTTTCTCTCTCCAGATACATCTGTTGTCAGTTACTCGTAGAATTGCATTAAAATGCCCTCCAGTCCTGATTTTTAGGTCGTCGGGATTGCTGACTTTTTACGTTATGTGGAAAACCTAACCCCCTAACCCCCTTCCCTACTAGGGAAGGGGAATAAATATGCAGAGACATTGCATGGAACGTTTCTACAGTCCAGAATAAAGCGCATCTTCATTAAGAAACGGTATCAATACAGCTAGAGGGCAATTTCAGCTTTCCTGACGGTGGTATCGCTGGTGCTGGCTACGCGGAAACCGAGTTTTTCACAGACTCTTTGCATCCCATTATTATCAGCGAGGATATCGGCTGTGATCTGTGTGATTTGCTCATCGCGTCCTACTTGTAGCAATCGGCTAACTAATTCTGTACCGATACCCTGACATTGATAGCGATCGCTTACTAATATCGCAAATTCGGCTGCATTAGTCCCATGTAATTTACTTAATCGCCCAACTCCCAAGATTTGCCGTGTCCCGGTTTGTGGATTTTGGTGTTCTACTACTAACGCCATTTCGCGATCGTAGTCAATAAAGCAAATGCGTGTCAGCCGTTCATGGGTGATGCGGTGGCTTAATTTCATCAGGTGGAAGTAGCGGAAATAAACGCTTTCCTCTGAGAGTGTTTCGTGGAATTGCACCAACAATGGCTCATCTTCGGGACGAATGGGACGGATAGTTACAGGTGTACCGTCTTTCATTGTCCACTCTCCTACATATTGTGTAGGGTAGGGACGAATGGCTAACTTGGGTAGTTGTGCTGCTGTCATCTCTGGTTCATGGAGAACTACCCGCGCATCTAAAGCAATTAATCCCCCATTACCTTGATTTTGTGGGTTGGGAGGAGTCGCCAGCAAGGGATTAATATCAATTTCTTTAATCCAAGGCTGTTCTACTACCAAGTGACTAAAGGCTACCAGCAACTGCTCAAGGGCATCCATATCAATACTTTGCCGTCCCCGCACACCTTTGAGGGCTTTGTAAATTTTGGTGTGTTCCATCATCCGCCGCGCTAAAGTTGTGTTGAGGGGAGGAAGTGCGATCGCGCTATCTTGTAATACTTCTACCAATTGTCCCCCAGCACCAAATAACAACACTGGGCCAAACTGAGGATCTAAACTACTACCAATAATCAGTTCGTAGCCGTCCATTTTTACCATTGGTTGCACTGTCACACCCAGGAAGAGGGGGGAGTGGGTGAAAGTAGCTTCTAATTTCTGGACATTCGATTCAATAGTGCGATAGGCGCGGCGGACTGCATCGGCATCTTGTAGGTTTAACTGTACACCACCGACATCAGTTTTATGGGTGATGACCTCAGAATAGAGTTTGACAACAACTGGATAACCAATATTGTCGGCACATCGCACCGCCTCATCTTCAGTTTTGGCGACACAAGTTGTCACAGTGGGTATACCATAGGCTGCCAAAATCTGCTTTGATTCATATTCCGTTAAAATCGTCCGTCCTGATTGACGAGCCGAGGAGATGATATTCTCGACTAAGTGGCGATAGGGAATGCCAGTATCAGCATCAATTGTAGGTAATACCGGAGTTTCGTAGATACCGCGTAAGTTATAGCTAGATTGCCACATATAACTAAACACCCGCGCCGCCGTATCTGGATAAGGATAGGTAGGGATGCGTTGGCTATTAAGTATCATCTCCCCATCTGCCACATCTGCACCCCCCATCCAACTAGCTAAGATGGGTTTACCGGCAATTTGGGCGTAGGGTTTTAACTGTTCTGCCGTTTGGGTGGGGTCAGTCATGGCTTGGGGTGTGAGAATTACCAGTAAACCATCACTGTGGGGATCTTTGGCAGCAATTTCTAAAGCTTGGGTGTAGCGTTGGGGGTCAGCATCACCGAGAATATCAATTGGGTTGCTGTGACTCCAGTGTTTCGGCAAAATTTGGTCCAGGGAGGTAATGATTTCCGGGGAAATTGTCGCCAGTTCCCCGCCAGCCTCGATGAGTGCATCAGTCGCTAGTACCCCAGGCCCCCCAGCATTGGTGAGAATTGTTAATTTTGGCCCTTTGGGACGGGGTTGTTTTGCCAGTACCTCCGCCATATCGAACAAATCAGAAATACTATCAACCCGCAACACTCCACAACGCCGGAAAGCTGCATCCAAGACGGCATCACTACCAGCTAAAGCCCCTGTATGGGAGGCGGCGGCTTTGGCGGCGGCGGCTGTACGTCCGGCTTTAATGACAATGATTGGTTTGGTAAGTGCGACTTCCCTCGCGGCGGAGATAAAAGACCGCGCATCACCAATGGATTCCATGTAAATGACTATACTTTTCGTTTGCGGGTCATCACCGAGGTAATAAATCAAATCACCCCAACCCACATCTAGCATTGAGCCGATGGAAACGAAAGCACTAAAACCGACATTTTCCCGCACACTCCAATCAAGGATGGCAGTACACAATGCCCCACTTTGACTGATAAAGCCGACATTACCAGAACGAGCCATTGCACTGGCAAAAGTAGCATTTAGACCGCTTTGGGGACTCATTACACCCAAGCAATTAGGGCCGATAATGCGGATATTGCCGCGCCGTGCTTGCTCTAAAATTTGCTGTTCTAAGGCTATACCCTCCGCACCAGCTTCTTTAAAACCTGCGGAAATAATAATTGCCCCCTTTACCCCTGCTGCGACACAATCAGCAATGACTCCTGGAACGGTGGAGGCTGGGGTAGCAATTACTGCTAAATCAACAGTTTCGGGAATATCCGCAATAGAGGGATAGGCTTTGATACCGAGAACACTATGGCGTTTGGGATTGACAGGGTAAACAGTACCACCAAAGGGACTGCTAATTAAGTTCCATAAAATCGTGCGTCCGACACTACCGACTTTTTCGCTAGCACCAATCACCGCGACACTCTGGGGTGCAAAGATGGCATTGAGAGGATTGACCTTCTCTGCCTGCAAAATATCATAAGCGCGATCTATACTTGCATCGCTGGGCTTGAGAGACTTTTGCATCAATCCTCCAAATAATTCGTAATTTGTAATGGGCTAACGCCCCGCTCCGCTAACGTAACTCGTAATTGGCTGCGCCCCGCTACGCTCTAAGCGCAGCTATGCCGCAGGCTTTACGTAATTGGGCATTGGGCATTGGGGTAAAATGTCCTTTGCCTTTTGGCTTAACTCTAACTGAGACTTAGTTTCTCAAACCGAAAATTCAAGGTTTTTTTAAACCCACATTCCGCACTTCATAATGTAGTGCAATATATTACGTAATGCTGCTGTGATACGAGTAAATAAAAATACTCATAATCTTTAAGTAATTCGGTATTAAGAATAAACCTAGATTGCGAAGTATAAAGTCGGGAAAAAGCTCATAAATGCTTGGTTTCAGTCCTTTCACAAAACTAAACATAGATTGTTTTATGATGCTGATTTATGGGCGATACCAGAAGTGAGACAATCAAAAAAACTCAAAAATTTTGAGGGTAAAAAATGTCTCAAATATCAGAAGCAAAAATTAAAAATATTGAGCTTACTTGATTCGGGGCAAGCCTGTTACCAACCCTGAATAATTCATTGGGGATTCCTACCAGCAAATGATTTTGGAGAAAATTTTTAATATATCTCTTGCTATTTTCCACAAAAAGCTCAGTACGAGCTATTTTGGTAAAATTTTTAAGTACAATTACTTAATTAGAGATTAAAGGCTAGAGGATAGAGGCTAAAGGCTGGATAATTGACCTAATACCCAGTCCCCAGCTTTTCAATTTTGGATTTGCAATGAGTGAATTTTAGATTATTCAATCCAAAATCCAAAATCTAAAATTCCCCGTCCACAGTCCCTACTCCCTACTCCCCACTCCCCCACCTTTAATTCAGTCCACATCAAGGAGTGTTTTTTCGTGAATGCAGCTGAACAGGCAACCAACCTTGAACTCGCCAGCAAGATTGCTACAGCAGTTAACTTGTTCAAATTCGAGTTTCCTGATGCTAAATCAGATTTAAAACCCTGGAAAAATGACCCAGACACCAGAGAATTAGTTGATCCAGACTCTATAGATATAGGGTTTCATTTTCCAGGTGTCAGTAAATCTTGGCGCAGTCGCAGCGTTCTAATTCAAATTCGGTTTCACCAAGACCCCATCACGAAATTACGACGGGCTATTGGCTTAGAGGTAGCTGGGTTTGACCATCGGGGTGAGGTGTGGCGACTTTCGACAGTAGAAACTTGGAGTTTTGTCGGTGAGTGTATCCCTTCTCCCGAAGTCACAGAGAAACTAAAACAAGTTTGTCGTCAGATTTTAGAAGTGTTTAATAAACCGAGTGATTAGGAATTGAATTGCGAATTGGTTTAACACACCCTAAGAAAGAATCTCGGTAAAATATCGCAGACGAATTGCAATCCTTGAGATTCAGAACAAAAAATTAGTCGCCCTATGTGCGATCGCAAATTATCTATAAACCCATTGAATATAAAATTACACGGTCATACAATCTATCAGGCAAAAGATACTTGAGGAATGCTCCTATTTTCGCGTCTTGACCAATGAGATAGCGTGTCTTTGGTTTTTTTGCTGTGAGTGCGTGAATAACAGCATCAGCTACAATATCCGATGAAATACTCTTCGATGCCAGAATTCCTACTTGTTTACGGACAGCAGTCAGCGCATGACCGTAGAGATTTAGGGCAGATGGTGATAAATTTTGCTTTGCTGTATCAGCTTGAGTGAAAGACTTTTCCCAAATGGGGGTCGCAATCGCACCTGGTTCTATAATTGAAACGGAAATTCCCCAAGGTCGTAACTCCATACGCATCACATCGGTGAGTGCTTCAAGTGCAAATTTGGAAGCATTGTAAGCACCAAGAAAGGGCGCAGCACTTCTACCGCTAATAGAACCCATATTGACAATTCGTCCTTGACCTTGGCGCAATAACCCCAGAAATGCTTGTGTGACTGCTAGTTGTCCGGTGACATTAACTTGCATTTGTTGTTCAAAATCGGCAATTGGTAATAGTTCTAATGGGCCAGGAACGGCGATTCCAGCGTTATTTACTAAACCGAAAATTTCATCACCAACTGTATTTTTTACTGTCTCAACTGCAAATGCAATGGAATCAGCATCAGTAACATCTAAAAAAATAGGGATAAGTCTTTGAGAGGCTTTTTGTTGAAGTTTTTGAGCATCAGAATCTTTACGCACACCAGCAAAGACACAAAATCCTAATTTGTCTAAACGCAAAGCGCAGGCTTCACCAATTCCTGTTGATGCGCCTGTAATAACAACTGTACCTTGATTTTTTGCAAGCATTTATGTTATCCACTCTCTGAGATTAACTATAAAATTACTTGCTAATAACAAATGATAGATTTGCTACTTATATTTCATATTTATTAAGTTATTTAATCTTTGCAAAAAATAGGTTGGGTTTCCTATTTACTATTGCTTTATATCTTTATAATATTTTTTCATCTGCTAAAAGAAAGATATTACCTCTTCTTTCTCTTCAGCAATGAATTGAATTTTTTGCGCTTATTTTAGCATTGCGCTCACTCACAAAGATGAGCGTAGGCGATGCTCCGCCTACGCTCAAACTTACTTACCGCCGTAGAAAAAAGCAATATCTTTTTCTTTTAGGGGTGCAAAGCCTGCTTCTATGAGTAATTGATCGAGTTCTGGTTGAGGGATGTGTTTTGCCCCAATGCGAATGATGCGCGATCGCATAGTATTAGATACACCACTACGCTGTCTGTTGGCTTCTAATGCCATGACTTTGGTGTATAGGTCTAACTTTGCTGCTGGAATCGGTGTACCATCAAAATCGATGCCTTTAGCGATCGCTTCATCAATAGCATCAGCACCCTTGGTAGCGGTATTTACTTGGTTAGTATCAGCAGTCATGGTAGTTTTTTCTTAAAGTTATAGGTATATCTTACCAGTGATGTCGCTTCTCTCGTATTACCAAACCACCAACAAAAGCACCTAATATTGTCCCTGTCCAAATACCTGTTGTACTACCTTTCCATGTTGCGCCGGGTGTTATCCAAACTTGGCACATTTGTTGTAATGCCCAAGACTGATTTTGACACTTTTGGCTATGCAGCATCAAAGTGATTTGTCCGCCAATATAACTGCCGAAAAATCCTGATGTTAGTGCTAGAAAGGTACAAATTAAAATTGGATTTTTAGTCATAAATCATTATTTATTAGCACTGTAGAGACGTTTCATGCAACGTCTCTACATTATTTATTTGGTGCAATTTCATAGAAAATTGATATCAACAGTCAACAGTCAACATAAATGGTTTTTGACTATTGACTGTTTACCAAACTCAGCACCGGCTAAACGCCGCGCTACCGCTAACAGCACTTTTCAACCTGTATTTCTCATTCCCGCAGCGATACCGTTAATAGTTAATAATGCGCCTCTGAGTAACTCGCCTTTGCTGTAACGTGAATGAATTACGCCGGAGGTAGCAATATTTTTTGACTGGCGCAGGCGTTTGAGGAGAGAAACTTGGATAAAACCAAGGGGGACAATTGTACCGTTACGTAACTGTACAGAACGTTGTAGCACAGGATCACCATCTAATAACCGACTATGGTCAGTGATTTTGAGAACTAAATCCCTAGTGAGATAGAATTCACTGGCGATTTGCTCAAATACTTTCTCAAATCGGGGTTTGTCTTCAGGGTTAGATAATTCCTGAACGTAGTGATGCGCCATTTGCATATCTACTTTCGCTAGTGTCATTTCAGCTTTGGAAATGACCATTTTGAAGAACGGCCACTTCACGTAAAAGTAGCGGAGTAATTTCAGGTGTTCTTCTGGTTCTGTACCCAAAAATTCTTGTAAAGCTGTACCTACACCGTACCAAGAAGGGAGCAAAACGCGGGTTTGTGTCCAGCTAAATACCCAAGGGATGGCGCGGAGACTGCTTAAGTCTTTTTTACCAGAGGGACGACGGGCGGGACGGGAACTAATTTGTAGTTGGCTAATTTCTTCAATGGGGGTGACTTGGTGGAAGAAGTCAATAAAATCTGGCTGTTCGTAGATTAAACCACGATAATGCTGCCGCGATCGCGCTGCCAATTCTTCCATTATTTCATTCCAAGGTTCGATATCATCAAACCCTGTACGTAGTAAACTGGCTTGAATTACTGCTGTAGTAATGGTTTCGAGGTTGTATAAAGCCAAGTCCAGCAAGGAGTATTTAGAAGCCAATACTTCCCCTTGTTCAGTAATTTTGATGCGGCCATTGATACTATGCCCTGGTTGCGCCAAAATCGCTTCATGGGCTGGGCCGCCTCCTCTTCCTACTGAACCGCCGCGCCCGTGGAAAATCCGCAGATGTATACCGTATGCTTCGGCGATTTTCTGCAAGGATTTTTGGGCTTTGTGAATTTCCCAGTTACTACTTAAGAAGCCAGAATCTTTGTTGCTGTCAGAATACCCCAGCATGACTTCTTGTAAGTCGGGGGTGAGTAGGGAGTTCTGAATACTCAGTTGTGAGTTGTTTGTTGACTCAGCACTCGTTACTTTTAACTCAGCACTTTCATAGCCACCAGCTAATAAGGCACGATATAAGGGCAGTTCAAACAATTGACGCATGACGCTGCAAGAGCGTTGTAAGTCTTCGACTGTTTCAAATAATGGTACAACTTGAATTGTGCCGACTGCGATCGCGGGGTCAAATAATCTGGCTTCTTTGGCTAACAGCAAAACTTCCAGTACGTCGCTGACTTGACGACACATACTAATAATGTAAGTTTTGCAGATACTAATCCCAAATTCTTGTTGTAGCGATCGCACTACCCTAAAGGTTTTAATGACATCATTAGTCTTGTCAGAAAATGGTAGTTCTGACGAAATTAATGGGCGGCGGGTTTGCAGTTCACTGGTTAACCATTCAACGCGCTGTTCTTCTGAGAGGTCATTGTAAGATTGGGGTAAAAGTTGCAAGTATTCCAGAATCTCGTTTAAAGCATCCGAATGTCTGGAAGATTCTTGGCGGATGTCTAGCTGGGTGAGGTTAAAGTCAAAAATTTCGACTTGACAGATGAGATTATCCAATTCTCGGCAACTTAAGCCAGTTTCCGTCAAGTTGCGCTGAATCATCCGCAGTTCTATCAAGAAATCTGCCCCGGAACGGTACATGGGGCTATCTTCGTTGGTGGGAGTTTCGCCCTTGTACAAAGATAAATTGCGATCGCGGGTATTTTCCAGCCGCTTCAGGACATAAGATAGTTTGAGACGATAGGGTTCTTGGCGATATCTTAAAGCCAATGCGTCGTAAACGTCACTTAATTGGGATTGATCTAACTCTAAAGATTCCAGCAAATCTGGTAAAACATCGCTCCAGTGCATGGAGATACTCAGTAATTCAATTAATTGTGTAACTGACTTGATATATCTCTCCAGCACCATTTTGCGCTGATAGCAGGCTGTTTGCCAGGTAACTTCCGGGGTGACAGATGGATTCCCATCTCTATCTGAACCCACCCAAGAACCAAAGGAGCAAAAATCTGTACTTGGTGGTTCTAACCAAGGAAATGTTTTCCCCAAAGCGTACTTGAAGCGTTTATATAGTTGGGGGATACCATCAAATAAGACTTCTTGGAAGTAGTGCAGAGCATAATCTACTTCATCTAGCACCGTGGGTTTAAACTGGTGCAGTTCATCAGTGCGCCACCAGAGGCGAATTTCTTCCATTAATTTTTCGCGGATTTCTCCAGCTTCCCAAGGATAGCCACCGCCTTCACTCTTCCGGTTTTCTACCGCATCCAGTTGTTGTAGTAATTTGACTACTTGCCGTTGTTTATCCCGAATGGTGTGGCGGACAATTTCTGTCGGGTGGGCTGTGAATACCAAACGCACATCCAAATGGGAAATTAGGCGTTGAATCTGTTGGGGTGGAACATTCAACTTGTGTAATAGGGGAAACAGGGCGGCGAATGTACCTTTTTGTCTGTTTTGTTCTCTGGAAGAACCATTTTTAGTTAGCCAGTCCATTCCTCCTGAACCATTGAAAATGACATCATCTTCATTTTGGTTAGAGGAATAGCTAATATTGTGAGAATTTTCTTGATGGGCTAGTTCTTGTTCGGCTTCAGAATAGCGAGTTAATTGCTGCCGTTGTTCGTATTCCTGCTCTATGATGTTGATCAGCTGAAAATACAAAGCAAAACCCCGCGCAGCCCGAATTGCTTCGTTAATATTTAACTGTTCAATCAACTTGACAGCAGAAATGGCTTGGTCTTTTGTCGCTTGTCCTTCTGGTGAACATAAGTCACGCAACTGCCGCAACAAATCCACCATATTCTGCCCGCATTCTTGCCTGAGTACAGACTCCCACAATTCTTCCACAATTTGGAGGCGATGACGCAAAAATAATTCTGAGGTGGGGTATAGATTGGCAGATTCAGATAAAGAGTATAAAACAGAACTCATATTTGCTTGTCTCGTAAAGCCGATTGCTGTTTAACGGTGTGCCGCTACGCGGAAGTCAAAAGTCAAAAGTCTTATCTAGGAAGCTTTTTGCTAGTTTTGAATCATGACTTTGTTGACATTCGATTGAGCAGTTTTTGGTAAGTATATTTTTTTTAACTGTAATTATCTAATTCTGTTTCATTTGGGAAGGGAAGAATCGGCAGGCGATCGCCCCGAAATAATTCTTCACTGGCTTGCCCCATAGATTCTAGGGCTTTTATTGACATTTTCCCTGTAGTAAGCAGCATTAGTATAGACGCTGAACCTATTTGTAAGAGGAGAGATTGGGGAATGCTAAACAGAACCAAATTCAATCCTGATTCAGTTGTGGACTGTTGGGTAATAGGAGGCATTGCTTTGTTCTTAGTGATTGGCCAACGAGTAAAATAAAACGCAAAACTCAAAATCTGTATGACTTGCAACCTTATAAGACTATTCTGTCTCACTTGGCAAGCTCAGATGGTAACAAAACTGTTAACAAAAAAATCCAAAATGTGATAGACCTATGGTTCTAGTTTACAAGTCCAAGCCATACCCCCCGTTAACAATTCAAAATTCAAAATTTAAAATCCAAGACATTTTGCCTAAGACAAGCTACGCGAAGAGTAGCGGATTTAAACCCCGACCATAGCTTGCTTCCCACCCGGTAAATGATACTACGTGTAGACCAGTCCCCAGTCCCCAGTCCCCAGTCCCCAGTCCCCAGTGTTCCTTCAGAGTTAACTGCCCATGAAAACATTAGTATTAGATAGCCAGCAATCCTTATTGCAGTGGGTAAGCCAAGCAACAGGGATTAACACTTTAGGGGTGAAAGTCCGATTACGGGGAAATGACCTTCATATTTTGTGTGAAGGTACAGAGTGTCCTCAACGCTGGCGGACTCTATCTGATTTGCTTCATGCACTCCAACAAACAGATTTAGATGCCTTAACCAGCCACGAACAACCATCAATATACCAAGTATTCGTCTACGGGCGAAAGAAGGGGGAATATCGTCCCCAGTGGTGTCACAAAGTTTACTTAAATCAACTAGAACGTCATCTAGAACAGGTAGAAAAAGCCCTGTTAGAAGATGCCGCTAAAGCCCCTGGGGGCGCGTTAATTATTTCTAATGAAAGTTTGGCACGGCGGGGAGATCCCAACGCCATAGCCCGCTATCTCAGCGAAACTCTGAGTGCTATGGGTGTGGCGGTACAGGTAAAAGTTAAGCAGATCGAAGCTAGCGATGATAGTCAAGCTGTATCTAATCGTCTGTGGATATTTTGCCAGTCAAGCTATAATCCCGATCCTTCAATACTAGCCGAACCAGTAGCCCATCAATTGCGGCAATTAAAGCTAACTGGCTACAAAGATGCAGTGATTGTTTCCCAAATTAGTGGTGAAACAAAGCATGATTGGCGGTTGCGGATTGATTTAACACCGCCGGAAGTAATGCTCAAAGAATGGGCGCGGTGGGGTGATGTGCAGGCGATCGCTCGACTGTTAACAGCAGTATTATCAGAATTAAAAGTTACTGTCCAGGTTTCTCTACAAGAATCGACCTTACATATCTTTTGTTTACCGCTTGCTAACTCCTCTACACCAGAGAAAGCAGTATGTATAGAAAAAATATCACAGCAATTAGATGCGATCGCGCCTCAAGGTATCCTCGCCGCCACTGTTTACGGACAGAAAACCAATGACGATAAGCAACCCGACTGGATTGATTGGCTGACTTTACCAGCTAAAGAATATCCTGCTTTGGCTACTCCAGCTTTAGAATTGGCGGCTGAAGGTGATGAACCAGCAATTATTTTCTTGCTAGAACGCTTACTTAATCCCAATTTGGATCGCAAATTAAAAACAGGCGGTTTGCGGGTGCTGCTGTTGCGGAAAGATGATTTATTCCACATCATGTGTGATGCACCTATTTGTCCCAGTCGTAAACAAGTAGCCCCCAGAGTTACCCAATTTATTCGCCAATTAAAAATTCCTGGAATTGCTGGAGTGCGGGTTTATGGTAGACGCGCTGGTAATAAAGAACCTTTTTGGCATCATGGTGTAGATTTAGCCCAGCGTCAACGGTTAGTTCCAGAGGCTACCCCAGAATTTGCGGCTACTGCTGATTATGTCAGTGACTTAATTACCCAAGATGACGACGAACCCATTTTGCGTCCTGACTTAACTACAGAAGAAGTTCAAAGTTTTGTCACCGAAGTCGCGCGGGATTGGGTAGAAACTGCAACTACCACAGTTAAACAATGGCTTTTGAATACTCAGTTATTTACAGAAAGCGATCAGTCAACTAGCCAAATTCCTGATGCTCAAGGCGTGAAAGTTGCCTTAGTCTGGGGTACTTTAGGTTTATTGCTCACCCTACAAACCGATTGGGTCTTGGGTTACATCGTGACTCGCACCATACCGAGTTCACCACAGGTTAACAATATTTCATCACCATCATCCTCTGAGCCAAAATCATCTGCAAGTGCCAGAGACAATCAAAACGAAAGGACAGCATTTTTTACTAATTCCCAGCCACCAAATGCAGCCTTTAATCGGTCTGGGTTTACCCAAGAAGACGATCAACCCAGAGATTTAAGAGCTGCACCATTAAAAGATAAAGCCAATGCTACAGCTATTTTACTGGCGGCGCGATCGTCCATGCCTAGCTTTAATATTCGGCAATTAGATGAGCAATTAGCCTTATACAGACAACGCATTGCCAAAAACGGTAAACCTGCCGATGTCTTAATTATCGGTTCATCCCGTGCCTTGCGGGGAGTTGATCCAGTCGCGTTGTCAAAAGCCTTGGCGCGTCAAGGTTATCCCAATGTTGACGTATTTAATTTTGGCATTAACGGTGCAACCTCACAAGTTGTAGATTTTGTGATTCGTCAAGTGTTACAGCCATCGGAACTACCAAAATTAATTCTATGGGCGGATGGTTCTCGTGCTTTTAACAGTGGTCGTGATGACTTAACATTTAAAGCGATCGCTACTTCTCCAGGTTATGAATATGTGTTAAAACAGGCACAAAAATCTAGTGACAGCGATGAATCCGTAAAAAATCAAGCCAATTCCCCTAAAGATACTAAAACAACACCTCAACATGAAATAAACAACTATCAAGTTATTAATAAGTGGTTAAATCAGGTTTTTGGTGGTCTTTCCACTAGCTACCAACACCGCGACCAAATTCAAACTTTATTCCACAAGCAACTAGAATCTTTACCAATATTGAAAGAATCTCAAAAACCTTCATCACCTACCCAATCAAACACAGATAATTCTGAAGATGACAGTACCTTGACACAAGCAGTTGACTTTGATGGTTTTCTACCCTTATCTGTAAGATTTAATCCTGCTAGATACTATCAACAACATCCTAAAGTTGCTGGCAAATATGATAACGATTATAAAGATTTTCAACTAGGAGCAGAACAAGATGCAGCATTCCAAGATGTTTTGCAATTTACCCAATCTCGAAATATTCCTTTAGTCTTTATTAATCTCCCCCTCACTTCTGAGTATTTGGATCAATTCCGCCGCCAACATGAACAAGAATTTCAAACATATATGTTGCGATTGTCAACTAATCCCAACTTTATTTATAGAGATTTAAGTCAACTTTGGACAAAAGCCCATGAATACTTTTCTGACCCCAGCCACCTCAATCGTTTTGGTGGTTACGAAGTCTCGAAAAAACTAGCCAATGATCCGATGATTCCTTGGCCAGTGAAGTAGATAGGTGATAGGGGACAGGTGACAGGGGACAGGTGACAGGTGACAGGGGAGAGCAACTAATAAATAATGACTAAAATATGAACTTTATATCTATTCTTTATGGACTGTTTTTGCTGAGTGTATTGGTTATTTATTGGTCTTTAGAACTGCCAAAATTGCGCCTATGGGCTTTATTGATTGCAAGCCTTTTTTTCTACGCATCTTTAAATATACAATATGTACCTCTCCTATTAGCACTAACTTTTATTAACTTTCAGTTAGGGCGAGAAATTGGCAAAAATACTTCGCCGGGACAACATAGTCTAGATTGGCAGATTTCTAATGAAGAATGGCAATTTGCCCACATGGATTGGAATCGCCGCAGATTAAAGCTATTATGGCTGGGAATAGGTTTAAATGTCTCAATATTATTAGGATTTAAGTATATAAATGGCTTAGTAAAATTACTTTTTGATGTGCCAGTTAGTGCATCAGATAGCCCTTTTAAAATCATTGCACCTTTGGGGATATCGTTTTTTACCTTTGAGTGCATTGCTTATTTAGTAGATGTTTATCGGGGTGCGCCTGCTAGTAATCAATTTATCAAATTTGCGACATACAAATTGTTCTTTGCTAAATTAATTTCCGGGCCAATTACCCGCTATCACAACTTAGCAAATCAATTTAACTCTCTGGAATTTCCTGGTACTGATAAAATAGCCGAAGCTCTATGGTTAATTGCTAGAGGTGCTGTGAAAAAAGGCATCTTAGCAGACAATCTAGGCATTTTCGTTGATTTATGTTTTGGTAATCTGCAACGGGCTGGTAGTCATGATTTATGGTTGGCTACCATAGCCTATGGTTTGCAATTGTATTTAGATTTCAGTGGGTATGTAGATATTGCCCGTGGTAGTGCTTTACTGTTTGGGTTAGCACTCCCAGAAAACTTTGATTTTCCCTATTTCAGCACCAGTATTGCGGAATTTTGGCGACGTTGGCACATGACTCTGGGTGACTGGCTGCGTAATTACGTTTATTTTCCTTTAGGTGGTTCTCGTCAAGGTTTAACACGCACCTGTGGGAACTTGTTTATTGTCATGCTAATTGCTGGGATTTGGCACGGTTCATTGTGGGGCTTTATCATTTGGGGTGTTTATCACGGTTTAGCCTTAGTAGTGCATCGACTCACAGATGAAATGAGCGATCGCTATGAGAAACTAGAACAATTCTGGCAAAATCCTCTAGGCGTACTCATAGCTTGGCTTTTAACCCAACTAATGGTCTTCACCTCTTGGATTTGGTTTCGTCTACCTAACCCCCAACAATCCACTTGGGTATTTCAGCACCTGTGGGGTCATACTGCTGATGCCCAATTTTATCAAAAAGTTTATGTCGAAGCTCTCAACACCAGCCCCTATCAAATCGCCTGGATGATGGTCTTGTTAGCCGCTTTCATGAGCATAACTTATGCCTTCAAAGGTAAACTCAAACTGGATCTGAGTTGGCCTCTCAAACTAGTATTTGTACCACTTTGCTTCTATGCTGTTTGGTTGCTCGCCCCTGAAGGTAGCCTTCCTTACATCTACTTCGATTTCTAATTTATCTTCTCCGTGTCTCCGTGGTTAAAAAATCCCCTTCTAACACAGAGACACTTTTGATATAAGTAAAATTAATTATTAATTAACCAACACATAAGAAATTCAATCAATAAAATAAAGTAAATAGATGTAAAGTTTATGGGCAGGCGAAAATATTACACGCCTCAATCATAAAACCCAAAGCAATCATAAAAAAATGACCACAACCTTACAACAGCGTCAAAGCGCGAATGTATGGGAACGGTTCTGCGAGTGGATCACCAGCACCGAAAACCGGATTTACATCGGTTGGTTCGGCGTATTGATGATCCCCACCTTGCTAGCCGCAACCACCTGCTTCATCATCGCCTTCATCGCTGCACCTCCAGTAGACATCGATGGCATCCGTGAACCAGTAGCAGGTTCATTAATCTACGGAAACAACATCATCTCTGGTGCAGTTGTTCCTTCCTCCAACGCCATTGGCTTGCACTTCTACCCAATCTGGGAAGCAGCTTCCTTAGATGAGTGGTTGTACAACGGTGGTCCTTACCAATTGGTAATTTTCCACTTCTTGATCGGATGTGCTTGTTACCTAGGTCGTCAGTGGGAACTATCCTACCGCTTAGGAATGCGCCCTTGGATCTGCGTAGCATATTCTGCACCTTTGGCATCAGCAACCGCAGTATTCTTGATCTACCCAATCGGTCAAGGTTCATTCTCAGACGGTATGCCCTTGGGTATCTCCGGAACATTCAACTTCATGATCGTGTTCCAAGCAGAACACAACATCTTGATGCACCCCTTCCATATGTTGGGTGTAGCTGGTGTATTCGGCGGTTCATTGTTCTCCGCAATGCACGGTTCATTGGTAACTTCCTCCTTGGTGCGTGAAACCACCGAAACCGAATCACAAAACTACGGTTACAAATTCGGTCAAGAAGAAGAAACCTACAACATCGTTGCAGCACACGGTTACTTCGGTCGCTTGATTTTCCAATACGCTTCATTCAACAACAGCCGTTCCTTGCACTTCTTCTTGGCTGCATGGCCAGTAGTAGGCATCTGGTTCACCGCCTTGGGTATCAGCACAATGGCGTTCAACTTGAACGGTTTCAACTTCAACCAATCCATCATTGACTCCCAAGGTCGCGTCATTGCAACCTGGGCTGATGTAATCAACCGCGCTAACCTGGGTATGGAAGTAATGCACGAGCGTAACGCTCACAACTTCCCCCTAGACTTGGCTGCTGGTGAAGTTGCTCCTGTTGCTATCAGCGCACCTGCTATCAACGGTTAATCTTCAAGCTTAGTTAAATAAAAAACGCCTCCTGGAAACAGGGGGCGTTTTTTCATGCAATGAAATTCGCACCCACCAGATGCAAATAAGAGTACGCGAAAAATGTCATCATAGTTAAGGTGAGAACATACGGGAGATACGGCCACGGTTTACGCACGTCCTTTAGCACGGTTAATCGAACAGTTGCAACGCCTTCCAGGAGTTGGACCCAAATCTGCCCAGCGACTGGCTTTGCATATTTTAAAACGTCCAGAATCTGAAGTAGAGGCTTTGGCGCAAGCCCTAATTGATGCCAAAAAACAGGTAGGTTTATGTTCTGTATGCTTCCATCTTTCATCTGAACCTGTTTGTGAAATCTGTCGTAATCCCAACCGCGACAATCAGACTATCTGTGTAGTAGCTGATTCGCGCGATGTGATTGCACTGGAAAAAACCCGTGAATACAAAGGTAAGTATCACGTTTTAGGAGGAGTGATTTCTCCCATAGATGGTATTGGCCCAGAACAGTTGACTGTTCAAGCTTTGGTAAGGCGGGTGAGTCAGCAAAAACCCCAAGAAGTAATTATGGCGATTAGTCCTAGTGTAGAAGGGGAAACTACGACTTTGTATCTAGGCCAGCTACTTAAACCATTTACTAAAGTGACGCGAATTGCTTTTGGGTTGCCTGTAGGTGGCGATTTGGAATACGCTGATGAATTGACGCTAGCAAGGGCTTTAGAAGGACGGCGAGAGTTAGATTAAAACCAACCCTATTTTCTCTAGAACCCCGGTTTCTTGGAGAAACCGGGGTTCTAGATTTGTGCAATATGTAAAATCTTTAAAAACAAAATATATTTTTTTAATGACTGTAAAGTTATTGCTGTGATTTCTCTCGGTAATGGATAATCTCAATAACAAAGCGAAGACTTCATTTATTATTTATTCGCTATTCGAGTACCCTGATGATTGAAATTCTAGCTACACTTTCTGCTTCTGCCGCAGCAGGAATAAGAATAGGTATACCTTTATTAATTATTGTGCTTTTGCAGGGTAGTAACTTTTGGTCACAAGTGCCAATTGTCTCTCACGTTTCCCCTGGGGTTTTATTAACCTGTTTAATTAGTTGTTCATTTTTTGAATTATTTGTTTCCAAAAAACTTTGGGGACAACGAATTTTACAAATAATTCATTTATTCTTATCTCCCCTAGTGGGGGCGATTATGGGGTTAGCAGTAGCTTCAGCGACAGCAACGCCACACTGGTTAATAGCTGTGATTGGGGGTTCATTGGCTTTAGTATTGCAGCTAGTTCAGGTCGGTTGGTTCTATCGCTTACGTGGGTTGCCGTTGTGGGCAGTGTTTCTACAGGATGTTTTGTGTATAGCCTTAGTGCTGTTTGCGTTTGATGCTCCGTGGCAAGGAGGATTAATTGCTTTAATCCTCCTGTGGTTTGCCTTACGTAGTGCTAAAGAGTGGTATGACTGGTATCACAAAAGCCGTTAAAATACCTGAATTTGGGCGAAACCATAGGGTCGCTAAACTTACGGTAGAAAACCCAATCATTTTTTTCATTGCTCACCGCCAATAAACAGAAAATTCAAGCTTTACTGACGATATTCCTGCAATTGCTGTCTAACTACATCTGTCTGTGATGGGAAGCCCAAAAGCATTAAAATACTACATATAAAAACAAAAACCTCCCAAAAGAGGGAAGTTAAAAGTGAAAAAACACTTGTTTAGTATAAGTTTTACTGCAACAGTCCGATCATATGTAGTAAACCTTGACCTGTAACCAACTCAATAATTAAGGCAATAAAGCCTAGCATTGCAATCCGACCATTCCACACTTCTGCACTGGTGGTCATCCCCCATTCCCAACTTTCTGGAGGATACATTTTCACCCGCTTCTTCATTTGGGTGACTTGGGAAAGCTTAAGACTGGGTTTTTGCAGTGCATCAATTACCAAATCTGCCAAAGCTCTAATAAAGACTGGATGGGTATTAGGTGCGGGTACGCGACGGAAGTTGTGGATTCCGGCTTCCTCGGCGACTTCCCGATACTCAATATCAATTTCTTGTAATGTCTCAATATGTTCTGAGACGAAACTGATGGGTACGACAACTAAGTCTTTAACGCCCTTTGCACCTAGTTCTTTGAGAGCATCTTCCGTATAGGGTTGTAACCACTCTACCGGGCCGACACGGCTTTGGTAGGCTAGGGTGTGAGGATTGGGACGATTGAGGGTCTGCATAATGAGAGCAGTACATTCCTCAATTTCCTGCTGATAGGGGTCGCCGGCTTCTTCGACATAGCTTTTGGGAACACCATGTGCGCTAAAGAAGATGTGAACTCCATCAGGATTAGCAAACTGGTCAATTTCTTGGCTAATCAGTTCCGCCATTGATTGCAAGTAACCTGGTTGTTTATGCCAAGACGGAATGACGGTGTATTCAATCCGTTGTAGTTTGGGGTCTTCTTGCCAAAGTCTGTCTAGAAGCCGGAAGCTAGAACCACTTGTACTGATAGAAAATTGAGGATAGAGGGGTAGAATCACCAAGTTGTCAAGGTTGTCTTGGGTGAGAAGTGCGATCGCTTCTTCTGTGTAAGGATGCCAATAACGCATTCCTACATATATTTTGGCTTCCTGTCCCAAATCACCTAACTGTTCTTGTAAAGCTTCTCCCTGGGCTTCTGTAATCCGCCGTAAGGGCGAGCCACCACCAATTTGCTTATAGTTCTCTTGCGATATGCTCGTGCGTCTTGAGGCGATGTACCAAGCCAGGGGTTTTTGTAACCAACGGAATGGTAAGCGTATGATTTCTGGATCAGAAAAGAGGTTATATAAGAACGGCCCGACATCCTCTAATTTATCGGGTCCACCGAGATTGAGTAATAATACGCCTACACGACCCATAGCAGTTAATTTCCCCCGACTTTTTCAGATTTTTTACTAATGTTAACAATATATCTTTATTAAATATAAAGCTTAATAGTGAGCAAAGGTACAATGGCAACAATTTTAAGAGATTTAAGTTATCGCTATCAATGGCTATATGATGGAATATCGCGGTTAGCAGCCCTTAGCGTTGGTGGTGAACCTCGTTTTCGGCAATTGGCTCTGCAAGGGTTAACAATTCAATCAGATACTCATGTTTTAGATTTATGTTGTGGTAGTGGTCAAACAACGCAATTTTTAGTTAAATATTCACAAAATGTAACAGGACTAGATGCTTCACCATTATCTTTACAAAGAGCTAGGCAGAATGTACCTGAAGCAGCTTATGTAGAAGCTTTTGCGGAAAAAATACCCTTTACGGAGGCTCAATTTGATGTAGTGCATACCAGCGCGGCTTTACATGAAATGCAGCCTGCACAATTGCGGGAAATTATTCAAGAAGTTTATCGCGTACTGAAGCCAGGAGGAGTATTTACTATTGTTGATTTTCATCCACCTACTAATCCCATCTTCTGGCCTGGTTTAGCGTTATTTTTTTGGTTGTTTGAGACAGAAACAGCCTGGAAATTATTAAAAACTGATTTAACTGGGTTGTTAACTGAAATAGGATTTAGTGTAAGTCAACCAACTTTGTATGCGGGTGGTAGTTTGCAGGTCATTCAGGCGAAAAAATAATTAATTAGGCATGGGGAATTGGGAATGAGGAATTGGTATGTCAATACTCAAAACATTCTCCCCTGTCCCCTGTCACCTGTCCCCTATCACCTGTCCCCTGTCACCTGTCCCCTGTCCCCTATTCCTTAGGCAAAATGACAGTAACACTTGTCCCAACGCCTACTTCACTATGAACTAAAATCTCTCCTTGGTGAGCATCAACGCATTTTTTGACAATTGATAGACCCAACCCAGTACCAGCAATTCCGCCAACATTCTCTCCACGATGGAAAGGCTGAAACAAATGCTTTTGGTCTTGTGGGGAAATGCCAATACCCCAATCTTGAATTTTAAAAATTACCGCGTGTTCTTGACCAAATAATTCAAAATTGACTATACCACTGGGTAGTGAATACTTAATAGCATTACCTAGCAAATTACCTAAAATGTGGTGCAGCAAGCTTTCATCTAATAATACTGGTTCTAATTTTTGAGGACAGTTGAAAATAACTGTAAGATGCTTATCTTTAATACTTAACTGCGCTTCTTCTACTATTTGACGACAGAATGCTTCTAAATCTATGGCAATCAGGTCACACCAAAGTTTACCAGCATCCGCTCTACCAATGAATGACACTTCATCTAATAGCTGTGCCATATTTTTGATTGCTGAACGAATCATTTTAAAATGAGAATGTTTTTTCTCTTGACTGAGTTTTTCTTCATTATCTTGCAATAATCCGGCAGCTAAAAGAATAGTATTTAAGGGATTCCGAATATCATGGGAAAGCATAGAGACAAACTCAGATTTAAACTGGTTGATTTCTTGAGCTTTTACCAGTTCAGCCGTGCGTTCTTCAACACGGTTTTCTAGAGATTGGTTAAGGACACGTAAGCTTTCTACGGCTTGTTTACGCTCGATTGCGTAACACAAAGCCCGCACCAAAACATGAACATTTACCTGTCGCTTGACTAGATAATCTTGCGCTCCTTGTCGCACTGCTTCAATTGCTAAATCTTCGTCATTGGTATTAGTTAGAACAACAATTGGCACACTAGGGTCTTGCTTTATCAGCAAAGATAGAGATGACAAACCTTGACTGTCAGGCAGTGTAAGGTCTAGTAAAATCACATCATAACTAGTGTGACTAAGTTCGCTGAGTGCTTCCCGCAATCGCTTCACATGAACCAGAAGAAATTGTTTGGATTCAGCTTGGTGCAAATATTCTTGTAATAACCTCGCTTCTGCTATGTTGTCCTCAATTAACAAAATTTTTACTGAATTTCCAACTATCATCTTCTGGGTTCACCTCCTGAGTGCTGAGTAATGAGTGCTGAGTGCTGTTAGCGGTAGCGCGGCGTTTAGCCGGTGCTGAGTAATGAGTAATGAGTGCTGAGTGCTGAGTGCTGAGTGCTGAGTAATGAGTAATGAGTAATGAGTTGTGAGTGGGAAATTACAAATTCTTCCCTACACCCCTATACCCTTACACCCCTACACCCCTACACCCCTACACCCCTACACCGGTGGTAGCGTAACTGTAGATAGCCAAAACTCTTCAATTCCTTTGACAATTTGGAATAGTTGAGTGAGGTTGCGAGATTTGGTGATGTAGCAGTTTACGTGCAGTTCGTAGCTGTGAAAAATGTCATCTTCGTTTCTCGAAGTTGTCAGCACTACTACCGGAATGCGTTTGAGTAAGGGGTCGGCTTTGATTTCGGCTAATACTTCTCGACCGTCTTTTCTAGGTAGGTTCAAATCTAACAGAATCAGGTCTGGACGTAGCGCATCAGTATATTCACCCTCTTGGCGAAGATAGGCCATAGCGTCTATACCATCCCGGACTGTAACCACTTGGTGTGGGATTGAGCTATTTTTGAACGCTTCTTGGATGAGACGAATATCGGCTTTGTTATCCTCAACTAAAAATATTGTTTTGAGTTTTTCTTCCGTTTCTACGCTCACGCTCTCGGCCTCCAACTGGAATTGTAAAGTAGAAGGTCGCACCCTCACCAAGTTGTGACTCTACCCAAATGCGTCCCCGATGACATTCGATAATTTTCTTACAGATGGCTAGACCCATACCTGTACCTTGATATTCGTCTCGTGTATGCAGGCGTTGAAAGATCACAAAAATGCGATCGCTAAATTGTGGATCAATCCCAATTCCGTTATCCTTGACTGAGAATAACCACTCATCGTCTAATCTTTCTGCACCGATGTGAATTTCGGGTGGTTTGTCGCTGCGGAATTTGATGGCGTTAGCAATCAGGTTTTGGAATAGCTGCATGAGTTGGGTGCTACCAGCCATGACTGTGGGTAAGGGGTCATGGGTGACGGTAGCCTTGGCTTCGATAATGCGTTGGCGTAAATTGCCTAATGCTCTTTCTAGTGGGATTTCTACATCCGTAAGTTGAAAAGCGATCGCTTGGGTGTCTACCTTGGAGTATGCTAAGACATCATCGATTAATGTCTGCATGAGGCTGACTCCCTCAACTGCGAAGTTGATAAACTCTTTCGCATCTGCATCTAGCTCATCTTCATAGCGCATTTCCAATAGTTGGACGTAATTCGCTACTTGATTAAGCGGTTCTTGCAAGTCATGGGAAGCAACGTAGGCAAATTTTTTCAGTTCGGCGTTGGAACGTTCTAAATCTTGCGCTAACTGTGCTAGTTCATCGGCTTGGCGCAGGACAATATTGACAATTGCCTTTTTCAATTCTAGCGCGGCTTTAATTTCTACGTATCGCCAAGGTAATGAGGTGAGGCGGACTGTCTCTTTCCACAGTTCAAAGGATTTTCGGGGACAGAGGCGCACATTTCCCTCAGACTGGCTGACTTCAAAAGCATTGTGAGGATCACCACCCCAATTTACAGTTTGAATCACTTCCGGTCTAAACCACAATACATAATTACGATGGGAAATGGGAATGGCTAGCAACCCACTAGCAACGTTTTTAAACCTTTCCGCATCTGGATAAACTTGTGGTAGTGAATCGGTGGAGAAAATTTCTGACTCGGCGTTATTTTTCAGCCACTGCACCAAAAAAACTAAGTCTTCTTCTTTAGGAGTCTCACCAATCAAAGTAAATTGGTCGCCACAACACACAGCCGCACCTTTCGCGCTGGTTAAATCTAAAAGATTAGGTTGATGTTTAACTAAACCATCAATAAAGTTGTCTTCCTGGGACATATATTCAACCAACAATGATTGAATATGGGTGAGATTCATTCGATAATCGTAGTCTTCCGTTTCTTCCCTGGCTGAAAGTTCTGCAAATATCACTCTTCCTAGAAATTCGCAGGCTTTGCGTAATTCGTAGGAAACATATTTAGGTGTCTGATGGTGACAGGCGATTAATCCCCAAAGTTTTTGATCTTTAATCAAGGAAATAGTTAAGGAAGCACCTACACCCATATTGTGTAAGTAATCCAAATGACAGGAAGCGGCACTTCTCAGGATAGAATTAGTTAAATCAGGCGGGCGATCGCTCACCGGATTTTTCACTGGTAACATCTGTACAGCTTCAGCCTGAGCATCTGGGATGAGTCGAATAGAATTAGAAATAAATAATTTTCTCGCAGGTTTAGGAATATCCGATTCTGGATAGTGCAGTCCTAAATATGGTTCTAAGCTGGCGATTTTTTCCTCAGCGACAACAGAACCATGTCCATCATCATCAAATTTATATAACATCACCCGATCAAAACCTGTGACTTTGCGGACTTCTTGCACAATTATCTGACAGAAATCTCGCAGATTCGCCGTTCTTTCTAACTCATTAATAGAAGCTTTAGCTAGATGATAAAAGCTTAAAAAAGGAATATTTTCTTGAGAAATAGCAGGTTCTAACTCTAAAATCAAAAATCCTTCAGAATTCCGATGGAAGACGGCATCAAAAACTACGTAATCATCTCCTTTCTTCCGCATCCACAGCTTGGTCGGATTAATAAATTCGATATTACCTTCTAATAATCCAGCTTTAATTCTTTCAACTTGGAATGAATCAAGTAAGTCTTCCAGCTTTTTCTGTAAAACAGATTCAGCATTAATGCCTAAAATATCCCAGGTATTGTTGCTAACTTGTAATATCTTTAGATCAGGTTCTTCTAAGACTAGCAACACTCCATGCGGTTGAACTTGGCTAGAAAGATGAATTGGAGCTTCTTTTAAACGCGTTACATTAATATCTGCTAGTTCTAAGCTTATGGTCATAAATAAATATCCTCTTTTATTGTCTGAGGTCATCAAAATAATTTTGATATTTCTAGAGTCCAAAGAGCAGCAATTTTTATCTAGATTACGTTAGAAACACCAAAATATAAAATTCTATCCTGTCATCATCTATCTTGGCTCAATTTGCCCTTTAGTTCTGCTATTGTTACGTTGGCTAACGGTTTCAGACTACTAATTTTTAACTCCTCAGTAAGTTAGCGGCAGTTGATTTCTACACTGTCCGCGTTTTACAGTCTAACAGGCACTCATGATATGCAGAGATAAGAAATGTGAAAAGTTAAGTGATTGATTAAGCAGATTGTGTTTAGCTGTGTAAACTATTTTTAGATGTGATGAATCGCGTCTCTACAAGTTTGTTTTAGGCTTATATCCAAGAACTAAACCACATCCGCAATCTATAACCTTCAGGCGAAAGGGGTAAACCTAAATAAATCGGCATCCAGAAAACAAAAGCGGCGATAATGAGAAAAGAGATAGAAATGCCTACAGCCCTGAGTGATCGATGATAACTGTGTAGACATTGATCGATAAACCAGGCGATCGCTAAAAATGCAAATACGACAGATGTCATGTAATGATAGATAAAAACACACCTTGTTACCTTTACCCAAGGTAGTAAGTTGACAGCATAATTTACGACTAAAAATAAAGCTATCCAACTATCAGTAGGAATATTTTCAGGTAAAGATAAGCGTCTTTGTTTAATGACAGGAATCACAACAGATGTTAATAGCATCCCCAGCAGAAATAATATAGATGCGAAACCAAGCCACCACAAAAAAGGATTACCAATAGCATGAACATCATAGATAACTTTTCCTGTACCACTAGGTAAAGGAGGCCCCAATACAGGTAAAGGATCAGTTATACTTTGCGCTGTCTGATAATAATAAGCCATTGGACGAGTCAGCAAAGGCCATTTATACCAAGCAGCACAGTAGGGATGGACTGTAGGAGAATTACCACCGAGTTTTTCGTGAAATCCTAAAATTTCCTTGTGTACTGCTATAAATCCATATTTAGGATTCATTTGTAGGTGAGGAATCCAGAGGAGACTATAGACAGCGACGGGAACAATTCCTAGAGACAAGATAAATTGCCAAAAGTTGATTTGTGTAAGTTTTTGTAGTGGTAAAGGATTGGTAATATTATTTGATTGCTGGTTAGATGAGTTAATTATATTAAACGTAAATAAATTTTTTATAATATCTTTAGTTTGATTTCTATGGGTAAGTAATTGGTATATCCAACTGAAGCTCCAAATAACATAGATACCAAATAAAGAAAATAGCCCGTTCCATTTTGTAGCACAGGAAGCACCAAAAGCTATGCCTGCCAACACTAAATATAATTGCCGTTTTTGTTGCTTGGCTAACGCTAATAAAAACAACCAATGTCCTAATAATCCAAACAGAACTATATAAATATTAATTAAAGCATAGCGAGATTCGACAATAAACATACCATCCAAAGCAGTGAATAACCCTGCTAGTAAAGCAAAGCTGCGACGGTAACTTAATTGATAGGCAATGTTAGCTATAATAATAGGAATAAACGAACCAGATAGAGCATTCATCCAGCGATAACTCCAAGGCGATCGCAAAGAACCTGTCATTCCATTTACTGGTTCTTGCCAAAAAGGAACATGACTACCAAGCCACATTCCCAAAGCAATCATATACTTACCTAAAGGTGGATGACCATCAAAAAACGGTGTATGGGTTAGATAGTTATGACCGAACTTAGCATAATAAACTTCATCAAATACCAACGTATTAAATCTATCTAATCCCCAAAAACGTAGAGTCAGAGACAGCAGAAATATCCCTACCAACCCAATTCGATACCAATTCTTAGTCATTACTCATTAGTTATTAGTCACTCTTGAGTTACCCCATTAACGTTTGTAGTAAGGACTTTAGTCCTTCATCATACTTGTTATACGCAATGAGCTACCCACTACGAACTATAACTTATCCCGACCATCTTCGTTTTCATGTGTTCTGGTATACGTAGTGAATGATCACTGCTGAATATCAAAGTAACCCAACATTTTAGGGATTAACATCAGTGTGTAACAAAACAAACAAACTGTTCTGGTATTTGGGTGCTTAAATTAACGTTTGTTCGTAGGTGAGGAGATCCTATTCTTCTGCTTCTACGTTGAACTCAACTCGGCTTTGTATAACTATCTCTTCAATTACTGCTGCACCTTTATTAAAGGCTAAAACTGTATCAAAACGACGCATTATTTCTGGTATATTTATAATTTCTTCCACGGATGACATATATCTATTAATAATAGCTTTAATTTTGTATCTTGCTGTTGCTTGTTCCTCTAATTTTTTTAGGATTTTATTAACTGTTTCCTCAGTTTTGACAACGAAAGTAATCGGATATTTTTGCACCTTATCTATATCCAAAAAATACTTACCTACATCTATAGTTTCTGTCACTTGAAAGAAGCGACCAAGTGGTTTCATTACGAAGTCTATACCGCCATCATTTGCATTAGTACGGCCTGTTTTATACAGAATTAAAGAATCAGTATTTAGATCATCTTGTGACCAACCCCAGTATATCTGCTGTTCGGCATAATACTCTTTTAAAATTGCATAACTTACAATCTCAAAAATCCTTGCATCTATATTTGGTCTGAGCAATCCTCGAATAAATTCGATAGATTGTGTTGCATCCTGTTGTTGAATGTTTATCATTTCTTGGCAATAAACCATGAATTCATTAAAAGCCTCACTTCTTGCTTGTATATAAGTATCAATAATGTTTTTTATAGCTAAAGCAATATTGATTTGTTGATTATTAACAATGATTTTTATAATATTTTCATTAATCCAATATCTATTTGTTGTAGCGTCTCTAATAATAGGTAGATGCAAAGATGTAGGAAAATATTTTTTGAACTCTTCATTTAGTCTATGATTTAGTGCATGATTTTGTAATTTACTTCCAAAAGGAAGTTCTCTTTGTCTCCTCAAAAGAACAGTAAACTGAGAACCTTCATAGTCTTCATAGTTATTATTAATATGAAAATCATGCTTTATATAATCTTCGATTAATACATAGATTGCATAATGATTGGCAAATCCTGCTCGTGACTTAGAACCTCGATTTGCAGCTTTACTTTTGATATTTAGATACTGTAATAGCTCACTAGATTCTAAAACTAGATTGCCCTGATTAGGAAAATGAATATCTAGAATTTCAATTATTTTTTTTGTGAATTCATGCTGTACTGTTGGCATCAAAGAGATTCCCCTGTAAAATATCTAAATTCTGCCCATTTTTATTTTTTCTAATATGATTTTTTTGTATAGATAAAAGGGGTTCACCTTTGTATTCCTGACATTTCAAAACTCTTCTCAATCCAATTTTTAAATATTCTTCCTGAGATTCTATATTAATTGAATTTCTCTCCAGTTTTTTAGCAACAGCACCAACTGTAAAAGTACCTGCAAATGGATCAAGTACAATATCACCTTTATTACTACTTGCAAGAATAATTCTTTCCAGTAATGATTCTGGTTTTTGTGAGGGATGATTTTCATATTCTTCCATTCGATACCTCACACGAGGAAAATACCAGGCATTACCAGGGACTTTTTCTGTGTTGTATGGTGTTGGAATAGCTTTTCTATAATCGATTAACTTTCGTTGTGCGCCAGTTTTTGCTTCTATTTTTATATGTTCTGAATTGAAAGTATAATTATTTTTATCTTTGACACAATAGAGTAATGGCTCGTACATTGAACCAAAATACTTTTTTGCTTGAACTCCAGAACTGTCATAATGCCAGATAATTCGGCTCAGAATGATCAATCTTTGCCTTAAATAAATATCAAAGTACGGCATGGCTTGCGTACTTGTCATCACATATAGACTTCCGTTCGGTTTGAGTATACGAATACACTCATCTAGCCATGTATATGCCCACTTTGCATATTCCTCGTCAGACTCCCACTTATCGTAAAATGTTGAAAATCTTTTTCCTATGTTGTAGGGAGGATCAAGAAAAATTAGGTCTACAGATTCGGAGGCAATCTCGCTGGACAAAATATACAGAGCATCACCGTGAAATATCGTATGCGCTCCATCTTCATATCTTTCAAACATTACCATTAGACATCTCCATAAATGAGGTATCAACCCTCACTGCACAAGGCTTTCATATTCTTTTTCGGAGATGTCTATTAGTTTACAGATTATGCTCTAAGCAAATAAGCAGACGGAAAGCAACAAAGCATGGTTATGAACATTGTTACTTTTATTGCTCACCACTGTAGACATTATCCTTCAAAGATCAACCTCAATTCGTCACAATTTTACACAAAGCTGTACTCCAGTGCAATCACTCACCTACTTTTGCTGTTCCACCTTCGCCACTTCTAACATTGTCTTTAACACCGAATCAGGATTGAGACTAATAGAATCAATACCCTGTTCTACCAAAAACTGAGCAAATTCTGGGTAATCGCTGGGTGCTTGTCCGCAAATACCAATTTTGCGGTTGTGTTTTTTAGCTGCTTCTATCGCCATTTTCACCATTTGCTTCACAGCCGGACTACGTTCATCAAACAGTCGCGCTACCAAAGCAGAATCCCTATCTAAACCCAAAGTCAACTGAGTTAAATCATTAGAACCAATCGAGAAACCGTCAAATATCTCAGCAAATTGTTCTGCCAGAATTACATTACTAGGTAACTCGCACATTACATACACCTGCAAGTTGTTCACGCCTTGTTTTAGCCCATTTTTTGCCATCTCTGCTAAAACTAACAGTCCCTCTTCAGGAGTGCGACAGAAGGGAATCATCGGGATGACATTGGTTAAACCCATATCTTCCCGTACTCGCTTAATGGCTTGACACTCTAAGGCAAAACCATCTTTGTAGCCTTCATCATAATATCGTGCCGCACCCCGCCAGCCAAGCATGGGGTTTTCTTCTTTTGGCTCAAATTGTCTACCACCTTCCAAGTTGGCGTATTCATTACTCTTAAAATCTGACATTCGCACAATTACAGGTTTGGGATAAAAGGCGGCGGCGATTCTACCTATCCCTTGGGCTAATTTATCGACAAAATACTGGGGTTTATCATCATACATGGCGGTGATGGCAGCAATTTTGGCTTTTGCGTCCGCATCTTCTAATTTGTCGTAGTGAATCAACGCCAGAGGATGAATTTTGATTTGGTTTGCAATGATAAACTCAGTCCGCGCTAAACCTACCCCATCATTAGGAATTGCAGATAAACTCAAGGCTTCTTGGGGATTACCGACATTCATTAAAATTTGGGTGCGGGTACGAGGTAAGTTTTCTAAAGGCACTTCCTTAACTTCAAAAGGTAATAAACCTGCATAAACTTTGCCTTCTTCACCTTCTGCACAAGAAACCGTCACTTCTTGACCAGTTGTTAAAACTTCCGTTGCGTTAACACAACCAACGATCGCAGGTACACCCAATTCCCGTGCAATAATTGCTGCATGACAGGTACGTCCGCCAGAATTGGTAATAATCGCACTGGCGCGTTTCATAATAGGTTCCCAGTCTGGGTCAGTTCTTTCTGTAACTAAAACGTCCCCAGCCTGGAACTCTTCTATTTGTTTAACATCTAAAATTACTCGCACTTTTCCTTGACTAATCGCTTCCCCAATCGCCCGTCCAATAACTAAGGGGTGTAGAGATTGAGGAGTAGAGATTTGGCTAGTTTTCTCCCCAGTCCCCAGTCCCCAATCCCCACTTCCCAATACCAACCGATAACTCCGCAGTACGTTACCTTGCTTTTGTGACTGGACTGTTTCAGGACGCGCTTGGACTATAAATAGTTGATTAGTAATCCCATCTTTTGCCCATTCGATATCCATCGGCGTATAAATTCCGTGGACTTGGCAATAATGGTCTTCAATTAAACAAGCCCAACGCCCTAGTTGTAAAATCTCTTCATCACTCAGGGCAAATTGATTTTGTTCTAAATTAGATACAGGTATATTTTTAGTAGATTGAGAGCCTTGGTCATAGACCATCTTTAATTCTTTACTGCCCAATTTTTTATCAATAATGGGACGAAAACCTGTTCTTAAAGTTGGTTTGAAAACATAATATTCATCGGGGTTAACTGTCCCCTGGACAACGTTTTCTCCTAAGCCATAAGCAGCCGTAATTAAAGCAGCATCTTTAAAACCTGTTTCAGTGTCAATAGAAAACATCACCCCAGAGGTAGCTAAATCAGAACGCACCATTTTCTGTACACCCACAGCTAGGGCGACGCTAAAATGATCAAATCCTTTGGTATGGCGGTAAGAAATAGCACGGTCTGTAAATAGGGAAGCAAAACATTGATGACAAGCTGTTAATACTGCTTCTACACCAACAATATTCAGATAGGTTTCTTGCTGTCCTGCAAAACTAGCATCGGGTAAATCTTCGGCGGTAGCACTGGAACGCACTGCTACATCTGTGTTGGGGTTGTACACTTCACACAGAGTTTTATATGCACTAGCGATCGCCTGTTGTAATTCTAGAGGAAATGGTGTGTCCATCAAGAGCGATCGCGCCTGTTTTCCCCTTGCTTGTAAATTTTTGACATCTTCTACATCCAAGTCAGCAAATAGTTCTCTTAACTTCCCTTCCAAACCCGCCGACTGGATGAAGTAACGATAAGCATAAGCTGTAGTGGCAAATCCTGTAGGTACATTCACGCCTTGGGGTGTTAACTGTTGAATCATTTCCCCCAAAGACGCATTTTTCCCACCGACTAAGCCGATATCCGCAATTCCCACTTCATCAAACCAGAGAACAAATGATTTCTCTTTAGAGAATTGAGCCACAGTGCGATGAGATACTGTAAACATAGATATTACCTCCCCGATTGTACTCTGGTTATTGATAGTAAGTTAGGTTTTTGACTTATTGTTTGATTTGGCAATTGCCAGCCTGATAGACACGAAATATCGTGTTTTCTACCTTGCTTGAGTGCTTAATGTTTCCTTTGGGATCACCATAACAAAAAAAATTAGATTTTGGTTTTGCTTTCAAAACAATTCATTTTTGACAACAATTTATAACCACAGATGGAGGTTTTAATTAAGATTTTGTTACATGGTGAACCAACTTCAACTATCCTTAAAAAAGCAGATCCGCAACTTTTTGAAGAAGTCGCGGATGTTAAACGTATATTTTGTTGGGATTAATTTTAACTGAAAGTCGTAGATTGACACTCTCCGACCTAAAGGTACGGAGATTCTTAAGACCTCACAGCCTTAATATTCTGTTTGCACAGATTCCCAGGCTCACCACGTTTGCCCAGTAGGGCGTAGTGATATCTCCTCAAGGTTTTTCGGGCGTAGACTTTCCCCCAGTCCGGGGGTAGGTTTTTAAATCTTGTACTGATTAGAGTATTTTACCATGTTCATCAACAAAATTGACTTAAGCCTAAAGGCAATAAAGAAGCTTTCATCCCGTGCCTGTTCGCGCAGCGTCTCCCCTTGGGAGAAGTACGAAGTTCGGACACCTGCGTGTCCTGCTTCTCACGGGTTTTCAGCATTCCCCTTATAATTTCAATAATAAGCTGATGTATCAATAAAAGTAATAGCGTTACCCTAGAGGTTAAAGCTCAAAAAAACTATGACACCTCGAGAACTTGCAGAGACTTTGACCGAATTATTTGGGACAACCAATGTACAAGAGATCACATCTGGCTCGTGGCAAATAGACACATCTACATTTAGGCTTTTAGTATTGCTGTCGGAAGATAGCAATTGGTTGCGGGTTTTATTACCGATTGTGCCATTACAAGAAGCGCAACCATTCTTAGCACAGTTTTTATCAGCCAACTTTGATGACACCCAAGAAGTCCGCTACGCCTTGTATGACAGCGTGATGTGGGGAGTATATCAGCATCATAGCGGTACTTTAGTGAGAGATGACTTGAAAAATGCGATCGCTAGACTCATATCGTTACATACCGCAGGCTTAAACGATGTCTTCAATAGCCTCATCGAAAACCGCATTCGCCAAATTGTGCAAGCTGCAAAACAACAAGGACAATCTCTGCAAGCCACAATGCAAACCCTAGAACGGTTCTATGCTGAAGGATTGTTAGGAGAAATCAACCAAACGACAGAAACAAGAGAAGAAGTTTTAGCAGCTTGGCAACGACAGCTAGAACGGCTATGGCATGAAGTAGAATCTCAACCAGAATAAGACAATGGACATCATCGAAATCCTGAAACTAGACTATCAACGCTTCCCAGACAATCAAACCTACAGTATTTATGCCGAAAATGTTTATTTTCAAGACCCGCTAAATAGTTTTCGCGGTGTTGAACGCTATAAACAGATGATTAAATTCATCAAAACTTGGTTTCTCAATTGCCACATGGATGTACATAATATTCAACCCTTGGGAGACACCATCAAAACAGAATGGACACTCAGTTGGAATACTCCCTTACCCTGGAAACCGCGCATCTCTATCTCTGGTTGGAGTGAACTAGGACTTAACTCAGATGGCTTGATAGTTTCTCACATTGATTATTGGCACTGTTCCCGTCTAGACGTGTTGAAACAGCATATAATCCCTGGCAAACAGCAGTAAATCGAATCTAAGTTGGAGTAGTTACCCAATCTCAGCTACAAATTAGGATAAGTATATATCCCAAAGAGCGATCGCAATGGCTGACAAAGACCTCAAACAACTCATAGAAGCTAACGCTAAAACCGTCCAAGCCATGTTAGATGACATGACAGACACACGAGAGGAACGGCAAGAACTCCGTGAAGGTATGATCCAACTACAAAAAGCAGTAGAACGATTAACCCAGGTACAAGAAGGAATCTTCAACCTGTTACTTTCCGTAGATGGCAATCGCCCCACAATTCTTAACAAACTCTCAGAAATTGAAACCAAACTAGATCAACTATTGCAGCAACATCCCCAAGATGAATAAATCTTCAATACCCAATGCCCCTTGCCCAATGCCCCAATCCGCAAAACCATTGATAATAGAAATAGCGTAAATAAATGTAAACAATTCTCAGGCAGGGCATAATCATCCATGCGAGTAATTTTAATGACAGGTAAAGGCGGCGTGGGTAAAACCTCCGTTGCAGCAGCAACTGGACTGCGTTGTGCAGAATTAGGATATCGTACACTGGTTTTGAGTACAGACCCTGCCCACTCATTAGCAGACAGTTTTGACATGGAACTAGGCCATGCAGCCCGGCAAATTCGTCCTAAATTGTGGGGCGCAGAATTAGATGCACTCCAAGAATTAGAAGGAAACTGGGGTGCAGTCAAACGATATATTACCCAGGTTTTACAGGCAAGAGGTTTAGATGGAGTACAAGCAGAAGAATTAGCCATCCTACCAGGTATGGATGAAATTTTTGGCTTGGTCAGAATGAAACGCCACTACGATGAAGGCGAGTATGATGTCTTGATTATCGACTCTGCACCCACCGGCACAGCATTACGACTGTTGAGTTTACCGGAAGTTGGTGGTTGGTATATGCGGCGTTTTTACAAGCCATTTCAAAACATCTCAGTAGCACTGCGTCCCCTAGTTGAACCCATTTTTAGACCCATTGCGGGATTTTCTTTACCCAACAAAGAAGTAATGGATGCGCCTTATGAGTTTTATGAGCAAATTGAAGCATTGGAAAAAGTATTAACAGATAATACTCAAACTTCAGTCCGCTTAGTCACTAATCCAGAGAAGATGGTGATTAAAGAATCTCTCCGCGCTCATGCCTATCTCAGCTTGTATAATGTCGCCACAGATTTAGTTGTAGCTAATCGAATTATCCCGCCAGAAGTGCAAGATCCATTCTTCCAACGTTGGAAACAAAATCAAGAAGAATATCGTCAAGAAATTCACGATGATTTTCATCCTCTCCCTGTCAAAGAAGTACCATTATTTTCTGAAGAGATGTGTGGTTTGGCAGCCTTAGAGAGGTTAAAAGAAACCCTCTATAAAGATGAAGATCCAACCCAAGTATATTACAAAGAAACTACCCTGAGAGTAGTGCAAGAACAAAATCAATACAGCTTAGAATTGTATTTGCCGGGGATTCCCAAAGACCAAGTTCAACTTAGTAAAACTGGGGACGAATTAAATATTACGATTGGTAATCATCGCCGTAACCTAGTCTTACCCCAAGCCCTAGCTGCACTACAACCCGCAGGTGCAAAGATGGAAGATGATTATCTCAAAATTCGCTTTGCCGATAATGCCAGAGTCTAAAAATTCAGAATCCTGAGCAAATCTTAAAGCCATAATCATCTTGTTTTATTGATCAGGTGACAGGGAACAAGGAAAGGGTAGAAGGTCGGTTTATACCCTTTCCTCAATCTCCTTTTTAATTTCTCAATTGAATTGGCATAGCTAAATAAATCATCTTTAACCCACCTAATGGTGTAAAAATTACTGGAGTTAAATCTTGATTCAGGTGCATTTGAATTTCTGAGGATGGTAAAGCTTTCAATCCTTCCATTAAATATTTGACATTAAAGGCAATATCTATATCTGTTCCAGAAATTTGAGCCGACATTGACTCTCTACCATTACCCATTTCTTGCGCTTCACAAGATAGGGTTAATTCTTGGGCATTGCTATCAATGCTAAGTTTAACAATATTATTCTTTTGATCGGCTAATACAGCAATTCGCTCTAATGTACTTAAAAATTGTCGGCGTTCGATTGTAACTTGTCGTTCAAATTGTTTAGGAATGAGTTGCCGATAAGCGGGATATTGACCTTCTAAGGTACGGCTACTAAGGCGTTGATTACCCCATGCAAACACCACTTGACCTTGATCTAAATATAGGGCTATAGGTTCATCAGATGCAGCCTTATGAGCCAACATCCTTTCTAGCTCTCGTAAGGCTCTCGCTGGTACTGTAACTTCTAGTTGTTGTTCGCTATCTTCCAATGGACGCTCATTACTAGTTTCTACTACTGCTAGGCGATGTCCATCAGTAGCAGCAAATTCTAATGTGTCTTGTTTAACGGTCAGATGAACCCCCGTGAGGACTTGCTTAGTTTCATCAGAACTCGTAGCGAACAAAGAACCCCGCAATCCTTCGATTAAGGCTGTGGCGGTGATATTAATAGCTTGAGTATTTTCAATTAGAGGTAATTCGGGAAACTCTTCTGCACCCATAGCGCGTAACTGGTATTTTCCAGTTTTGGGTGTGAGGGTAACAACTAAACCCTCTCCTGTGGCGGTGCTATCTGTCGATTCATCATCTAGGGTGATTTCTCCCTCTGGTAGACGGGAGGTGATATCTACAAGTAATTTAGCAGGAAGTGCGATCGCTCCCTCTTGCCATACCTCAGCATTAAAACTAGTGCGAATACCCAAGCTGAGATCAAAGGCTGTGAGACTTACTTGGTTAGTTTGAGCATCTGCTTGCAGTAGCACATTAGCAAGTACGGGATGAGTTGGTCGTGACGGTACAGCACGACTAACAAGTGAGAGGTTTGTACTGAGATCGCTTTGAGCGCAAACTAATTTCATGATCAGATTCAGCAGGTGAGTAAATATAGTAGCATTCCCATATCTAGCTAAGGGGGCAGACGAGAATAGTTTTTAGTTTTAATTTAACGTCTGCCATCGTCACGGCTATCAGAGGATGTTTGAAAAGTCCCCTTTTATGTCATGCTGACGAAGGAAGCATCCCAGTATAACGGTGAAAACGCGGATTCTTCCTTCCGCAAAGCTCCACTCAGAATGACAAATGATACCTGACAAAACTTTTCAAACAACCTCTCAGACTGTTGTTGTAAACACCTAGGTTAAAAATTGTGGAAACTGTGGAAAACCTTCCGTAATTCCCTAGTTAGTCACAGTTGGGAAGATGAATATCTGTGGAAAACTTGTGGAAAACCCCTTGGTATTTTCCACAGGGTAATTATACTTAAGAAAATTTTCCCCGAAAATTTCCAGTTTCCCACAAAATAGATTTAAATTTAATCTATTTTTATACATTACTTAATATTTAAAATCATTTTTAGAGAGTGGCATGATTACTAGTTGTGGAAAACTTTGTAGAATTATTTTCGCCGTGATGAACTAGTCATGTTGATGCGATCGCTAAGTTGACGGAGAGTTTGTGATAAACTGCGATCGCTTTCCCGCAGTTGAGTAATTTTCTCACAACTGTACATGACAGTTGTATGGTCTTTACCGCCAAACTCTTCACCAATTCTCGGTAGACTTAAATCAGTATGTTGACGCATTAAATACATCCCAATTTGACGCGCCCAACTAATTTCCCGTCGGCGGGAGTTGCTTTTCAGTTCTTCAATTGAGAGAGCAAAATTTTCAGCTATCACCGTTAAAATTGCCCCTGGTGTAGCCTCAAATTTTTCCGTGGAAGTTTCTAAAACAGGGGTAATATTTTCTACCGTCATCGGCAACCCCCAAATAGAAATGTAAGCTAAAGCTCTCGTCAAAGCTCCCTCTAATTCCCGGATATTATTAGTATAATTAACAGCAATATATTCAATGACATCACGGGGTAATCTGATATTTTCGTATTCCGCTTTTTTCTGGAGAATAGCCATTCTCGTTTCTAAATCTGGAGACTGAATATCAGCAATCAACCCCATTGAAAAGCGAGAACAAAGACGCTCTTGTAAGTGGGGTATTTGATTAGGTGGACGGTCAGAAGCAATTACAACTTGCTTACCAGCTTCATGTAACGTATTAAAAGTATGGAAAAATTCTTCTTGGGTGTACTCCTTACCTTCCAGAAACTGAATATCGTCTACTAACAACACATCAGCAGCCCGATAATGTTCTCGAAAACTCTGCATCTTGTCATTGCGAATAGCTGTAATTAAATCATTAGTAAACTGTTCTGTAGAAACATAAAATATCTTACAATCAGAGCAAATTTCTAAGCGATAGTGACCAATCGCTTGCATGAGATGAGTTTTGCCTAAACCTACACCACCACATAAAAATAAAGGATTAAATTCCTTCCCAGGCGATTCAGCAACCGCTAACGATGCAGCATGAGCCATGCGACTATTTGCTCCTACCACAAAGCGGGAAAATACATATTTAGAATTTAAGTCAGTGTTTGGCTGTCTTTTTTTAGTCCCAGTTTCCGAAGTAGTATTTGGAGTTGGTGATTCCCAATTGACTGCTGATTCCCCTAGTTCTTCAACTGCATCACTTTGAGCGACTTTAATATAAATTTCTACAGGATGTCCCAGGATATCCTGTACTACATTAGCAATGGTATTAATGTAATACTTTTGTAACCAATTACGAGCAAAAGGATTAGGGGTAACGATAAATAAACAATTATTTTCTAATTTTTCTACACTAGCAGTTTTAATCCAAGTCTCAAAGGTGGGACGGGATAATTCTATTTGTAAGCGATCTAGTACCTGATTCCATAAATTGTCAATAGTAATTTCCAT